>JBBSOU010000070.1:0-19243 GCA_038259445.1 Lysobacterales bacterium | reverse complement strand
GGCCAGCGCATGGTGCTGACCGGCAAACCTGCGCGCCTCGAGCAGACGCTCGACGGCGGCGGCAGCGTCAACGCACGAGCAGAGACGATCGACTACAACGACGGTACCGGCATTGCGGTGCTGACCGGAGACGTCGTCGTCATCCAGCCCGGCAAATCCGAATTCCGCGGTCCGCGCATGACCTACAACACGGCGACCGGCGCGATGGAGGGCGGCGATGCCTCGCCCGGCAGCGAAGTACACCTGATCTTCAAGCCGAAGAAGCGCGCACCGACGATGGACAAGCCCGCGGACGGCAGCGACAGCTGATGCTCAGTGCGAGCGATTTGCGCAAGGCCTATTCGGGCCGTACGGTAGTTCGCGATTTCGGGTTCTCGCTCGAGGAAGGCGAGGTGGTCGGCCTGCTCGGACCGAATGGCGCCGGCAAGACCACGTGTTTCTACATGGTGGTCGGGCTGGTGGCAGTCGATTCCGGCACGATCCGCCTCGACGATCGCGATGTCACCGAAATGCCGATGCACGAACGCGCCCGCCTCGGCGTCGGCTATCTGCCGCAGGAAGCGTCGGTGTTTCGCCGACTCAGCGTGGCCGACAACATCATGGCGATCCTCGAGCTGCGCAAGGACCTCGACCGCGCGGCACGCAAGCGCGAACTCGAATCGCTGCTCGACGAATTGCAGATCAGCCATATCGCCGCCAGCAAGGGCGTGAGCTTGTCCGGAGGCGAACGCCGCCGCGTCGAGATCACGCGCGCGCTCGCGGCAAAGCCGCGCTTCCTGCTGCTCGATGAACCGTTCGCAGGAATCGATCCGATATCGGTGGTCGACATTCAGCGCATCGTGCGCCAACTCAAGGCGCGCGGCATCGGCATCCTCATTACCGACCACAATGTCCGCGAGACGCTCGGCATCTGCGACCGCGCCTACATCATGAATGCAGGCAGCGTGCTGACTCAGGGCACGCCAGCGGACGTCCTCGCCAATGAGCAGGTACGTGAGGTTTACCTCGGGCGCGAGTTCCGCATGTAGCGCGTTTCGCGCGAACCATCCCGCAAGAGGTTGGCCGCGAGTTCCGCAGGTAACGCGTTTCGTCCGAACCTTCGCGCAAGTGGTTGGCCGCGAGTTTCGCATGCAAGTCGTTTCGCCCAAAACCTCCCGCCAGCGGTTGACCGCGTGTTCAGGATGTGGCTCAGGTCGCTTGGGCTTCCCCGCCAAAGGTAGTACGCGAGTTCCGCTTTCCGCTTGCGACGAGAGCGCGTTTCGCAGGGATTCGGCAGCGGGTTTTCCGTACAGAGGAATACCCCTTTCGCGAGCCTGTTGGTAGCCGTCGGAACCTGCCGCGCGGATGCTCGCGACACCGATTGGCGAAACACGACGCCAAAGCCTGAACCGCGTGGCAGTCAACGTCAAGTCCTGCCCGCAAGACATTATTGGCGTTAGGATTGCATGCAGATCCCCCAAGAACCGTCGAGGCATGAAACCCGCGCTGCAACTCCGAGTCCAGTCGCAACTTGCCCTGACGCCGCAACTCCAGCAGGCGATCCGGCTGTTGCAGTTGTCGAGCATGGAACTCGAGCTCGAGCTCAACATGGCGCTCGAATCCAACCCGCTGCTCGATCTGGAGGAAGCCGACGAGGATGGCGACGACGTCACGCCCGACTCAGCCCCGCTCGAGATCACCGCGCCCGCGCCGACCGAGTCGAGTGTCGAGATTCAGGACGCGACGCCGGATTTCGATGATTCGCCGCTCGATCTTGATCAGGACCGCCACGACTACCGACCGGCCGGCAGCGACGAAGACGGCATGGAATCGCAAGATGCAGAGACCGAGGATCTGCGTGACCACCTGCTCTGGCAGCTCAACCTGACACCGATGTCGTCGCGTGACCGCGGCATCGCCATGGCGATCATCGATTCCGTCAATGATGATGGCTATCTCGAGGAATCCTGCGAAGTGCTCGCCGGGAGCGTGGCCGGCGTCACTTGCGTCACGCCCGATGAAGTCGAGGCGTTGCGCCACCGCATCCAGCGTTTCGATCCGATCGGTGTTGCCTCGCGCACCCTCGGCGAATGCCTCGACGTGCAGCTTGAGGCGATCCAGCCGGCCAGTGAAATCGTCACACTGGCGCGACGCCTGGTTGCCGAACATCTCGAGACGCTCGCGCGTAACGACCGCGCACGGCTTTGCCAGAAACTGCGAACAACGCCCGAGCAGGTCGACGATGTGATCGAGCTCATACGCTCACTGGCGCCGAAGCCGGGCGCCGGATACTCAAGTGCACCGGCCGAATTCGTCGCGCCGGATGCCTACGCGCACAAGCTCAACGGCCGCTGGGTGGTCACGCTGTCGCCGGGCTGCCAGCCACGGCTCGCCATCAACGAACACTACGCGAGCCTGATCGCGCGCGCGCGTCGTGACGATGCCAATTACCTGCGCGGTCAGTTGCAGGAGGCTCGCTGGCTGATCAAGAGCCTGAAGACGCGCGCCGAAACAATGCTCAAGGTGGCGCAGGCGATCGTGCGCGCGCAGGCCGGTTTCCTTGAGTTCGGCGCCGAAGCGATGCGCCCACTCGTTCTGCGCGATGTCGCCGAGGAAATCGAGATGCACGAGTCGACGGTGTCGCGCGTGACCACGCGCAAGTATCTGCACACGCCGCGCGGCACGTTCGAGTTCAAGTATTTCTTTTCGAGCGGCGTGTCGACGGTCGATGGCGGCGCGGCTTCGGCGACCGCCATTCAGGCCATGATCCGCAAACTCATCGACGAGGAAAAGTCTGCGCGACCGCTGTCCGACCAGGCCCTTGCTGTCGAACTCAACCGTCGCGGCATCAGTGTGGCGCGGCGTACCGTGGCCAAGTATCGGGAGGCGCTGAATATTCCGTCATCGAACGATCGCTGCCGCATGAACTGATGAATCATCGTCCGCGTCCGCGGGAACATCGGTTAGCCGCCGCGGTCCCTATCTGGAGCCACGTATTTCCGCACGAGGCGCGCAGCGTGTCCATTCGCTTCAATGGACCGGCATTTGCCGGTCCGCACACGAGGAGGCTGTCATGCAGGTCATCATCAAAGGCCATCAGATCGACGTCACTCAGGCATTGCGCGAGCATACCGAGTCCAAGCTGGATCGACTGACGCGTCACTTCGACCATCTCCACGAACTCTCCGTCGTCCTCAGCATCGAGAAGCTGCTGCACAAGGCCGAGGCCACCATTCTGGTATCCGGCAAGGCCCTGCATGCAGAAGCCGTTGCGTCCGACATGTACGCGGCAATCGACGCACTCGCCGACAAGCTCACTGCACAGGTGCGCAAGCACAAGGAAAAGGTCACCGACCATCACAACGAGGATGTACGCTCCGCGCGTTACGAATAGCGCGCCAGCCGCTGCGACGGCGCCGCGGCCCGGAGCGACGGCGCGCAGCCGCCAACGCGGCTGCGCGCCGCGCCTGATCGTCGCGTCAGGCGGACAACAGGGCCACTGCCGATGCATACTTCGCGCGGACTTCGCTGCGGACGACATTCCGGCCAATGCCCTTTCTCGAACTGTTGCCGCTGCGGCGCATCGCCACCGATGTCGCCGTCCGCGACAAGCCCGCGCTGATCGCGTTGCTGTCAACGCTGCTCGCGTCGTCAGCCGACGAACGTGAACTCGTGCGTGACGCACTCTCGGCACGCGAGGCACTCGGCTCGACCGGCCTCGGCCGCGGCGTTGCCATTCCGCACGGGCGCAGTGCGGAAATAGATGCGCCGCGCGCGGCGTTCGTGCGCTTGTCGTCACCGATTGCGTTCGGCGCTCCTGACGCGCAACCGGTGGACCTGATCGCCGCCCTTGTCGTCCCCAGCCATTTCACCGACCAGCATCTGCAACTGCTCGCCGAACTCGCGGAGATGTTCTCCAGCGAAGAGCTGACGTTGTCTCTGCGCAGCGCACCCGATGCCGACGCGTTACGCCGGAAACTGGCAAAATTCGGCAAGCGCAGAAAATCCGACTGATCGCCGAGGCCGCCGTATGGATCGACTGACTACCCGCCAGCTCTACGATGCGATCGGCGAACGCATGCAGCTGCGCTGGGTTGCTGGGCTGCGCGGTGAAATGCGTGCGATCGAGCCGACCGACAGTCTGTCGCGACGGCCGTCGCTGATCGGTTATCTCAACATCATCTATCCGAACAAGGTGCAGATCATCGGCACCGAGGAACTCGACTACCTCGACAGCCTCGACTCGCGACAGCGCTGGGAAACGATCGAAAAGATCATGGCGTATCGCTCGATCGCGCTGGTGGTGACCAAGGACCAGAAGATTCCCGGTGACCTGCGTGATGCCGCGGAAGAGTCACAGACGCCGCTCTGGGTCAGCCCGAAACGCGGCCACGAGCTGCTGACCTACCTTCAATACCATCTCGCACGCGGCCTGGCCCGCCAGATCACGATGCACGGCGTGCTCATGGAGGTGAACTCGATCGGCGTGCTGATCACCGGCGAGAGCGGAACCGGCAAGAGCGAACTTGCGCTGGAACTGATCACGCGTGGCCATCGGCTGGTCGCCGACGATGCCCCGGAGTTCACCCTGATTGCACCCGATGTGATCGACGGCACCTGTCCCGAGATGCTCCGTGACCTGCTCGAAGTGCGTGGCCTCGGCGTGCTCAACGTGCGCGAGATGTTCGGCCATACCGCGGTCAAGCCTTCGAAGTACCTGCGTCTCATCGTGCATCTGCAGCCGATGACGCAGACCGGAGCCGACGATCCGATGAAGCGTCTGTACGGTGATGTCGGCTACCGCGAGATCCTCGACGTGCAGGTGCCGCAGATCGTCATCCCGGTCGCCTCGGGCCGCAACATCGCCGTGCTCGCCGAGGCGGCCGTGCGCAGCCACATGCTCAAGACCAAGGGCATTGACCCGGCGCAGACCTTCGTCGACCGCCAGGCCCATCAACTGCGCCGCCTGCCTCCGTGGTGATCGCATGAGCGAAACCGTGGTCGTACCGGTGAAGACACGCCTCGTCGTCGTCAGCGGCTTGTCGGGTTCCGGCAAATCGGTCGCCCTGCGCACGCTCGAGGACCTCGACTACTACTGTGTCGACAACCTGCCGAGCGCGCTCGTGCCAGCGTTCGTGCGCGCCGTCTCCGAAGACGCCTCGGGCCTGCATCCGAAACTCGCCGTCGGCGTCGATGTGCGCAATCGCGCCGACGATCTCGACCGCCTGCCCGGTGTGCTCGCCAGCCTCGCGGAGTTCGCCATCGAGTACGAGCTCGTGTTCCTCGACACGCGTGATGATGTCCTCATCAAGCGTTACTCGGAGACCCGCCGGCGGCACCCGCTCTCCAGCGAGGGCCTTGCGCTCGCCAACGCGATCGCCAGCGAGCGCAAGCTGATGCGGCCGATCGCGGCAATCGCCGACCGCGTGATCGACACCAGCGAACTCAACGTACACCAGCTGCGCAGGCTCGTGATCGCCGAACTTGGCATGAACTCGACGTCATTGACGCTGCTGTTCGAATCCTTCGCCTACAAGCGCGGCGTGCCAAGTGACGCCGATTTCGTGTTCGACGCGCGCTGCCTTCCAAACCCGCACTGGAATGCCCAGTTGCGGCCGCTGTCCGGCCGCGATGCGCCGGTACGTGCATGGCTGGCCGAGCAGCCCGATGTGGCGCTCTACTACGAGCAACTGCAATCGTTCCTCGACATCTGGCTGCCACGTTTCAAGACCGAGGGACGCAGCTACGTGACCATCTGCATCGGCTGCACGGGTGGACGGCATCGCTCGGTACACCTCGTCGAGGCGCTGGCCGAACATTTCCGTCTGGGTTACGCACAGGTACTGAGCTATCACCGCGAGCTCGAATAGTCGACCAGCGTCCTCCCGCCGGGACGCGTAGTCGGGTACTCTGCCAGCCGCAGATGCCCGCGTCGTGGGCAGCGCACGGAATTCCCGCGAATGAGCGTCGGCGTCTTGTTGATGACACACGAAGCGATGGGTGCGGCGCTGATCGGCGCTGCACGCCATGTGCTCGGCACGTTGCCGCTGTCGGTGGATGTGATCGAGGTCCAAGCAAGTGCCGATCCCGACCATACCCTCACTCACGCCGCACGCCACGCGCGCAGTCTCGACGCCGGCGACGGCGTGCTCGTGCTGACCGACCTCTATGGCGCGACGCCGTGCAACGTGGCACAGCGACTGCCGACACTCGGCCTTACCACGCACTGCGTATCGGGCCTCAATCTGCCGATGCTGTTGCGCGTGCTCAATTATCCCGAACAATCCCTTGACGAACTCGCGCAGACCGCTGCCAGCGGCGGGCGCGGAGGAATATTCATCGATCATGCTTGAACGCGAAATCACCATCACCAACAAACTCGGTCTGCATGCACGCGCCTCGGCGAAACTCGTGCAGACCCTGCACGCGTTTCAGTCCAGCGTGTTCATGGTCTATCGTGGCAAGGAGGTCAACGCCAAGAGCATCATGGGCGTGATGATGCTCGCCGCAGGCCTCGGCGCCCAACTCAAGCTGCGCGTCGACGGCGCCGACGAGGAAGCGGCGATGACCGCGCTCGTCGAGCTGTTCGAACGCAAGTTCGACGAGGGCCAGTAGGCAGCATCGGGGCTACCCCAAAACCTGTCGCGCGACGTGGAACGCGCGGCCCATCGGAGACGGATCTGACGTGCGACTCGTACTCAAGGGCAGCGGCGCATCGCGCGGCAAGGCGCTGGGACGCGCTCGTCTCGAACAGCCCAGCCGATTCCTCGTCGACGAATCGCCGCTTGCCGAAGCCGATATCGCCGGAGAACTCGCGCGACTCGAACAGGCACTCGGGAGTGCGCTCCATGAACTGCAGGTACTGCGTGACAAGCTCGCCGGGCCGCTCGCCCGCGAAGTCGCCGAGTTCATCGATGCGCACAGCCTGATCCTGCAGGATCCGGAATTCGTCAACGGCCTGCACGACCTCATCAACAAGGGACGTTTTCACGCCAGCGCTGCGCTCAAGATGCAGCGCGACAGCCTGGTCGCGGTGTTCGAGGCCATGGACGATCCGTACCTGCGCAGCCGGCGCGAAGACATCGAACACGTGATCGGCCGCGTGCAGGGCGCGCTCAGCCGCGAATCCAGCGCGGAGGAGCGCAAGCTTGCTTCACGTATCGGCGAAATCCTGATCAGCGACACTGTCGCTCCGTCCGAACTGGTGCCATTGGCCGAGCATGGCATGCTCGGCGCGGTTCTGAGCGCCGGCAGCGCACTTTCGCACAGCGCCATCCTCGCCCGATCCCTGCGCCTGCCGATGGTCGTCGGTGCGCATGAGGCACTCTCACACCTTCAGGATGGCGACCTTGTCCTGATCGATGGCGACAACGGCGAGGTCATCGTCCACCCGACCGCCGGCGATCTCGCCGCATACCGCACCTGGCAGCGCGAGCTCGCCCAGCAAGGCAAGCGCCTCGCGCGGTTGCGTGACGTCGAGACGCGCACGCGCGATGGTGTTGCCATCAGCCTGCATGCGAATGCCGAGTTGCCCGCCGATGTCAGCCAGGCGCGGGCGTGCGGCGCTGCCGGTATTGGTCTGTATCGCACCGAGTTCCTGTTCCTGCAGCGCAAGGACGCTCCCGGTGAGGAAGAACAGTTCCTCACCTATCGCGACCTCGTGCTCGGCATGGGCGGCCTGCCGGTGACGATCCGTACGCTCGATCTCGGCGCTGACAAGATCGACGGCGCCGGCCTCGCCCTGCGCGATGAACCCAACCCGGCGCTCGGTGTTCGCGGTGTGCGCCTGTCGCTGCGCACGCCGTCGCTGATGCGCACCCAGTTGCGCGCGATCCTGCGCACGAGCAGCTACGGGCCGGTGCGCGTGCTCGTGCCGATGATCAGCTGTGTCGAGGAAATCGTCACCGTGCGCAAGATGCTCAAGCAGGCCATGCGCGAGTTGCGCAAGGAAGGCGTCGAGATCGCCGAGCATGTCGAGCTCGGCGCGATGATCGAAGTACCGGCCGCGGCAATCGCCCTGCCCGGCATGATCCGCAAGCTCGATTTCGTCTCGATCGGCACCAACGATCTCGTGCAGTACACACTGGCCGCCGACCGCAACAACGACGAACTCGGCGGACTCTACGATCCCCTGCACCCGGCCGTGCTGCGCCTGCTCTCGCAGATCATCGCCACCGGCAACCGAGCAGGAAAATCGGTGACGCTGTGCGGAGAAATGGCCGGCGACATCCGCCACACTGCCCTGCTGCTCGCACTCGGCCTCGAGAACTTCAGCATGCACCCCGGTCTGATCCTTGAAGTCCGTGAAGTGGTCAACTCACTCGACCGCAGCGAACTGCGCAAACTTGCCGCGACCCTGCTTCGGGCGCCGGATCGGGCGCGCATCAGCAAGGTGGTCGAGCGGATGTCGAGGAACTCGGTCGAAGCTGAAGCTGTTGGTTCGCACGACCTCGATGCACTGGCGCTCGACGGCGCCTGACACGATGAATCGATCAACTTGAGTTGAACTCGAGTCGATCGTTCGCACGAACGCCTTACCCGACACGGAAGAAAAACAAGCGATGCTGGAACAGGGCGGAACACCACTTCGAGGCTTCGCATCGACAAGCACGCCGCGCCAGTGGGCCGCAGCGGCTGTCGTCGTCCTAACTGCCGCCGCATGCATTGCTGTTCCGGCCTGGCAACTGATCGTCCCCGGACCATTTGACTGGCATTTGCAGCAGCCCCAAACCTGGCAGGGGGGCCTGGAAGCGTTGGCCCTCATCGCACTGCTCGGATTCTCGATGAAGGCAAATACACGATGGCAAATCGTGCTGCTCGGCTTCGTTCCGCTCGCGCTCTACGCGCGTCGTCACGCGATCGATGTTCCGCTGCTGATAAACATTTTCTATCTTGAGATCCTGATCGGACTCGGAATGCTCATGCGACGCCTGTCGGGTCAGCCATCGGCCCGATCATTCCTCGACTACCTGCACGCATTGGTCAGCGGAATCGCAATCTGGAGTCTTTTCGCCTGGACATTGTCTGCCGTCGATTTCGGTTCGATAAAGGCATTGCGATGGATGACAGCGATTTTACTGGTGCCTGCCGTGCTCGCCGGACATCGTCCCCTGCTTGTTCATCTGTGGACGAGAATCCGTGAGCAAACGCCATCAGACCGCGCATGGTGTGGCGCGCTAACTGCGTGGCTGACCGTCCTTTACGCGCGAACGAAAACGGCGACAGGCCACGACTCGCTCTGGTATGGACTCAAGGCCGAATACGTCCTCGCACCAGCGAGCACCGTGTACGAATCATTGGCACTCGTCTCGCCGGTCCATTATTACCCGAAGATCTACGAGATGCTTTTGCTGCCGGTCAGTGCCGCAGGCGATACCTCGATCATCGCAGGCATGAGCGTGCTGCTGCTAGTTCCATTGTTGATGGCCGCGCATGTATTGATGCGCGAGACCCAACTCCCAAGGCATGCGAGGCTGCCGGTGCTCGCGCTGATCACAACTTTGCCGGCACTAGCCAATATTGCCGGTGAAACGAAGCCCGACGTGTTCGCGGTACTGTTTGCTCTCGTTGCGGCAATCATGGCGATCCGGCTCGTTCACACCCGATCCCTCGCGGACGGGGCCTGGTTACTTTCGTGCGTGATACTCGCGTGCTGCGCAAAGCTCACGGCGATCCCGTATCTGGGACTGCTGCTGGTGTTCACGGCGATAATGCTTCGAACAGGAACTCGTCAAACGCCGTTGCAAACGGAGAATCAATCAGTCGCACCGGCGGTGATGACACTCATTGTCGTGGTTTGCGTCGCCATGTTCGTTTTGGCCCGGACGTTCATTCTCGCCGGACTGCCAACCATCGGACCTGACCCACTGTTCAAGATCTGGCATGCGCTGGGATTCGAGCTTCGCCCACCTGCTGGAACCCTGCCATGGACCCACCCGCAGGACTGGACAGACGTGCCGGCTCTGCTGATCGATTGGGCATTTCGTCCGCATAAACTTCCCCACGTGGTCATAACGTGGGTCGGTAATGTGTGGATCTGGCTCCTCCTTGCGATTCCATTCGCCGCCGTCATGCTCGGTGCAAAGGAGCGCGAGAAACTGCCAGCTCGCGTCGCCTTCCCTTTCGTCGTACTCATTGGGACCGGTGTTGTACTGGCGATTGGCGTCAAGTACCTCGTGCGAGGCAGCGACGGGAACTATTTCCTGTACTCGCTGATACCGGCGATCCTGATAACTTCAGCGGTAGCGTTTCGCCGCATCGAAAGGGAACCCCTTCTGCGCGCCAGCGCACTTGCATGCGTCTCGGCAATCGCCTTGTTCCAAGCCAGCTACAGCTTTGTTAGCGGAGCCTGGTCGCCAGGCACCAGATCCTTTGATGCGGACTTGTCGCGACCCTGGAAACAGGCGCGTGCCATAGATTTTTCCATTCTCTCTCACGCAGGGATGAGCGAGATTTCACGCTACCTGAAGGACCGAAGCGGAGTCCCGCGAGTGGTTGGAATCGTCGAGCAGGACTACCTGTACAGACTACCTGCGCGTTATGAAGATCTTCGGGTAATCAGCTATTCGAGACCGGAATACACGTCCAGCGCAGCAGGGCTGATAAAGTACATCAGCCAGTACGATATCCACTTTCTCGTACTCCCGCATCAGGACCTCGAGATGGACTCGTCACTCCGCGCAGCGATCAAGCAGGCTGCTGTCCTTTTGGAAGAGTTGGAAGGTACTCGAGTCATTCGCGACCAGCGGTACACAATGCTGGATCTCTCCGCAGTGAGTCGTGACGTCTGGGATAGGACCACTGAAAAGCGAGATCGGCAGGACCGGAATGGGATTTTGAACGCACACATCGCAATGCCACAGGATTCTTGCATGGCATCTCAGGAATAGCAGGGCTATGGGTACGCAAAAGGAAAAACTGGCACGGGCAGCCACGCTCATTGCGACGCAGCTTCCGATCTTCGGCCATGTTCCGAAACCACTCAAGGATCGCATCACTCGCTGGCTGTACCCAGCGTCAAGAGCGAATAGAAATTACTTGAACAGGCTCGCTCGCGAACAGGAGATCTTCGACGACCAGCATGAAGTGCACGACCTGCCAGAGATCTTCCACTACTGGTCCAACACGCACCTGCGCCCGATGCTGGATGCATTCGGCTTTTCGAGTCCTGACGAATTCTTCGCCAACACGTTCGCACTGGCGCACGCAGAAGCGTCATTTCGGCCGGTCAGATTCGCCAGTCTCGGCGCCGGCAACTGCGACACTGAAGTTCGGGTCGCAAAACTGCTGGTCGCACGAGGCTTGAGCGACTTCACGATCGAATGCCTCGACATCAATGAGGCGATGCTCGAACGCGGGCGACATCTGGCACTCGAGAACGGCTTGGCTGACCAGGTGACCACGTCGCTCGTCGACTTCAATTCATGGACGCCTGCCAGTGATGCCTACGCGGCCATCATGGCGAACCAGAGCCTTCATCACGTGATGCACCTCGAGCGGTTGTTTTCTGCCGTGAGCCAGGGGCTGGCGCCCGATGGCCGCTTCATGACCTCGGACATCATTGGCCGCAACGGCCACATGCGCTGGCCGGAAGCGCTCGACATCGTGCAGGAGTTCTGGAACGAGTTGCCGGCGTCGTATCGATGGAATGTCCAGCTGCAGCGGCATGAAGAGCAGTTCGGGAACTGGGATTGTTCGAACGAGGGCTTCGAAGGCATTAGTGCCGAGGATATCCTGCCGCTGCTGGTCGAGCACTTCGACTTCGAACTGTTCCTGCCGTACGGGAACCTGATCGATCCCTTCATTGACCGCAGCTTCGGGCCGAACTTCGACGCGGAGGCGGCGTGGGATCGCGACTTCATCGACCGCGTCCACGCGCGCGATGAGTTCGAAATGGCGAAAGGTGCGATTACGCCCACGCACATCATCGCCGTGATGCGCCAGCGACCGTTTGCAGGAAACCGTCTGGTCAGGGGATCGCTTACACCGGAACATTGCATGCGCTCCGGATTCCGGACAGTGCCGGCAAAACATGCCGTGCATGCGGGCGAGAACTGCGACGCCGCCGGCGATACGACCGCGAAAGCGATTCCGATTGAACCATGTGCTTCCTCCGGCATCAGATTCTCCCCAACAGAAAGTCGCGTCAGGGGCCTACTCATGAAAGATGTCGTCGCCAACAACGTTATCGATCATGCGGATTCGTTCGCACAGCAATTCGCGTCGGCAAAGCCGTTCCGCCATGTGGTGATCGACAATTTCTTATCGCCCGAGTACGTCGCGCGACTTGACGAGGAGTTCCCTGCTTTCGAGCTCGGCAATGCGCGCAATGAGAACGGCGACCTCGGCAACAAGTCGACCATCGAGAAGATCCGCGCGCTTGGCCCGAGCTTCATGGCACTCGACGACGTGATCCAGTCAAATGAGTTCCTGAAGCTCGTTGGCAAGCTGACGTCGATCGATGGCCTCCTTTATGACCCGTGGTACTTCGGCGGTGGTACCCACGAAAATCGTCATGGCCAGGACCTTGATGCCCACGTCGATTTCAACCGGCACCCGATCGAGAACTGGCATCGACGCCTCAACCTCATCGTCTATCTGAATCATGAGTGGCAGGATGATTGGGGCGGCGCGCTGGAGTTGCATTCCGATCCGCGTTCGAGCGACGACCACGTGGTGAGGGTAGCGCCCGACTTCAATCGTTGCGTGATTTTCGAAACGACCGAAACGAGTTGGCACGGCTTTCCGGAGATCCGTTTGCCCGCCGATTCTCGCCACGTGTCGCGGCGATCGATTGCGCTCTACTTCTACTCGCACGAGCGCCCGCAGGAAGAGCTTGCCGACACGCATTCGACGATTTACGTGGATCGTCCGCTGCCGCAAAGGTTTCAACCCGGGTTGGTGCTGACCGGAGACGACATGCAGGAGATTCGCATTCTGCTCGCGCGACGCGATCAACATATCCAGCGTCTGTATCGAGACATCACCCACGCCACCAACGCGTACGAGAATGCGAAGGCGGCCTTGGCCATGCCGCGCCTGTCGCCACTGCAGCATTACCTGAAGCGATTCCGAACCCGGATGAGCTGATCCAGACTGACAGGATCGAAACGGGCGATCGCGAGTCCCGGCGATCGAAATGAGGTCAGCTTACAAGCTCGCCCGCCGCTCCTCGGTCGTCAACGCCACCTTGTCGCGCAGGTAAACCGGCAATGCGTGCTCCGCGGCCACGCCGCCGCCGGCACGCAGCTGTGGCTCTGCCAGTCGCGCGATCGCCTCGGCCTGTGGATAGCATTGGCCGCGCGTGCTTGCGGGCGGCGTGCCGAGTCGCTCGCGAATCGTGTCCGCGTAGGTATCCCAGCCGGTGCCGATCACATTCCAGGCGCGCGTGCGCAGCACGGTCAATGCGCTGGCCGGGCCTACCGTTTCGGCGCCGATCAACTCGACCAGTCCGGCCGGTGTGCGACGGTACAGCCCCGCATAGATCTCGCCCATGCGCGCATCGATCACGGCAAGGATCGGTGCGCCGTTTTCCGGCGCGTCGAGCGCGAGCGCGGCCAGCGACGACACCGGCAGCACCGGGATATCAAGCGCCAGCGCGATGCCCTGTGCCGCCGAGATCGCAAGGCGCACGCCGGTGAAGGCGCCGGGGCCCCGCCCGACCGCGATCGCATCAAGCGCGTTGCGCGCGGTGCCCGCTTCGGCGAGAACCTGCTCGCACATCGGCAGCAGCAGCTCGGCATGACGACGCGGTGCGATTTCGCTGCGCACGATCAGCACCGAGCCGCTCAGCAGCGCAACGGAACAGCATTCTGTCGAGGTTTCGATGGCCAGCAGGTTCATGCCGATTGCATCCTTCCAGGCACGGTGACGCGCGCAGGGCCGAGAGCGTACCAGTCCACGCGCCGGGTCAGATACATGAGCACGCCGACCGACACGAGCAAGGCGATGGCGCCCATCAGCAACGAATACTGTTCGCTGACCACGAGTCCGTACAGCAGCGCGTAGATGAAGGCCAGCAGCGCGCCGAGCGCGGTGCCGGCGCCGCGGCTGCGCGCCGCTGCGAACGCGTAGCCGCTGATGATCGAGACCACCGCGATCGATGCCAGCAGGTAGGCCCAAGCAAAGCCGACTTGTTCCGACAACGCCAGCAGCACGACGTAGAACGTGCACAAGGCCAGACCGACCAGCAGGTACTGCACCGGATGCACGCGCCAGCGACCAAGCGCATCGAACAGGAACAATGCAACGAACGTCAGCGCGACGAACAGGATGCCGTATTTCCCGGCGCGCTCATTGCGCTGGTAGGTGCCGACCGGCTGGTACAACTCGACACCGAATGCGGAGGCGTGCAGATGCGGCGCGTCGCTGGAGTCCTCCCGCCATTGCTGTCCGTACTGGCGATTGAGATCGAGCACCTGCCAATGCGCACGGAATCCGTTCGCAGCGACCTCGCGACTGGCCGGCAGGAACGCGCCGGCAAAACCCGGATCGGGCCATTGTGCCTGCAGGCTCACGTCCGTCTGCCGCGCCAGCGGAACGACGTTCAGTGATGCGGTTCCGGCCAGGCGCAGGTCGAAGCGGAAGTCGATGGCGCGCTCGCGCATGCCCTCGTCGATCGGGAACGCGACCTCGGTCGCGGTGAGGCCACCGACATTGCCGCTGGCCGGACCGAATGCCAGTTCCCTTCCGTCGATGCGCAGCGCGCTCATGCTGCGGATGCCGCGCACATCGGCGATCGGCATGCGCAGAACGGCCGCGTGCCAGAGTGGCTCGCCGCGCGGTGCGAGCAAGGCCAATACCGCGGCGAGATCGATGCGCCCGCTGATGGCCAGAGTGCTCGTGTAGACCGGCGTCTCGTAGATGCCATAACGGCGCTTCTCGGTATCGAGGGAACCGTCGATGGTCAGTTGATCAGCCAGGACGACGTGACGCACATCCTGGCTGATCCAGCCCTTGTCACTGTGCACCGCCGTGCGTACCGGGACGACCAGCACCGGCCCGCCGACGATCTGTTCGCCACCCCAGCGTTCGGCGATCTTCGTGCGCGCTTCGAACTCGAGGCCGCGTCGCTCGGTGATCAGCATCTGCACCTGCACCAGCGGGATCAGCATCAGCAAGGCGAGCAATCCGATGCCGAGCACGCGAACGGTCACGCCCTGGGTCCATGGTGTCGTCTGCATGCCGCACACTCCGCAATTGAGGTGCACCGATCACAGCAGGCGCAAGAGGCGGCAGGCACGTCGGTTTGTGGCGATTCGCGGGCAACCTCGGCGTTCGCGAGGCTCTCACGCCTGCGGCAGGGGCTTTGTCTCCGTAGCGAATCCGGTCGCGTCCGGACCACGCGCGAGTTCGCTTGCCAAGCGCTCGGCGTCGACTTCGTTCTCCCACTTGGCCACGACGATCGTGGCGACACCGTTGCCGACCAGATTGGTCAGCGCACGCGCCTCGCTCATGAAGCGATCGATGCCGAGGATCAGCGCGAGTCCTGCCACCGGTACCGATGGCACCACGGCCAGCGTGGCCGCCAGCGTGATGAAGCCTGCACCGGTCACCCCGGATGCACCTTTCGAGGTCAGCATCGCGACAGCGAGCAGGGTCAGCTCCTGGGTCAGGGTCAGATCGACGTTGAGCGCCTGCGCAACGAAGATCGCGGCCATCGTCAGGTAGATGTTGGTGCCATCCAGATTGAACGAATAGCCGCTCGGGATGACCAGGCCGACCACCGACTTCGAGCAGCCGAGGCGCTCGAGCTTTTGCATCATCGGCACCAGGGCAGACTCCGAGGACGAGGTGCCGAGCACGAGAAAAAGTTCGTCACGGATGTAGCGCAGGAACTTGAAGATGCTGAAACCCGCGAACCGCGCGATCAGCCCGAGCACGACCACCACAAACAGCGCGCACGTAAGGTAGAAGCTGCCCATCAGCTTGAGCAGCGGGCCGAGACTTTCGAGGCCGTACCTGCCGATCGTGAACGCCATCGCGCCACCGGCACCGATCGGCGCCAGCGTCATTATCATGCCCATCATGCGGAAGAACACCGCGGAGATCTGTTCGAGCAGGCCGAGCACGGGTCGACCCCGCTCGCCAAGACCCATCAACGCGAAGCCGAACAGCAACGCGACCAGCAACACCTGCAGCAGATCGCCGTTGCCGGTGAACGCATCAGTGAACGTCCTCGGGATGATGTCGAGCAGGAACTGGACCGTGCTCTGGTCCTCGGCCTGCTTCGCGTAGTTGGCAACCGCGCTCGCATCAAGCGTGGACGGATCGACGTTGAATCCCGCGCCCGGCTTGACCGTATTGACCACGACCAGGCCAATGACCAGGGCGAAGGTCGACACCACCTCGAAATACACCAGCGCCTTGACGCCGACCCGACCCACCTTCTTGACGTCGGCGACACCGGCAATGCCGATGACGACGGTAAGAAAGATGATGGGACCGATCAGCATCTTCATGAGACCGATGAACGCATCACCGAGCGGTTTGAGACTGACGCCGACATCGGGAAAGAAATGCCCGATCATGCCGCCGACGATGATCGCCGCGAGCACCCACAAATAAAGGCGGTGCGAAGCGCGCGGAACTTGCGCACTCAAGTGCGATGCAGCCGATGCCGGGCGAACGAAACACGCTGCGCGTGCGCGACTGTCGACTGCGTCATCGAATCTCCGGGTTCGTGTCGTATCGGGCGCAAGCGTACAACGATTGCAGTTGCGCGAGGTACGTCGAACGCATGGCGAGCACGAGCCGCGTTTGACTCGCTCTTACGCAGCCCGCAATACTCCGGCAGCACGTTGGCCACGCGTTCGACTGTACGCCAGCTCATGTGATCGGTCGCAGCTGATCGCCAACTCCACGCCACGAGGATCAGATGTCGGAACCAGTTGGCAGCACCGGCAAGGGCATGGCCCTGCACACAAAGATCCTCATCGCACTCGTGGTCGGCGGCATTGCCGGGATCATCGCCAATACCCAGTTCGGCGCAGAGCACGCCACCGTGGTGTGGCTCAACGAGTACGTGGCCGGTCCGATTGGCCAGATCTTCCTGCGCCTGCTGTTCATGATCGTCATGCCGCTGGTGTTTTCGTCGATCGTGCTCGGCGTGGCCGGGCTCGGCGACCTGCGCAAGGTCGGCAGCGTCGGTGGCAAGGCGCTCGGATATTTCTTTGCGACGACCGCGCTGGCTGCGTGTTTCGGCCTGGCGATGGTCTTGATCGTAAAGCCTGGTGACGCGATTCCCGAATCGGTGAAGACCGAGTTGATGGCGACCTATGCAGCCGATGCCGCATCGAAAGTCGAAGCGGAAGCGAGCGGCGGTTTCGGTATCAACACCTTCGTCAATATCGTCACGCGCAACCCGGTCGCATCCGCCGCCAACGGCGACATGCTCGGCGTGATCTTCTTCGCGCTGATGTTCGGCGCTGCATTGACGCAGATTCCCGCGTCACGCGCCGAACCGATGATCAAGGTGCTCGAGTCGATCAACGACGTCGTCATCGTCATCGTCGGCCTGGCGATGAAGCTCGCGCCGTTCGGTGTTGCCGGACTGATCTTCGGCGTGACCTCGCGATTCGGCTTCGCCTTGCTGCAACCGCTTGGCGGCTACGTGCTTGTGGTCATGGTTGCGCTGCTGCTGCATCTGTTCGTCAACCTGTCGCTGATCATGCGCCTGGTCATGAAGATCAGTCCGCTGCTGTTCTTCTCGCGCGTCAAGGGCGCACTGGTCACCGCATTCTCGACCAGTTCAAGCGCGGCGACGCTGCCGGCAGCCATGCGCACGGCGCAGGAAAATCTCGGCTTACCACCGAAAATCGCCGGCTTCGTGTTGCCGCTCGGCTCAACGATGTGCATGAACGGCACCGCGATCTTCGAAGGCATCACGGTGATCTTCCTGTGCCAGGTCTTTGGCGTCGACCTCTCGCTCGGCATGATGGTGGTCGTGATCGTGATGTCGGTGATCACCGCGATCGGCGCGGCCGGCGTGCCGGGCGGATCGATTCCGTTGCTGGTCGGCATCCTCGCGATGATGGGCGTACCGGGCGAAGCGATTGCGATCGTGCTCGGCGTCGATCGCATCCTCGACATGACCCGTACCGTGGTCAACGTGACTGGCGACCTCACGGCGACGATGTTCGTGGCCAAGAGCGAAGGTGTCTGGGACGCATCGATGGTGCCCCGAGAAGTCGCAAGGGTGTAGTGGAACCGCGCATGACCGTTGGCGACGTTGACCATCGCTGCCGCCTTTGCGCCACGTCCCGCCACCGCATCCCGCGGCTGTGCTGCATCGTATGTCGAGCATGCTTCCGCAGACACCCGAGGTGAAGGTTCCCATGTGCAAGACTGGACTGATCGCCGCTGCAGCGCTGCTCATGCTTTGCAGCACCGCCCAAGCTGATTCGAGAACCGGCGCAGTCGATGACGTGCTCGAACGCGCATCGTTTCAGGGCGTCGTCATGGCAGCGGATCGGTCGGGCACGTTCTACTCGCAGGCCCGCGGGATTGCCAATCGGGCGAACGCCACGCCGCACGACGTCGAGTCGGTATGGCGCTGGGCATCGGTCACCAAGCAACTCACTGCCGTGCTCATCATGCAGCACGTCGATGCCGGCGAACTGTCGCTGGACACGGCACTTGCTGACGCCTTGCCCGAGTTCACCGGCGGCAACCGCGCGAAAATCACGATACGGCATCTCCTTCAGCACACCTCGGGACTGCCGAACCCCGATCAGACGCCGCCCGCTGCCAACGGCGTGCCGTCGTTCTATACGGAGGGGTTTCCGGTAGGCAATGCCTGGTGCAATGGCCCGTCCACGTCGGCGCCGGGTGAACGCTTTGCCTACAACAACTGCGACTACCTGCTGCTGGGCAGGATCCTCGAGCAGCGTGCAAAAACGCGCTACAGCGACCTCGTGCGCGAGAAATTTGCCGCAGGGCTGAAGCTCGACTCGGTCGCCGTGGTCGACGCCAATCGCGCACCGCGCTCGATCGTGACCGGCTACCGCGACGACGGGACCGCCGCGGCGACGCCCGCGCTGAAACGATTCGGAGCGGCAGGCGCGATCGAAGGCGTGCCAGCCGACATGCTCACCTTTGATCGTGCGCTGATCGACGGCAAGCTGCTCTCCGATCGCAACCGGGAGATCCTGTGGACCGGCGAGCCGAAATTCGGCTATGCCGCGCTCGGTGCCTGGGCATTCACGGCGAACATCAGGGGATGTGCCGACGGAGTCCGCCTCATCGAACGCCGAGGCGAGATCGG
>JBBSOU010000069.1:0-19320 GCA_038259445.1 Lysobacterales bacterium | reverse complement strand
CGTTGTGCGCGTTCACTCAAGGTCAGGCAAAGCGAGGCGGCTTGCTGCTTGAGCGGCAACGTGACGTTGGCGCCATTGCCACCTTCGGCGCCGAAGCGCGACAGGTCGATGACGAAGCTCTCCATCGAGGCTTCGATCGCTCGGTACTCGAGCGCAATTCCGAGGCCGTGCGCGAACGCCGCATGGATGCGCGGCGACAGCGAGTGTGCGATCGGCTGGCCGAACACCGCGAAGCGTCGCGTCACGCCGACTGCGAACGGCGCTGCCACCGGAACCTCGTCACTGGTTTGCATCGTGCACTCCTGGATTGATCACTCGCCGCGCAACCAGCGCGCCGCATCGATCGCATAGTAGGTCAGGATCGCGTCTGCGCCGGCGCGCTTGATCGCCGTCAATGCTTCGAGCACGACCGCGCGTTCGTCGAGCCAGCCGTTCTGCGCGGCGGCCTTGAGCATCGCGTACTCGCCACTGACCTGATAGACGAAGGTCGGCGCGCCGAAGGTGTCCTTGACGCGGCGAACGATGTCGAGATACGGCATGCCCGGCTTGACCATGACGACGTCGGCGCCTTCCTCGAGATCGAGTGCCACTTCGCGCAAGGCCTCGTTGCTGTTGCCGACATCCATCTGGTAGGTGTGCTTGCCGCCCTTGCCGAGATTGCCGGCCGAGCCGACCGCATCACGGAACGGGCCGTAGAACGCCGAAGCATATTTGGCCGAATAACTGAGGATGCGCGTGTGCACGTGGCCGGCCTGTTCGAGCGCGGCGCGGATCGCGCCGATGCGCCCATCCATCATGTCCGACGGCGCGACGATGTCGAAGCCGGCCTCGGCCTGCGCCAGTGCCATGCGCACAAGGGCGGCGACGGTGGCGTCGTTGACGACATAGCCGGTCTCGTCGATGAGTCCGTCCTGTCCGTGGGTCGTGTACGGGTCGAGGGCGACGTCGCCGATCAGGCCGAGTTCGGGATACTGCGCCTTGAGCGCACGCGCGGCGCGCTGGAACAGCCCTTCGGGATTCCATGCTTCGCTGGCGTCGTCACTCTTCACGTCTGGCCCCGGCGCCGGAAACAGCGCGAGGGCCGGGATGCCGAGCTCGACGCAGGTGCCGGCGACGTGCAGCAGTTCGTCGATCGAGACGCGATCGATGCCAGGCATCGAGGCAATCGGTTCGCGCTTGCCGCTGCCATCGATGACAAACGCGACCATGATCAGGTCGGCGCTGGTCAAGACGGTCTCGCGCACGAGCGCGCGCGAGAACGCATCGCGACGCATGCGGCGCAGACGGGTGTGGGGATAGGACATGGCGGGTTCCGCTGGGTCGACTTGGCATTGTAATGAATCCGGCGCGGTGTTCGCGGAAAGCGCCAGGCGAGTTCTGCCGCTGCCTGGCGCCCAAGCGCGATTGTGGGAGGGGCTTCAGTCCCGATTGCATCGCATCGCGGGAGATCGGGACTGAAGCCCCTCCCACGCAAGCCGTACCGGCCATCCCTGCATCGCTCCACGTAGCGATCTTGCAAAGCATGCCGCGTGCTGGTCTCATGTTCGGACGTCTGCCGGGGGAGGCGCGCGGTTCTCCGTGCGCACGCGGACGAGGTGGTATCGGGTCCACGCGAAAACCGCGTGACGTTTTTTCGATGGCGGTGCCGGGGCCTCCCTTGAGCGGAATACTCATCGTCGAGCGTTCGACCACGCTCAGCCATCTGCTGCGACGGACGCTGGCCGCCACCGAGTTGCCGGTGCGTGCCGAGATCGGCAACTACCTCGAGGCCTTCGACCACCTGCGCCGCATCACCGATCCGGCCAGCGAACAGCAGCCGTATGCGGTGGCGATCGTCGGTGCGCCGGCGCGCGCGACGCGCGAGTTCATCGCCTTGCTCGATTACCTGCGCGAAGCGCCCGACGCACCACCGACGCTGCTGCTTGCGCACGAAGAGACAGCCGACATTCGGCAATGGGTCGACAGCAGCGACCGTTGCCGCTTCCTGCTCTGGTCACAGTTCGGACGCATTCCGGCCAGCGCGCGCGAACTCGCACCCGACGAGCACGCCGAGGAACCCGTGGCGGCAATCGATCGCGATCGCGTGCGCGTGCTGTTTGTCGACGACTCGCAGAGCGTGCGCCTCGCCTACGGTCAGATGCTCGAACGCAATGGCTACCAGGTCGATGTCGCCGCTTCGATCGCCGAAGCCGAACGCATTGCCGTAACCGGTGCGCACGATCTGGTCATCGTCGACTTCTTTCTTCCCGACGGCACCGGCGATGTGCTGTGCAAACGGTTTTCCGCGCGTGCCGTCGCGCCGGTGATCGCGGTCATCACCGGCAGCTACCGCGAGGACATCATCAAACGCTGCATCGCCGCCGGTGCCAGCGAGTGCATGTTCAAGAATGAAGCGCGCGAACTGTTCTTGGCTCGCGTCGCCACGCTCGCGCGCACGATCGAGATGCGCAAGTCGGCCGAGGCCGACCGCCAGCAGCTGGACGGTATCCTCGGCTCGGTCGGCGACGGCGTGTTCGGCGTCGATGGCGAAGGCCGCATCAGTTTCGTCAACCTGACCGGCTTGCGCCTGCTCGGCTATTCCGAGGAGCACGACCTGCTTGGCCTGCTCGCCAACGCCGCCGTGTATCCGAATGAGTCGGCGCGCAACTCGGCACTCGGCCGCGCGCACAGCGAAGGCGGCGGCGCGCGCAACCTCGAGACGATGTTCCGGCGTCGCGACGGCAGCGGTGTGCCGGTCGAATGCACGGTGCTGCCGCTGTCGGCGCAGCGCCACACGCATGGCGCAGTGGTGGTGTTTCGCGACATCGCCGAACGGCGCACCGCCGAGCGTCTGCGTTGGGAGCTCAGCCACGATCCGTTGACCGGCTTGCCGAACGCACGGCATCTGCGCCAGCGTCTCGTGCAGGAAATCACGCGGCTGCGTGAGCGCGGCGGCTATTCGGCGTTACTGCATATCGATGTCGTGCGCGATGGCGACGCCACCTCGCCGCGCGGCGACGAGCGCCTGCGCACGGTCGCGCAGACGCTGGCGCGCCGGCTGCGCGAAGGCGACGTGCTCGCGCGCGGCGACGGCGACAGCTTCCTGCTGCTGCTGAGCGGCGTGCAGGTCGACAACATCGACGTGCTCGCGCGCAGCTTCCATCACTTGCTCAATGGTCGCACCTACACGGTCGGCGAAGTCCAGCACACAATCGGTGCCACGGTCGGCGCCGAGTTGCTGAGTCCGCGAACGGTGACTGCCGACGAGGCACTCGAACGGGCGAAAGCAGCGAGTGCGGCCGGCCCGCATGTGCCGGCGGCGGTCTCGGCCGCGCGTACGCCGCCGGTGTCGGAATCGAGCGAGCGGCTGCGTGTCGCGCTCGAGCAGGCGCGCTTCGTCATCCTCGTGCAACCGGTAGTCGCACTGGCCACGCGCCCGTTCGCCCAGTCAGGGTGGCAACGTGGCGCCGGCAGCGAAGGCGCCCTGTATGCGGTGCGCCTGCGCATGGTCGGCAAGGACGGTCAGCTTATCCAGCCGCGTGCATTCGTGCCACTGGCCGAACGCGTCGGCATGATCCAGCGCATAGACCTGTGGGTGATCAACGGCGTGCTCGCGCATCTGGCCGGCGCGCGCGGGAGCAATGGGTCGATCGGCGTGATTGCACGTCTGGCGCCGGCGACCTTGGCTGATCCCGAGTCACTTGAAGCCATCGAAAAAGCAGTGGTCGCGACCGGCGTCCCGGCCAGCCAGCTCGTGCTCGAAATCGGCGCCAGCGCGGATCTGTCGAATCTGCCGGCGGCACGCCGCTTCATTGCGCGCCTGCAGGCGATTGGCTGCCGGTTCGTGCTGCGCGGTTCCGGCACCGGTCCGGGGTCACTGCCGTTTCTCGGCTCGCAGCGATTGCCCGGCGATTTCGTGCGCCTCGATCCGGCACTCGTGCAGCGCATGCGCGGTGACGAACGCGAACTCAAGCGTGTCGCCTCGATTGCCAACCTCGCGCAATCGCTCGGCATGCGCGTGATCGCCGGCGATGTCGACGAACTGGGCACGCTCGACGCGGTACTGCAGTCCGGCGTCGACTACGCGCAGGGCAGCTTTCTCGGTGAACCGAAACTGCTCAAGCGCATCGATTTCAGTGCGCTGGTCGCGTCTGCATAGGCATATTCGTGTCTACCCTTGCGCAGGCGTCAGCGCACTGCCTGCGCGCAAATCAAGGTGTGGCGCCGGCACGCTGACTGACCGTGCGCCGAATGGTTGCAACGCATGGCTTCGCGCAGGCAGTTCGGCCTCGATGCGCTGGTCCAAACAACGCGGTGATGTGCATGACGCCTTCGTGCCGGTGCACGCGGCTTGCCGGGGCAATCCCTCTCACACGCTGCCGCGCACACCACCGCACGAGCCTTGTCGGCCTCATGCCGCCTGCGCAGACTCGATCAGCGTATCGCTAACCATTTCGCGCTGCTGCATGCTTGAAGTTTGCTGGCGTCGCGTTCGCGGAGGGGGGCGCTGAACGTGTCGGTGCATCGGCAACACTGATCGCTTCCCTCTGCGTGCCGATGCCGTGACTGGTCCAGTGCGCGCGCGTGCGCCGCGTTTCGGAACGGATCTTCAGGCAGTTCTCGCGCATCCCGGGCAGTCGATGCGGGCGTTCGTGTTCGAGATGCACGCAGATTGCCGAGTAGCGAATGGTCTTTCCGCGAATGCCGGCGTGATTGAGCCGCTCGCCGAGTTCGAGGTCCTGGCCGCCGTACTGCATGCGCTCGTCCCAGCCATTGACGCGCAGCACGTCGGCTTTCCACGCCGAGGCGTTGTGGCCGTGGAAGCGTGGCGCGACCGGTGTCAGACGGTTCAACAGCGCCTGCATCCAGTGCGATCGCGCACGCAGTTTCAGCGTGTGGCGCTTGAGCCCGTTGGCGGCCAGCCACGCATACTCGGTGGCGCGACCGGCGCTGATGTCCTCGCGCGTGATCCGATGGCTGAGCGTCATCGGCAGCTTGCTGTAGCCGCCTGACAAGTAACGACGTGGCTCGCGCATGGCCATGTGGCAGGCAAGGAAATCGGCGCGTGGCACGCAGTCACCGTCGCTGAAAACCAGATAATCGGCGTTCGCCATGACGATGCCGTGATTCATCGCCGTACACTTGCGATAGCCCACATCAGGCTGCCAGAAGTGCCGCAGCGGATACGGCAGATGCGGTCGCAACGCCTCGATGCGCGCGCGCGTGTCGGCCGTTGAACCGTCGTCGAGGACGATCATCTCGAAGTCGGTGAAGGTCTGCCGCGCATAACCGAGCAACACCCATTCGAGCCATTGCGGTTCGTTGTAGGTCGAGATCAACACGCTGGCGTTGGGCATTCCGGTCTCCCCTCGGTGCACTGGCATGCAGTCCGGATGGTAAACGCTGAGGTACGCGTTTGTGCACTCCCGGCGCGGCAATTCAGCGCATTGCGAGGCGATCCTCGAGCGCGCTCTTGCGTTCGATCAGGATCGGCAACAACGCCACGCAGCGCTCGGCATTTTCCTCTGTAAGGTAGTCCCAGTCGCTGCGCAGATGCCAGATCGTCTCGTAGGCGGACGCGCGATATCCGAGCTTCGCCTGCTCGGCGAGAGGCTCGCCTCGGCTGCATTGCCAGCGCAGCTGGCCCATGCGCGCACCGAAGTCGCATCCGAATATGCTGCCGTCGCTCGACACGTAGCGCATCTCGCCCGAGGACCGGCTGCCGTTGAAACCCATCGACTTGAGCACGGCGCCAACCAGCTTGCGCAGCAGCGGCGCTCGGGCTGGCGTGAAGTTGGCGGTATCGGGCAACAGGTCGCGGCGCGGTAGCAGGGCCAGTCCGCTGTAGTGGCGCAGCCAGTTGTCGACGCCGCCAAACTCGGCAATGCCGGGCATCTTGTGGAGGAAGCGGATATCCGTGTAGCGCCAGCCGCCGACGAACGGGCCCGGTCTGCCGAATACGTTGCGCATCTGCTCGATCTCTAGCTGTGGCGCGTAACCCGGCTCCTCACCCAGTTGCGTGCGCACCAGAGCATCGATCAGCGCGGCCTGCTGTGACAGCGCCAGGCTGCTGTAGTAGTCGACGAACTGCACGATGTGGGTCGCCGGGATCTTCGACAACAACGGAAAGCCGGCATCGGCCTCGTGACGCAGCTCGTCGCGCAGGATCGTTCTGGCGTGTTCTGGCGCAGTCATCGGGTATCTCCCGCGTTCGATCGATTCAACCGGTCCGTCGCGCAATGATCCACGGCATCGCCGCACAAAGAAGCAGGACGATGGCGTAGACGCTGGTCGACACCGGATCACGGCTGGCCAGCCACGAGTGTATCGTCGTTTGCTGCACCAGCAGCGCACCGGCAAGTTCGGCTGCAAGCAGCAAGGCCAGAGCGAGGAAGCCGATGCCGAGCCTGCTGCGCGCGGCCGGCGGGCGCGGGTATCGCCGCACGACGAAACGCGCCGCCAGCATGACGACCGCGAGCATCAGCGGCATTTCGATCAGTTCCGCGGCGCGCACGCCGAGCCGTGGCACGAGCAACGTCACGCGCACCAGACCCAGCGCAAAACCGGCGCCGAAGACGACAGCGAAATAGATCAACGCGGACCTCACGACTGACATCGGCGATCGCCCTGCGCGAAGCGTCCGACGTACGCGAGGCACGCCGGACGCGGTCAGTGCATCAACGCGATCGGCACTTGCGCGTGCGCGTGCGCTCGCGGTCGCCATCTTCGTAGGCGACGCTGATCGACTCGCCGTCCTTGCCCATCTCGGTGATGCGGCCGCTGTACCATTCGGCGCCGCCCTTCCACTGGCATTCGACGCTCGAACCGACCCGCCAGTCGTACGGCTTCACGTCGCGCGACGAGAGCGTTTCGCGCTCGCCGTCGTCGTAGGCCACGCTCACGCTGTCGCCCCGGGATTGTTCGACCGTTCCGGGAAACCAGTACTGCGCTCCTTGATAACGGGCGAGCACCCAGTCGCCATTGCGGTATTCCGCTGCCTGCGCAGATGCCATGGTGACCAGCAACAGCGCGCCGGCCAGTACAAACTTCTTCATGCGACCCCTCCCGTTGGAGCGGTGAGTAGATTACGTGTGCAGAACGAACACAAGCGCGTGTTTCCTCGCACAGTCGGGGTGCTCAGCGCATCGATGCGGGCACTGCGGTTGGCAGGCTCACGGTCGGTGCTTGCGCGAACGGGCGGATGCCGAAATGCGGATGGATCTCTGACGGGAAATAGACCACGCCGTCCTTGACCACCATGCGGATCGTCTTGATCGCGCCGAGGTCGGCAAGTGGGTCGCCCGGAACAAGGAAGAAGTCGGCCAGCTTGCCTTTCTCGATCGAGCCGAGTTGCTGGTCGTGGCCGAGATAGCGCGCCATGTCGAGCGTGGCCAGTCGCAGCACTTCTGCCGACGAGTAGCCGATCGTCTCGAACAGTTCGAGCTCGCGATGGAACGTGAACGCACCACCAAGGTCGGTACCCGGAATGAGCTGCACACCGCGCTCGCGCATGAGGCGAAGGGTCTCGATCATTTTCGCGTAGGCGGCGGCGTAGGCCTCGGTGTCACCCGGCGCCGACATGTCTGCCCAGGCACGCTTGGCATCGCGTTGCGCGCCAATCGGCATGTGCTCGAGATAATCGACCATGCCGCGCGGCGTCTCGCCGTTCTTCGACAGCAGCAACGATTCGTGGATCGCAATGGTCGGCTCGACCGCGACCTTGCGCTCGGCGATCTTGCCGAAGGTTTTCTGCACGCGTGGCGACTGCAGATCGAGCGGACCCAGGCGCTTCAAGGCGGTCAGGCGCAACAGTGTGCGCGTGTCTTCCTCGGGCTTGAGCACCCAACCGAGCATGATCTGGTTGATGTGGGTGAGCTCGTCGTAGCCGGCATCGATCATCGCGTCGGCATTCGAGAACGCCGGCACATGACCGGACACGCGCAAGCCGAGACGATGCGCTTCGGTCGCCGCAGCGACCGACCACGCCGGCTTCATGCTGTTGTAGAGCTTGACCTGGCCAAAGCCGCGAGCCGCGTACCAGCGCACGGCGTCGAGTGTCTGCGCTTCGCTGTCGACGAGGATGCCATTGTTGGCGTTGAACGGACTCTTGCCCTCGATGAAACCGCTGCGGTTGATGCGCGGACCGGCGACCTTGCCGGTTTCGATGCTGTCGATGAGTTTTGCCAGCGCCTCGTTGTCGTTGCCCATGTCGCGCATCGAGGTGACGCCGGCGGCGATGTTGAGGATCGCGCCATCCTGGCCGGTGTGTGCGTGCATCTCGTGGAAGCCGGCGATCAGCGTGCCGCCGGCGCCGTCGATCAGCACCTCGCCGGGCGTCGATGGACTATCGACTGGCTGCACGCCGCTGATGACACGACCGTCGATGACCACGCTCACGGCGTCGGAAAGTGCGAGGCGCCCGGGATCGAACACGCGCACGTTGCGGATCCGCACCGGCGCTCCGTAGCGATGCGCCGTCTCCTGCTGGATCGCCTCGAGACGCTCGAGTCCGAGCTGCGCGGCGAGCGCGCGCAAGCGCGATTCCTCCGCCTCATAGCCTTTGCGCACGATGATCGAGCGCGACGAGATCACTCCGAACAGCTGTTTGCCTTCATCGAGCATGAGGTAATCAGGGTCGAGATCGAGGCCGGTGACGGCATGCCGCGTGACACGTACCCGCGCGCTGCCTTCACCCACTTCCATCGGCGTGCCTGCATCGATACGCAGCGTGCCAGCCGGCCATGCCGGCAGTGCGCGATCGCTGTCAGCGAGCAGGGCGCGTGCATACAGGCCAAGCGACCACGGGCTTGCGCTCTGGCCGATGTACAGGGAAGGTTCCGTGGCCTTCGCCGTGCCGTCACCGACGGAATCGGTCCAGCGCGCGTTCGTGCCATCGAGCGCGAATCGCTCGTCGACCTTGCTGCCAAAAGTCGTTGCGCCGGTGATCGACCATTGCACCGGAAGTCCGCGCGCGTCGACCTGCAGTTGCTCGGCGATGGTAGGCCCGCGGCCATTGTTCTTGACGTCGTACTCGATGACCACCTTGCCGCCGTCGCGCGTTGCCTGCAGGTGCCCGATCGCAGTGCCGCTGGCCAGCACCGTGAACCGCTCGACGACCGGCGTGGCGTGCAGGCTGGCTGAGGCGAACAGGCAGGCGGTGATCAGGCTCAAGGTGCGCATCGGTCATCTCGTTCGGGTGCTGAACGCGAACTTTGCGCGATCGCCGACAGCACAGCAAGCGAGGAAAGTCATGCATCTTCAACAGCCTGGCGCGAGCACACGTGGTGGATGTCCGGTTCGATTTGCCGGGCTGCATGCAAGCGCGACGGACCGTGCAAATGCCGATCGCAGGTGCCGCCGCGCTCGCCTCGCGTTCAGCGCACCGCCGCGAGGCTCGACTGCAGGCCCGGTGAGCGGTCAGGCCCGGCGACGATCAGCACACGATCGACTCCGCCTGCACACTGCTGCCGTGCGAAGGTGTATACGCTCGCACGCAATGCATAGGTCTTGGCGAAGTTGTCGACCGCGAATACGCGAGCGACGTCGGCCTGTGTCGGCAGGCGGGTGACCGGGCAATCGATCATCAGGCTGTCGACGGTCTCGGCCTGCGCGGACAACGCGAACATGCTGAGTACGATGGCGGCGATATGGGTGACTTTCATGGCGGAAACTCCTCAGGGTTGTGGGAACATGCCGGTGTGCTGCACCGGTGTCGCCACGATCCCGCGCCGGCCGCCGCAGTGCTGGAGGAATGCGTTGGGTGCTCGCGGAGAAATGCTTGGGGAATCCTTAGGTCACCCAGGAAACCACCTAACGCACTGATATCGTTGGTTATCGTCATTATCGGATTCACTGACTCATGACCGAGCCGAGCAGGCCCAGCGGCTGGATGCGCTTCGACGCGGTGGCGATCGACACGGATGGGCATCGTTTGCTGGTCGATGGCGTCGAAGTTCCGCTCGAGCGCAAGGCCTTCGCGGTACTCGTCCTGCTGGCCGCCGAACCGGGACGGCTGTTCAGCAGGGACGAAATCC
Source organism: Lysobacterales bacterium (assembly GCA_038259445.1). GTDB lineage: Bacteria > Pseudomonadota > Gammaproteobacteria > Xanthomonadales > Rhodanobacteraceae > Dokdonella. Next base: position 9,307 of record JBBSOU010000069.1, on the reverse strand, counting down.
TGCAAGCCGTCTGGGGTCATGCCCATGTCACGCCGGGCGTGCTCAACCGCGTCATCACGCTGTTGCGCCAGGCGCTCGGCGAGAGTGCAAGTGCGCATCGATACCTGCACACGGTGCATGGGGTCGGCTATCGTTTCGATGCTGTCGTCAGCGTCGAGCCGCCGCCGCCGCGTCCTGCGGAAGGTCCGCGACCGCCGACGTACGCGGCGACGTCGACAGCAGGGCCGATTGAAGCGGGAGCCGATGGCGCTTCCGCTTCCGCCCCGACATTCCGCGTCGATGTCCCTGGCGAACCGAAGCCGTTGCACCGCCGCCCGCAGATCCTCGCGCTCGTGCTCGGTGCGCTCGTGCTTTCCCTCGTGCTGGTGTTCGCCATCGGGCGGCCACCCGATCGCCATGCTGCGCCTGCTGTCAACGTGCAGCCTGCCCTGGTTGTGTTGCCGCTGCGGTCGGTCGGTGGCGAGCAGGACGAACGTACCCTCGCCGATGGCCTCAGCGAGGAGCTGACCACGCGCCTTTCGCATATCGATGGCCTGCATCTGATTTCGAGCACGTCGGCGATGCGCGCGCAGAGCGAAGGATTCGACCTGCAGCAGCTTAGTGAGCGCCTGCAGGTAACGCATGCGCTCGAAGGCAGCCTGCGGCAGTCGGGCCAACGCTTGCGCATCGACCTGCGCCTGATCGAATTGCCGGGCGGACGCGCGCTCTGGGCCCAGGATTTCGACCGTGAACTGGCTGACGTGTTCGCCATCCAGCGCGAGATCGCGCAAGCAGTGGCGGGCACTTTGACGTTGCGCCTCGGTTTGCACGAGGGGCATCGGGCGGAAGTCGACACTGACGCGTTTCGTGCCTACCTCGAAGCGCGCCGATTGATGCGTTTGACAAACGATATCTTGCGAGCGCGCACCAGCGCCGGTGAGCTTTTGCGGACGAACCTTGCGCGCAACCCGGACGATGCCCGATCACGTGCCTTGCTCTCGTTGCTCTGGACGCTGCGCGACCACCCACACAACGAGGACGCCGAGCAAAGCAAGCCGCCGGCCATGCACCGCGATCTACAGGGTGCGCGAGCCGAGGCAACGGCCGCATTGGCGGTCGATGCGAATCTCGTCGACGCGCACGAAGCACTGGCCAACGTCGCCTGCGCGGAGTTCCAGTGGAGCGAATGCATGCAGCGCTATCGGCGTGCGCTTGAACTCGACCCGACCAGTTTCGTACTGCGCAGCAGGTATGCGGCGCGGCTCGGGGCACTCGGTTATCTCGACGAGGCGTTGCGCGAGAGTGAGATCGGCCTGGCCTCGGAACCGTTATCCTACGAGGCCAGTTTCCAGCGCGGACGAATGCTCGATACCCTCGGCCGCCACGACGAGGCGCGCGTCGCCCTCGAGGCCGCCAGCAAGCTGTGGCCAGAGCAACCGTGGCGCGTCAACTACGCGCGGTGGTTCAACGCGATCTGGCGCAATGACCCGGCGCCATTGCGCGAATTGGCCGCGCTGCTGCCGGATACCGATCCGTTCCGCCCGTCGTATCTCGCCGTCAATGCGGCGTTGCGCGATCCCGCGCTTTGGCCAGCGGCGCGCCAGCTCATCGAGCAGTCCGAAATACAAACCGGAGTGCTGAACTTCCTCCACGTTCTTGTGCCACAGTTCGACGCGGAGCGAGTCATCAACGGATTCGAGCCGTCATTGCGCGATGCGTTCCCGAGCTATCACCTGCTGCTGTGGCAATCCGAATACGCGAAGCTCCGCGAAGACGTAGCCTTCTCCGAACTGTTGAAGCGGTTGGGCATCATCGAATACTGGAACGCGAACGGATGGCCGCGTCAGTGCCGTGCGCGCGGCGACGGCGTGATCTGCGAGTGAGTGCCCTCAGCTGCGCAGCCCGACTCCGCGTTTCAGCAGCCACAGTCCGAGCGCGCCGAGTGCCAGCGCGAATCCGATCATCAGCGCAAAGGCGGTCGTCAGCGGAACGTCGGTGGTGCCGAGCAGACCGTAGCGGAATGCATTGACCATGTAGAAGATCGGGTTCATGTGGGTCAGCGTCTGCGCCCAGCCGGGCAGCAGAGTGACCGAATAGAACACCCCGCCGAGATAGGTCAACGGGGTCAGGATGAAGGTCGGCACGATCGACACGTCGTCGAACTTCTTCGCGTACACGGCGTTGACGAAACCTGCCAGCGAAAAGATCAGTGACCCGAGCAGCACGGTCGACAGTGTCACCAGCGGGTGCGCGATGCGCACGCGCGTGAAGAACATGGCGACGATCAGCACGACGATGCCGACCACCAGGCCGCGCAGCACGGCACCGGCGACGTAGCCGCCGAGGATCACCCAGTTGGGCATCGGGCTGACCAGCAGCTCCTCGACATGGCGACCGAACTTGGCGCCGAAGAAACTCGAGGAGATGTTGCCGTAGCTATTCTGGATGATCGACATCATGACCAGCCCGGGCACGATGAAATCCATGTAGCTGTAGCCGCCCATGTCGCCGATGCGGCTGCCGATCAGGCTGCCGAAAATCAGGAAATACAGCGTCATCGTGATCACCGGCGGCACCAGCGTCTGGCCCCAGATGCGCAGGATGCGCACGACTTCGCGACGAGCGATCGTGCGCAGGGCGACGAGGTTCGGATAGGCTGACACGCCACTCATGCAGCGAGATCCTTGTTGCCGGTCAGGCGCACGAACAGCTCCTCGAGGCGGTTGGACTTGGTGCGCATCGAACGCACGCGGATGCCGGCGGCGTCGAGCAGTTCGAATACGCGGTTGAGATTCATCGCGCGCGGCATGTCCAGATCCAGCGTGTGCGCGTCGGTGGCGTGCATGACCACGCCTTCGATCGCCGGCAACATGGCCGGCAATTCGCCGTCGATGTCGAACAGGAAGCCTTCGACGTCGAGCATCGCCAGCAGCGACTTCATCGGCCCGTGCTGGATGATGTGGCCGCCGTCGATGATGGCGAGGTTGCGACAGAGGTTCTCGGCCTCTTCGAGATAGTGCGTGGTCAGGATCACCGTGGTGCCGGCCGCGTTGACCTCGCGCAGGGTGCGCCACATGCCGCGGCGGATCTCGATGTCGACGCCGGCGGTTGGCTCGTCGAGGATCAGCAGCTTCGGCTGGGTCATCATCGCGCGCGCAATCATCAGGCGACGCTTCATGCCACCCGACAACGTGCGCGACATCGTCTGCGCCTTTTCCCACAGCTGCGCGCGCTTGAGTTCCTGCTCGGCGCAGCGCATCGCCTCGGCGCGCGGAATGCCGTAGAAGCCGGCGTAGTTGACGAGGATGTCAAACGGCTTTTCGAACAGGTTGAAGTTCATTTCCTGCGGCACCAGGCCGATCAGGCGCATCGCCTTTGAACGCTCGGCGTGCAGGTCGACGCCGAACACGCGCACCTCGCCACTGGTCGCGTTGACCAATGAGCTGACGATGCCGATCAGGGTCGATTTGCCGGCACCATTGGGGCCGAGCAGGGCGTAGAAATCACCGGGCTGCACCATGAGCGAGATACCCTTGAGGGCCTCGACGCCGGTCGCATAGGTCTTGCGCAGCTCGCGGATGTCGAGTGCGGGGGGTGTGCTCATCGGAAGGTGTGCTGCAGGGAGGCCGGCATGGCCCTGATAGTATAGCCGGCTCGTTTCCTGCGATCGCGTTTGCCGTGGCCGACCATTTCCAGCTCCGACTCGTTTCCGCCCGCATGCTCGCGCCGAGCGCGCGCCATCTCGCCTTCGAGCGCGTCGACGGCCTGCCGTTCGCGTTCGTGCCGGGCCAGTTCATCCAGATCCACTTCGACTACGCCGACGGCAAGCCGACCAAGCGCAGTTACTCGGTGGCGACGGTCGGTGTCGATGGCGTGGCACCGATCACGCAGATCGAGATCGCGGTGTCGTATGTCGAGGGCGGCGCGGCGACCGCGCTGCTCGGCGGCCTCGAAATCGGCGGCACCATCAATGCCAGCGGGCCGTACGGGCGCTTCTGCCTATTCGACACCGATGGCAATCGTCGCTATCTGCTGGTCGGCACCGGCACCGGCATCACGCCGTACCGCGCGATGTTGCCGGTGATCGAAAAACTGACGCGCACGCGCGGCTGCGAATTTGCACTCGTGCACGGCGCGCGTACCGAGCAGGAGTTGCTCTACAGTGAGGAGTTCGAGGCATTCGCAGCAGCGACGCCAGGGTTTTCCTATCACTCGTGCCTGAGCCGCACGCCTCGCGTCATTGCGCGCGCGCACGACCGCCTCGGTCGCGTGCAGGTTGCCATCGATGCACTGGCGCCCGACGCTGCCGGTGACATCGCCTACCTGTGCGGCAATCCCGACATGGTCGACCAGGCCTTCACGCTGCTGAAGGAAGCGGGCCTCGGCGTGCCGCAGATCCGCCGCGAAAAGTATATTTCTTCGCGTTGAGTGGTTTGCCGTCATGTAAAGGTCACTTGACAAGCGGGTAATGTGTGCCGGAACATCATGTCAAGCGACCTTGACAGGTGAATGCCGATGACCTACACCAACCGCCCCCTCGTCCACGCGTGTCTGCTTTCCGCGCTGGCGTATATCGCGACGACCTGGATCAGCATGCGCCTGCTGGCAGGCGCGATGGTCGATGCGCCGATCGCAATGCGCGTGGTGGTGGGGCTGCTCCCCGTGATCCCTATTGGCTTGGCGATACGAGCGTTCGTGCAACTGATGCGCGCTGGCGACGAGCTGCAACGACGCATTGATGTCGAGGCCCTCGCCATTGCTGCGCTCGCGATCGGCCTCGGAGCATTGACCGCGAGCTTGCTCATCGTCGCCGGGGCGTTCGACACCACCGCGCAGAAAGCCCTGGTGTGGGTATTCCCTGCACTCGTGCTCACTTATCTGTTCGCCCGCATCCTCGCGTGCCGGCGCTACGGATGAACAACCGCATGCGCGAACTGCGTGGCGATCGCGGCTGGTCGCAGGCCGAACTGGCCGAGCGTCTCGGCGTGTCGCGGCAGACCGTCAACGCGATCGAAACCGGCAAGTACGACCCGAGCCTGCCGCTGGCCTTCACGATCGGTCGCCTGTTCGGATTGTCGATCGAATCGATTTTCGCACCAGAGGCATGAGCCGATGACCACGCAGCCACGCAAACCACGCAGCGCCGGCATGCAATACCTGATCGATGCCGGCCCAGCGTCACTGTGCTACTTCGCTGCGGTGATCGTCTCGGCACTGGTGACCAAGCAGATGGAGCCGGGCCTGCTGCGACTGCTGGTGGCCGCGTTGCCGTTGCCGGCGATCCTGTGGATGGCCTGGGCCGAACTGAGACGCCTGCGCAAGCGAGACGAACTTCGCCAGCGCATCGAGCTCGAGGCAATGACGGTGGCTTTTGCGATGTCGTTCGGACTCGTCATCACCTTGACCTTCCTCGACATGAACGGTGCGATCGACGTGCCGATCACGATCGCCGGCCTGCTCATGGCGGTGTGCTGGGGCGGCGCACAGATGTGGGTGCGCATGCGTTACCACTACTGGTGGAGCGAAACCGAAAAGGAACAGGAACCGTGAGCGTTGCGATGCAATCACAGGCAGGTCAATCATGAAGAAATCCGTGCAGTACGCGATCGTCGCGGCGATCGTGATCGGTGTGGTCGTCGTGCGCCAATGGCGTGAGGCAGCCGATTCCGCGGCGACCGAACCGGAGTCGACCGGCCGCTATGTGGTCGCTGCCGGCGCCAGCGGATTCCGCTTCGGGTCGGTCGACTTCACGGCCTGCGAACTGCCGCAGAAGCGCTCGGCGGCAACCACCGCGGCGTTCTGTGCCACGTTCGAAGTCGCCGAGAACCGAGATGCACCCGAGGCGCGCAGGATCACGCTCGACGTTGCCCTGATCCGCGCCAGCGAAGCGGCCGAAGACGATTTCATCGTGTTTCTCGCCGGCGGCCCCGGCCAGGCCGCGATCGAGACCTGGCCTCAGATCGCTCCCGCGCTCGCACCGGCACGCAAGGGTCGCCACGTGTTGTTGCTTGATCAACGCGGCACCGGCGGTTCGAATGCGCTGACCTGCGCAGCCGACGACGAAGACGCGCTGGCCGAGTTCGATCTCGCGCGCCTCGGTGAGCGAACGCGCGCCTGCCTCGACGGCCTCGCCGACAAGGCTGACCCGCGGTTCTATACGACCACCGATGCGGTGCGCGATCTCGAAGAACTGCGCGTCGCGCTCGGCGGGCCAAGCCTCAATCTGGTCGGCGTTTCCTACGGCACGCGCGTCGCCCAGCAGTACCAAAAGCGCCATCCAGAGGCCGTGCGCAGCATCGTGCTCGACAGTCCGGCGCCGAACGAACTGGTGCTCGGCGCCGAGTTCGCGCGCAACCTCGACGATGCACTCAAGGCACAGTTCGCCGGGTGCGCGGCCGATGCCGATTGCGCCAGGGCGTTCCCTGATCCGTATGCATCGCTGCGCCAACTGCGCGATGCGCTGCAGGCGCAACCGCGTTCCGTGCGCTATCCCGACCCGGTCACGTTCGAGCCGATCGAGCAACGCCTCGACGGCTTTGCTCTGGTCGGCCTCGTGCGCCTGTTTTCCTACACGCCCGAGACCGCCGCGGTGATCCCGCTGTCGGTGCAGCAGGCACTCTCCGACAATTACGCGCCGTTGATGGGTCAGCTCAAGATCATGACCGACGGCATCGGCGAACTGGCCGGCAGCGGCATGCAGCTGTCGGTGATCTGCGCCGAAGACGCCGACCGCCTCGTGGCCAACCCCGCCGATGCCGACACCCTGCTCGGCACACTGATGGTCGAGGTGCTGCGCACGCAGTGTGGAATCTGGCCTCGTGGTGCGCGCCCGGACGACTTCACCGCACCGGCGAGCGGCGACACGCCGACGCTGATCCTCGCCGGCGAACTGGACCCGGTGACGCCGCCGCGGTACGGCGAGCGGATCCTCGCCACACTCGACAACGCGCGACTGATCGTCGCCGCCGGCCAGGGCCACAACGTCATCGGCCGCGGCTGCCTGCCGAAACTGGTCGGCGAGTTCATCGACACGCGCAACCCGAAGACGCTCGATGCGACCTGCGCCGACCAGCTCGGCGCCACCCCGCACTTCATCAACTTCAATGGAGCCTCGCCGTGATCGAACTGAAGGATCTGCACAAGGCGTTCGGCACGGTCAAGGCGGTCGAAGGCGTGTCGTTCATTGCCCGCGACGGCGAGATCACCGGCCTGCTCGGACCGAACGGCGCCGGCAAGACGACCACGCTGCGCATGCTCTACACGCTGATGAAACCCGATCGCGGCCAGGTGCTCGTCGACGGCATCGATGCCGCGATCGATCCGATCGCGGTGCGCCGACGCCTGGGCGTGCTGCCCGATGCGCGCGGTCTGTACAAGCGCCTGACCTCGCGCGAGAACATCGAATATTTCGCGCGCCTGCAGGGCATGGACGAGAAGCGTATCGACGAACGACGAGAAGCGCTGGTGAAGGCACTCGACATGCACGAGATCATCGACCGGCGCACCGAAGGCTTCTCGCAGGGGCAACGCGTGAAGACCGCGATCGCACGCGCGCTGATCCACGACCCGAACAACTGCATCCTCGACGAGCCAACCAACGGCCTCGACGTGATGGCGACACGCGCGATGCGCGAATTCCTCAAGCAGCTGCGTGGCGAGGGACGTTGCGTGCTGTTCTCGAGTCACATCATGCAGGAGGTCGGCGCGCTGTGTGACCGCATCGTGGTCATTGCCAAAGGACGCGTGGTCGCCGATGCCACGCCCGACGAAATGCGTGAACAGGCCGGCACCAGCAACCTCGAGGATGCCTTCGTCAACGTGATCGGCTCCGCCGAAGGACTCGCCGCATGAAGACCGTGATCACCGTGTTCCTGAAAGAAGTGCGCGAGAACCTGCGTGACCGCCGCACCGTGCTCAACACCCTGCTGACCGGTCCGCTGATGGCGCCGCTGGTGTTCGTGCTGCTGATCAACGTGATCGTCACGCGCGAGATCGACAAGGCCGAGAAGCCGCTGCCGGTGCCGGTGATCGGCGCCGAGCATGCGCCGCACCTGGTCGCGGCGCTCAGGCAGTTCGGCGTCGAGATCAAGGAAGGAATGGCCGACCCCGAACGCGCGGTGCGCGAGCAGGATGCCGACCTCGTGCTGCGTATTCCGCCGACCTTTGCCGAGGCCTGGCGCACGGGTGAGCCGGCGCAGGTCGAGCTGATCTTCGATCAGTCGCAACGCGACGCCGGCGGATCGGTCGCGCGCCTGCGCGGCATGCTCGACAGCTACGGGCAGCGCACCGCGTCGATGCGCGTGATCGCGCGCGGCATGTCACCGTCGACGACGCGACCGATGGTCGTGGCCAGCCGCGACCAGTCGACCGCACAGGCACGCGGCGGCACGATGTTCGCGATGCTGCCGTACTTCTTCATCCTCGGCGCGTTCATCGGCGGCATGGCGCTGGCCATCGACACCACCGCCGGCGAACGCGAGCGCCAGTCGCTCGAACCGCTGCTGGCCAATCCGGTCTCGCGCGGCAAGATCCTGCTCGGCAAACTCGGCGCGACGTCGGCGTTCGCGCTGACCACATTGCTGCTCAGCATCATCGCGTTCTCGATTGCCGGCTTGTTCCTGCCGACCGGCAAACTCGGCCTGGCCCTGCAGATCGGCCCGCGCTTCGCCATCGTCACCATGCTCGTGATGCTGCCGCTGGTCGTGCTGATCGCCTCGCTGCAGACGCTCGCCGCCGCATTCGCCAAGACCTTTCGCGAAGCACAGACCTACCTATCGCTGCTGATGCTGATTCCGGCGGTGCCGTCGCTGCTGTTGTCGGTGTTCCCGATGAAGACCGAACTATGGATGTACGCAGTGCCATTGATGGGCCAGCAGGTCACGATCATGCGCCTGATCCGCGGCGACACCGTCACCAGCATGGAACTCGCGCTGTGCTTCGCCGCCACCACGGTCGCCGCTGCCGTCGTCTACGCCATCACGGCGGCGATTTATCGCGGAGAGCGACTGGCGATCTCGACGTGAGGCGGGAGACTGGATTGGGAGTGGGGATTAGGGATTAGCGATCAGGCATTCGCGATTATTCCCTTCCCCTGCGCAGCGGGGGAAGGTGCCCGGAGGGCGGATGGGGGCGCTCTGGACGTTCGAGCCGATTGTTTGTCCGGCAAGACTCGCGATCGCATCTCAAAGCGCCCCCATCCGTCGCTGCGCGCCACCTTCCCCCGCTGCGCAGGGGGCGGGAAAAGCAGCGCCCGCCAAGGGTTGCGCGAGCCGTTGCGTGTCCGTCCCCTGCGCAGCGGGGGGAGGGGGCGAAGGGGGCAGGGGGGGCG
>JBBSOU010000068.1:0-19676 GCA_038259445.1 Lysobacterales bacterium | reverse complement strand
GCCCTCCGTGCGTGTTCCCTTCCCCTGCGCAGCGGGGGAAGGTGCCGAAGGCGGAAGGGGGCGATCTTCGCTCAACGAGCAGCATGGGCCCTTCGTGCGTGTTCCCTTCCCCTGCGCAGCGGGGGAAGGTGCCGAAGGCGGAAGGGGGCGCTGTTCGCTCAGCGAGAAGCGCCATTGATACCTCGATCAATTGCGCGAATCCGATCGCCAGTGTCCCTACGGCACCATCAACTCGAACCCGTCGACGAAGATCGAATCGCCGAGCTCGCACGTGACCGGCGATACCGATTCGAACAACTCGCGCGTGGCCCATTGCGGGTTATCGATGAACGGATTGCGATTGCCCTGGAATCCGTAGATGACGCCATTGCGCGCGATCTCTTCGGCATCCGGCGGATCAGCCGCATGCCACGCGAGAAGATCGGTCAGCAGGCCCATGTACGCCGTCGTGTTGTAGTTCGAGTTGGTGGCAATCAGGCCGCGATTGTCGGTCAGTTCGAGATTCGGTTCGAGCTGGCCGCTGAGCGGATCGACGCCGCCTTCGTAGCGAATCGCCATGTACAACGCGGTGCGCGCCGTCTCGCCCTTGCGGTGGTTCCAGGTCTCGAACGAATCGCCGTTGACCCAGTTCGAGTTGCCGGGATACACGCCGCTGCCGCCGCCGACGCCGCCGTTGACTTCGGTGATGCGCTCACCGCAACTGGCGGCGACCGGACAATACGCATACGGCTTGTTGCCGCGATCCGAGTTCCATTGCGTGTCCGACAAATACAGCATGTGCGTATCGGTGTACGGCGCATTCGGCAGACCCAGATCGCCGGTCATGCTCGGGAAACCGAGCGAGTTCGGCCAGCTATGTTCCCGGTTGTAGGTGATGCCGCTGCCGGTGCCGGCGCGTTCGAGTCCGGCAAGGTAGGCGCGATTGCGGTAGACGTCGATGATGCGCGTCGGATCACCCGGTTTGGCCTGCGCGATTTCGAGGACGGTCCATGTGCTTGTGGCCGCGCCGCTGTACGGATACATCGTGTGGCCGCGGATCGTTGCATGCAGCGAGCAGCGCAGCTGGCCGGGGTCGCTCGTGTTGACGCCCGAATAGTACGAGGCGTCGTACGGCGCGATCACGCTGAAGCCGATCGCCAGCGATTCGTCCATCGGCACGTTGGCCGCGTTGCGCACCTTGTCGGCATCAATGGCGAACACGCAGTTCGCCCCGGTCGGCATCACGGAGACCGGAATCAACGTGCGCACCACGCCGGTGCCGACTTCACCGAGTGCGATCGGCGCACCGTTGCAGGTCAGTGCGAACGCGCCGGCCGTGGTCGTCACGATTTCACTGAAACTCAGTCGAATGTCGCTGGCGAACGGCACGCGCGTCGCGCCCTGTGCCGGCAGCGAATAGATCACGCCTGGCGCCGGTATGCTGCCCGGGTCGAGCGTCGTGAAGGTGACGACGACATCGTTGGCGAGTGGATTCGGTGTGCCGTCGATATCGGTCACGCCGCTGGCGAGGATCGTCCAGGTACACGTTTCGTCAGCAGCGAAGGCCGGTGATGGCGTCAGCGAATACGTTGAGGGACCACCGCCGACCACCGCGGTGTGCGTGCCTGAAAGGTTGCAAGACAGCGTGAACCACGAGGCGCCGAGCGTGACCGGTTCACTGAAACTGACCGACAGCGTCGCCGCGAGCGCGACGTTGCCCGCGTTGTTGACGGGCGACGTCGAAACGACAGTTGGCGGCACATCGACCGGCGGATCACCAGACACCGTAAAGCTCGCGTCGTCGATCGCGAGGCCATCATCGGCACCGCTTGCATCGACATCGATCCAGCGCACCCACATCGTCGCGTCGTCCGGCAACGAAAGTCCGGTGATCGTCGCGCTGATAGCAGTGCGATTGGCGGCGGCATTGCCATCAAGCGCGCCGACCGCGCCGGCGGCTACCGGAGCGGTGAAATCGAGCGTGTTGACATCGACCCACGTGGCCGCAGCATCGTTGAGCGCGGTCGCATTCACGCTGTACTGGAAGTCGAGCCGATCGCTGCGCCCGAGCGTGCCAAGCCGCCATTGTTCGCCTGTGTATGCCACGGCGATCTCGGCGAGCGAGTTGCCACTCTCGTTGCGCAAATGCGCGCCGACGATCGGCACCAATGATCCCGAGCGCAGCATGCCGAACGCACGCTCGCCACTGCCGATCGCGCCGAAACTGAAGGTATTGCCCGAATTCGCCGCGCCGTTGTCGGCCAGGTAAGTCGAGTTCGCGTTGGTGCCCGACTCGACGAACGACCAGCCCTCCGGCACGGTCGACGCCGTGCCGGTCGCTGCAAGGCTGTCGAAGGTCTGGATCGGTGCCGTGCCTCCGGCAAGAGGAACGGTCTGCGCGATTGCCGCAGTCCAGCTGGTCAGGCCGATTGCAGCGAGAGCGATCACGAAAGGGAAACGCAGCGAACGAGAAGTCATGCAAGATTCCGGGACAGAGCGGTGCGCCGGACGCGACCGCGGACGCGGACTTTAGCCGGAGCGCGATGACAAGGACATGGCGACGCTTTACGGTCCGACCACCGGCGCGGACTTGAATACGCGATTCAGGTCGCCATGTTCGAGGCACGTCGACGCCGCCTTCCCTCGGGAATTTTTCGCGGTTATAATTGGCACTCGTCGAGTAGAGTGCTAACAACTCGGCAACAATTTCAATCCGATCAATCAGTTGAAGGAATCATCCCATGGCACTTCGCCCGTTGCACGACCGCGTCATCATCAAGCGTCTGGAGGCCGAGACCAAGTCGGCTGGTGGCATCGTCATCCCTGACGCCGCTGCAGAGAAGCCGATCAAGGGCGAGGTCGTCGCCGTCGGTACCGGCAAGATCCTCGAAGACGGCAAGGTCCGTCCGCTCGCGGTCAAGGTCGGTGACAAGGTCCTGTTCGGAAAGTATTCGGGCACCGAGGTCAAGATCGACGGTGACGAACTGCTGGTCATGCGCGAAGAAGATCTCGTCGCGATCATCGAGTAAGCAGCCGGGGATCGGGAATCGAGATCAGGGAATCGTTCATGCGCTTTGCCGCGTCGATTGCCACCTCAAATCCCGAACCCGCGTCATCTGCTTCGCCCATTTTCCATTCCCCATTCCATATTCCCGGAGCTCCAACATGGCTGCCAAAGAAATCCGTTTCTCCGAAGACGCCCGCGCGCGCATGCTGCGCGGCGTCAACACCCTTGCCAATGCGGTCAAGGCCACGCTCGGTCCGAAGGGTCGCAATGTCGTGCTCGAGAAGAGCTTCGGCGCGCCGACGATCACCAAGGACGGCGTCTCCGTCGCCAAGGAAATCGAACTCGCCGACAAGTTCGAGAACATGGGCGCGCAGATGGTCAAGGAAGTCGCTTCCAAGACTTCCGACGTCGCCGGTGACGGCACCACCACGGCGACCGTTCTCGCCCAGGCGCTGATCCGCGAAGGCATGAAGGCGGTCGCCGCCGGCATGAACCCGATGGACCTCAAGCGCGGCATCGACAAGGCCGTCATCGCCGCCGTCGAAGAGCTGAAGAAGCTCAGCAAGCCGTCGGCCGATTCGAAGTCGATCGCCCAGGTCGGCACCATCTCGGCCAACGGCGACGAGCCGATCGGCAAGCTCATCGCCGAAGCGATGGACAAGGTCGGCAAGGAAGGCGTGATCACGGTTGAAGAAGGCTCGGGCCTCGACAACGAACTCGACATCGTCGAGGGCATGCAGTTCGATCGCGGCTACCTGTCGCCGTACTTCATCAACAACCAGCAGTCGCAGCAGGTTGAACTCGAAGACCCGTTCATTCTTCTGTACGACAAGAAGATCTCGAACGTGCGCGAGTTGCTGCCGGTGCTCGAAGGCGTCGCCAAGTCCGGCAAGCCGCTGCTGATCGTCGCCGAGGAAGTCGAAGGCGAAGCGCTGGCGACCCTCGTCGTCAACACGATCCGCGGCATCGTCAAGGTCGCGGCCGTCAAGGCGCCGGGCTTCGGTGATCGTCGCAAGGCGATGCTCGAAGACATGGCGATCCTCACCGGTGGCCAGGTGATTTCGGAAGAAGTCGGCCTGCAGCTCGAGAAGGCGACGCTGAAGGATCTCGGTCGCGCCAAGAAGATCGTCATCACCAAGGAAAACACCACGCTGATCGACGGCGCCGGTGAAGCGGCCAACATCCAGTCGCGCATCAAGCAGATCAAGGCGCAGATCGAAGAGACTTCTTCGGACTACGACCGCGAGAAGCTGCAGGAGCGTGTTGCCAAGCTCGCCGGCGGTGTTGCGGTGATCAAGGTCGGCGCTGCGACCGAAGTGGAGATGAAGGAAAAGAAGGCTCGCGTCGAAGACGCCCTGCACGCCACGCGCGCAGCGGTCGAGGAAGGCGTGGTTCCGGGCGGTGGTGTTGCGCTGATCCGTGCGTTGGCCGGTCTGACCAAGCTCAAGGGTGACAACGAAGATCAGAACCACGGCATCCAGATCGCGCGTCGCGCGATGGAAGCGCCGCTGCGCGAGATCGTCACCAATGCCGGCGAAGAGCCGAGCGTGATCCTGAACAAGGTGGCAGACGGCAAGGGCAACTACGGCTACAACGCCGCGACCGGCGAGTACGGCGACATGGTCGAGATGGGTATCCTCGATCCGACCAAGGTCACGCGCTACGCACTGCAGAACGCCGCGTCGATCGCGGGTCTCATGATCACGACCGAAGCGATGGTTGCCGAAGCGCCGAAGAAGGAATCCGGCGGCGGTGACCATGGCCATGGCGGCGGCGGTGGTGGCATGGGCGGCATGGGCGGTATGGATTTCTGAGAAGTCGTTTCTGCGGTCGTCCCTGACCGCGAGAATCAGAATGCGGCCATGCATGGCCGCATTCTGACGACCAGCCCGTTCCACGTGAAATCAAAAGCCCCGCAGCGATGCGGGGCTTTTTTGCGCGGTTGTGTCGGGCACAATAGGCGGCTCCACGACCCTGCAATTGCGCCATTCATCCATGCGATTCCTGACGTATGCCGGCCTTGAGCCCGGCCGATTGCAAGCGGCGTTCGACAAGGTGCGTGCCGCGATTGAGCGCGATGACTGGCGTAGTGCCGAGGTCAAGAAGCTCGAATCGGCGCCGTACTATCGCGCCAAACTCGATGCGGCCAATCGGCTGCTGTTGACCTTCGTGCGCCACGGCGGCGAGGCGGCCTGTCTCGCGCTGGAAATCATTGCCAACCATGACTATGCCAAGTCGCGCTTCCTGCGCGGCGCGCGCGTGGACGAGGCGCGCATTCCTGACGCGACCGATGCCGGCATCGCTGCCGATGCGGCACCGGTGCGCTATCTGCATCCGGGGCGCAGCGAATTTCATCTGCTCGACAAGGTTGTCTCCTTCGACGACGCACAGGAGGCGGTCTATCGTTTGCCGCCACCGCTCGTGCTGGTCGGCTCGGCCGGCTCGGGAAAGACCGCGCTGACGCTGGAGAAGCTGCGGCACGCCGAAGGCAGCGTGCTCTATGTCACGCAATCGCCGTGGTTGGCACGCAATGCGCGCGACCTGTACTTCGCCAACGGCTATGAGAACCCGACGCAGGATGCGGAGTTCTTTTCCTGGCGCGAGTTCCTTGAAACGCTGAAAGTGCCGCCCGGTCGCGAGATCGGCTTCGCAGCGTTCCGCGACTGGTTCGCGCGTCACCGCCAGGGTTACCGCTTCACCGACGCGCACCAGTGTTTCGAGGAATTCCGTGGCGTGATCGGCAGCGAACCGGAGGGCGCGCTGTCGCCTGAGGAATATCGCGCACTCGGGCCGCGTCAGTCGATCTTCGCCGCCGAGCAGCGCGATGCCGTGCATGAATTGTTCGTCAAGTACCGTGCATGGCTCTCGCAAAGCGGACTGTACGACAGCAACCTGATCGCGCAGGAATGGCAGGCGCTGGCCACGCCGCGCCACGACTTCGTCGTAGTCGACGAGGTCCAGGACCTGACCTGCGCGCAACTCGCGTTGATTCTGCGCACGCTGCGCAAGCCCGGTCAGTTCCTGCTGTGTGGCGATTCCAACCAGATCGTCCACCCCAACTTTTTCTCGTGGAGCGCAGTCAAGCGCCTGTTCTGGCGTGATCCGGTGTTGGCCGAGCGGCAGGCGCTGTCGGTGCTCGGGGTGAATTACCGCAACGCGCGCGCGATCACGCGCGTGGCCAACACGCTGCTCAAGATCAAGCATGCGCGCTTCGGCTCAATCGATCGCGAGAGCAACCACCTCGTCGAGTCGGCCACGCTCGAGCACGGCGAGGTTCGCCTGATCGCCGACAAGGACGCGATCAAGCGTGACATCGATGCGCGCACGCGCGGTTCCACGCACTATGCGGTACTGGTGTTGCGCGACGAGGACAAGCCGGCCGCGCGCGCGAGCTTTCGTACGCCACTGGTGTTTTCGGTGCACGAGGCCAAAGGTCTGGAGTATCCGAATATCATTCTTTACGGCTTCGTATCGGGCCAGCGCCAGGCCTATGCGGAGATCTGTGCGGGCGTGAATGCGGAGGATCTCGCGGTCGATTCGCTCGACTACCGTCGCGCGAAGGACAAGCAGGACAAGTCGCTGGAGGTGTGGAAGTTCTACGTCAACGCGCTGTACGTCGCGTTGACGCGCGCGGTCGAGCGCGTCTGGCTGATCGAGGGCGACCTCAACCATCCGCTGTTTGCGCTGCTCGGCGTGCACGACCATGGCGCGGCGCCGGAGATCCGCGAACAGGCCTCCAGTCAGGCCGACTGGGAACGCGAGGCGCATCGACTCGAACAACAGGGCAAGTCGGAGCAGGCGGCGGCAATTCGCCAGACCATCCTGCGCACCCGGCCGGTGCCATGGCCGGTATGGAATGCGACAGCCTTCGGGCCGGCGATCGCGCGAGCGCTCGAACCGAAGGAAACCTCGAGCAAGTTGCGCCAGCAGGTGCTCGACTTCGCACTCTGGCATCGCCACGACCGCTACGTGACGCGCCTCGCCTACGATGCGAACTGGAACAATGCTGCCGCACTGGTGGCGAATGCGCGCGAGGGCGCCGTGATTCGCGCGATCGACGCGCTCAACGAGCGTCATCTGGCGCCATTCACGAAGAAGAATTTCAAGGATGTACTGGTGCAGTGCGATCAGTACGGCGTCGACCACCGAAGCTCATTCGACGCTACTGCGCTGATGATGGCCGCGCGCGCCGGCAATATTGCACTGGTGGAAGCGCTGCTCGAACGCGGCGCTGACCTTGAGCTGCGCGACCTGTTCGGCCACACGCCCGTCATGCATGCACTGGAACGTGCCGCGCTCGACGCGACCTACGCCGCCGGTCCGTTCGCTGCGATCTACGCGCAGGTGGCGCCACGGGCGCTCGACGTCGAAACCGATGGCCGGCTGATCCGCCTGTATCCGCATCAGGGCGAGTACTTCCTGCTGCTGATGATGCTGGCGAATCTGAAGACGCTTGGCTCCCAGCTGATCCCGCAGAAAGTCTGCCCGCTCAATCGTCGCAGCGGCTTCAATACGGCCTGGTTGATGCGCAACCTCGAGCACGTGGCGCACAGCGTGCTGCGCGAGGAGCGGCGCAAGCGCACCTGGTTCAACGCCGTACTGGCACGCGCAGAAGTGGAGAGTGCCTATCAGCCTGCACGCCGCCTGTGGATGCGCTCGCGCAACGGCTTCTACGTGCCCAATCCCACACTGCGCGTGCAGGTCCTCGGCGCCGATGGGCAGAACGAGTGGACGTCGTGGCAGGAGGCGATGAATCTTCGCCTGATTCTTGCCGGCATCAGCCGGGGTGAAACGGGCCTCGTGCTCGAGGACTTGCTGCCGCGGCAGGCGAACGACTCGGCAGCCGTTTGACTGGCGCCTGTAGCGGCTCTCTGCGCCTGCGCGCGACCGTGCGCATCCCTTGGCTGGTCTTCCGTGCGGCGCGTGTTGTTGTTCAGCCTTGTCTCCGCGAGTAGTGATGACCAACCTCAATGAACCTGGTTCAGGAGGCGAAATGGGCGCGATCAATATCCACGAAGCAAAGACGCATCTGTCACGCTTGGTCGAAAAGGCTGCGAAGGGCGAAACCTTCGTGATCGCGAAAGCCGGCACGCCGATGGTCAAGGTCAGCGCGCTGGAGGCGCCGGAAGGCAGACAGCGCCGCCGCATCGGTTTTCTTTCCCGACAGTTCAAAGTGCCCGATGACTTCGATGGGATGGGCGATGATGCGATCGCGAGGATGTTCGGCGAGGGTTCGTGAAGCTTATGTCGAGCTGCCGATGACGAGTGAGCATGCGGTCGCCATCGACAGCCTGCCACCAGGCCACAAGGATCCGTTCGACCGCCTGCTGGTCGCGCAGGCAACGATCGAAGGCATCACGCTGCTGACGTCGGACCCGGTCGTTGCCGTTTACCCCGGGCCGCTGCGCAAAGTCTGAGATCCTGCCCGACTGTTCGCTTGGATCAGAGATTCGCCTCATCGAGCAGCCGCATCAACTTGCTCTTCTTGCCATGCTCGGCGCGAATGTCTGCCACCAGCGGCTTCCAGTGCTCCGGGGACAGGCAGCGCGCGGCGCGCTTCACGGTGGTAACAAGGGCCGCATAGCGCGTGGGTTGCAACTCCACCATTTGCATCCTCGCAATGCGCAGCTCGAATTCGCCCGCGAGCAAGGGCTGATCGCGTTGCAGGTGGCGCGCAAGCCGTTCAAGGACATCGGGCCGAACCTCGGATTCGCGAGCGAGGAAGACGGCCGCGTCGATATCGCCGTCGTGTTCGAGCAGGGTGATGCGGTGGCTCGCGTCACCGCGCTCAATGGAGCGCACATGTTCGATCACACGTTCACGCCACATAGCCCAGTCCGTGCCGCTGATGCGCTTGAGCAGATCCCAGTTCTGTTCGACCGGCCGCAGGCGGAATGCGCGCCAGGCCTGCTCGATGGCGTCCTCGTCCAAACCCGCGCCAGCAAGGCAATCCGCCAATGCGCCACGCAGCCCGTCGTCGTCAGGGAAACGCTTCACGGCCTTTTCGATCCAGGCCTGAGCTTCGCGCGCGCGGCCGAATTCGTTCAATGATTCGAACACGCGCAGGTGGTCTCGTGGGTGAGAAAGATGGCGGCGCAACACGCGTTGCAACAGCTCGAAATCGCCGCTCGCACGAGCCAGCGCCTCGGTGCGCCGGGCAATGCCAAACGACTCGTTCCAGCGTGACGCTTCCGACGGTTTCTGCGGCAACGTCCCGAATTCGGCGAGCACGCGCGTGGCATAGTCGGTCTGGCCATCCGCGCCCAGCGCAAGCCAGTAATCGTTGAGCGGAAACATGCCCCAGTCGTCCTTTTGCTGAAGCGAAAGCAGCATCTTGCCCAATGATTTTCCCGGCGGCTCAAGCGCACACGCGTGCGCATGAAGACGGGCGATACCCGCGACTTGTGCACCGATGGCGCCGCCTGAATCGTCACTGCGCGGGTAGATCTTTAGCAGCCGACCGAGCGCGTATTCGCACAGCCCACGCCCGCTGTCTGCATCACGCGCGATGGCACGTTCCAACTGGGTGACGACGGCATCGAGCCGGCGTGCATAGTCGTTGCTGCGGCGGTAGTCGAGAAAGCCGCCGGGATCGAGCATCTTGCCGAGTGCGGCCTTCGGTTCGGCCGGATCATCGATTGCACTGTGCAGACGCGCGCGTTTGACTGCCGCCGTCTTTTTCTTGTTCGCCAACTCGACCAGCCGCTCAGCCATGCGCTCGGTGGGTTGTGCGCGCAGAAACTCTGCAAGAACTTGGGCGCGGGCCTCTTTCGTCGAAACAGGATCAGCGACCTCGTCAGGCGCATCACCACGCGCGGTCAACACGGCCGCCACCAGATGCTTGCAGAACGCACCGTCATCCGCCGCGCGGCAGTTGCAACCCCATCGCCAACGCGGCCCATCGCGCTTCATCCAGAGCGCATAGGTTTGGGTTCCGTTGGCCGTGCCTTCGATCGTGTCCGCTTCGTTGCGCGAAAGCGTGATGCGCCCTTCGCGGTGATAGGCCTGGCCGCGAGTCAACGCGGGCTTGCCTGCGATTTCGAGCAGCTGGTCGTCGGTCAGCATGGTCTCAACCGACAGTGACGGGCAGCAGCGTCATCGTGTCGTCGCCGAGGATATCCAGCACTCTCACGACTACCTGAGATCGACCGCTGAGCAACGGGTCCTGCTCGCAGATCCCTTCGGTCTTGCCTTCCTGCAAACCAGCGCTCGCGGCATCGGCCGCGCATCGTGCGTGCTACACCGAGAAATCGATTAGTTCGATCTGCATCGTGAGTTTGTCGCGCGCTGTGCACAGGTTCAGCAGCTGCAAGCCGGCGCGTGATTGGCAATGCTGTGGCGAACGAAGAGCCGGGCAGGAACGGGTGGAGTGCCATCGGGGCGCCCACGTATGCATCAAACCCGGAGTATAGCGAGGCGCGCACGATAGCGCCGAACACCGCGCTGATTGAAAGCCTGATGATCACCACCGAAGGGATGGTTTCTGAAGCGCCGAGGGTGGAATCAGACGGCCAGGATCATGCAATTGGCATGGGAATGGGCGGAATCGACTTCGTTGTGGAAAATGTGTGTGCCATACGAAAAAAACCCCAGTGACGCGCGGCATTCTGGCCAGATAGCATCCTTGCTTGCGCGTCACACGGGCGACTGCCGGTACTAGCGAATCGTGCATACCGTGCCGGCAGTCACTACTCGAAGCCGGAGCGGAAGATGAGATCCGAGGACAGCCGCAACACGCCCGTGTGGTAGCTCGGCGTATTGATGTTGTAGAGCCTGCCAGCGATGACCGGGCGCTCGCCAGACAGCACCATCGCCGCGGGCGTGTCCAGGGTGTCGCCGTCGGCGTTGATCGGATATCGCGCTCGACCGTTACCGTCGAACGTGGTGTCCGGCGTGCCATCAAAAGCCATGCGCGCGACGAGGAAGTCGGATCGGCCGACGCCGTTGGGGTCAATCCAGCCAGCAGCGACAAGACGCAGGTCACTGCGCATTGCCAGGGTCGTAATGCGCGAACCTTCCTCGAGCGAAAGATCGACCAAGCCGTCGTCGCCGAACGTGGTCGCGATCGAACCGTCATTGGCCAGCGCGAGGATGCCGGTGGCGCGCGGCGAATTGCGGTTGATCGCGACGAAAATGCGGCGTTGCAGGAAACCTCCGGCAACGCTACGCCGCGCGCTGACGATCGCTTCCGCACTCCAGTCGCCGGTGACGCCGGTATCGACGCGGGCGAGGCCGCCTTCGCCGAAGCCTGCGTCGGGCGTGCCATCCGTGCCAAGCCGAGCGACGACCGGCCGGTCATCCGTGCCCTCGCCGAGCGTCCTGCCGGCGATGACGATACGACCGAGGTCATCCAGCATCATCGACGTGGCGATGATGCGCTCATCCGTTCCTATACGGGTCCAGCCCTGGTCGCCGAACGTCGCATCGAGCTCGCCATTCTGCAGCACGCGCGCAGCGATGAATTCGACGATGTCGTCGTTGATTATCGATCCGATCATCACGATACGACCATCATCGGCCATGCGCGTGGCGCTGAAATCCAGATCGTTGCCGGCCCAGCGTGAGATGTCGATCGCGCGAACACCATGGGTGCCGAACGCAGGATCCGGCGTGCCGTTCGCGCGTACCGAGATCAGCACCGGTTGCACGCCCATGGTGCCGTCGATCCGGCGCGTGGCGACGATCACGCTGCGACCGCCATTCAATGCGAACACGCCGACGGCGCGCTCGCCCAATTGCGAGGCAGGATCGATGTCGAACTCTGCAACCCCTGCGTTGCCGAAGCCCGCATCGGCGGAACCATCCGGGCGAAAGCGCAAGAGCGTGACGGTATCGCGCTGTCCCGGAGCCGAATTGGTGCGCCAGCCTGCGACGAAGACGCTGCCGTCGGAGCCCGCGGCCAGCGCATTCGTTTCGGACTGGATCGTCGATGCGGGCCACGAATGGATGGCGCGACCCTGATTGCCGAATTGGGCATCGGCGTCACCGTCGTCGGCAAGCGCCGGCAGGGACGCGTGCGCGAGAACAATGGCGGGCACCAGGCGCAACAGGAGAAAACAACTCATTGCTGGATTCCATCGGAGATTTCCATCCACCACGGCAAGCAGTGCCGGCAAGGGCCAGGCGAAGACCGGTAATACGGTCAAGTGTGCTTTCGAGCAGCAACAGGTGGAAATGGGCCACGCGCGGCATGCAGTAGCGCGTGCCAAAGCCCCACGCCAGTTGCCTGAACGCTAACGCCTCGGCCCCTTTGTCCCAGATGGCACAGACGTTCCTCGTCGCCGGTTCAGCGTAATTCGGCTACGGTTGGTTGTTACCCCAGCAACACGGAGCTCGATTGCCTCATGAAAACGTCCCGTTCGATCCCTTTCTTCTCGACGCTGCTGCTGGTTGCCTGCGGCATCGGCGCAACGGGCGCAGCTGTCGCCGACCAGAAACCGTTCGAAACCACCGTGGTCGCCCGGTTCGACGAACCCTGGGCGATGACGTTCCTTCCCGATGGTCGACTGCTCGTCAGCGAAAAGAAGGGCGTGCTCAAGCTGATGGCGGCGGACGGGACGTCTACCGACATTGATGGCGTGCCGAAGGTGGCATATGCCGGGCAGGGCGGATTCGGTGATGTGGTGTTGCACCCGGATTTCGTCAACAACCGCCGCGTCTATCTTTCCTACGCCGAAGCGGGCGACGGTGCCGAGCGCGGTGGCGTCGTTGCGCGTGCGACGCTGACCTTGCCCGCCGGCGAGACGGGCGGCGCATTGTCAGGCCTCGAAGTGATCTGGCGCCAGGTGCCGAAGGTCGAAGGCAGCGGCCACTACGGCCATCGCGTCGCCTTCGGCGGCGACGGCAAGCTGTGGATCACCTCGAGCGAGCGGCAGAAGTTCGATCCGGCGCAGGACATGACGTCCAACCTCGGCAAGCTGGTCCGACTCAACGACGACGGCAGCGTGCCAAACGACAACCCGTTCGCGAAGGACGGCGATGTCGCCGCGCAGGTGTGGTCGCTCGGCCATCGCAACATGCTCGGCATCGCTTTCGACGCGAATGGAAAATTGTGGACACATGAAATGGGACCAGCGGGCGGCGACGAGCTGAACTTGATCGTGCGCGGCGCCAACTACGGGTATCCCACTGTCTCCGATGGCGATCACTACGACGGTCGTGACATCCCCGACCATTCGACGCGCCCGGAATTCGGCGCACCGAAACTCGGCTGGACGCCGGTCATTTCGCCGGCTGGCTTCATCATCTATTCGGGCCAGCAGTTCGCCGACTGGCGCGGCAACGGCTTCATCGGCGGGCTCTCGTCGAAAGCCCTGATCCGCGTCGCATTCGATGGTGACACCGCGCGCGAAGCGGCGCGCTACGACATGGGCGAACGCATCCGCGAAGTCGAGCAGGGACCCGATGGCGCGATCTGGTTGCTCGAGGACGGCACCAAAGGCAGCAAGGGACGGTTGCTCAAGCTGACGCCGCGCGCACCGTAACGCGCGCGTGCAACGCACGCACGGTCGGAAGGTGACCGCTCGTGCGTTGCCGCCTCGCGTTGTTGCTCAGCAACGCCATCTGGCCGGGACAACGGGTTTTCCCGCGTCGGCAAACTGCTTTTCTGAACCTCCGGTTAGATCCGCATCCGCGGGTTGCGTGGCATTAAAGTGCAATCGGATAACGTGCTGGCCACGCTGCACAGCAGCACGATCATCATCAAGGAGACGCATCCATGAGCACGACAATTTCCGGCAAGAAGGTCGCCATTCTGGTCACGCACGGATTTGAAGAGAGCGAGCTGACCAGCCCGCGCGATGCACTCAAGGCGGCGGGCGCGACGGTGCACGTGGTGTCACCCGAATCCGGTGAGCTGCAGGCGTTCAAGCATCTCGAGAAAGGCAGCAAGGTCGCCGTTGACAAGACGCTCGCACAGGCCCGCGCCGAGGATTACGACGCCCTCATGCTGCCCGGTGGATTGTTCAATCCCGACCAGCTCCGCGCCGACAAGGACGCTCTCGCATTCGTCCAGGCATTCCTGAAAGCCGGCAAGCCGGTCGCCGCGATCTGCCATGGCCCATGGATACTGGCCGATGCCGGCGCATTGAAGGGCCGCAAAGTGACTTCGGTGCCGACCATCCGCAAGGACATCGAGAACGCCGGCGCGACATGGGTCGATGAGGAAGTCGTCGTCGACAACGGCATCGTCACCAGCCGCACGCCGAAGGACCTCGAGGCATTCAATGTAAAGCTGATCGAGGAGATCGCGGAAGGCAGGCACGAACGTCACGCCGCGTGACCAGACCTGATGCATCTCCAGATGCAATGACGCAGAAGCCCCGCCACGAACCGGGGCTTCTGCTTTCGTGACATTCCGAACGCACAGTAGCGAAACCGGTGCGCCGCTCATGGTGTCGAATTGGCGATCTCCACCGTGAACCGCGCATCGATCTGCATGGCCATCTTTTCTCCCGTCGAGCGCAGTTCGCCGATAAGCGGCTTGCCGTCGCCGCCCGATACCTCAGCCTTCAGGCCGAACTTGCGTGACGCGATGTATTGCATGTCGTCGCCGGCCTTGTGCGCGTTGATCGACACGCGGTCCTTACTGACGAAGACCATGGCATGCGTGATCGCATCGATAGCCGGATCATTGAGGATGGCAATGTAGGGATCCGTTGACGCGAGCGCTGCTCGTATGTCGATCGGCGCTTCGCTAAGCAGTATGAGCGTTGAGCGCTCGCCGCTGCCATTGTCGACCTCGAGCGCCGTGGCCGACTTCAGTTGCACGGTGGTGCCTGCCAGCGTCATCGAGCCGTCGGCGTGGTTTGACGGGCCAGCCGCGGCGCCGTTCCGGGACACGCTCGCGAGAGCAAGCAGGGCCAGAGCAAAAAGGACGTGTCGAAGCGCATTCATGGGCACGACTCCTCGATTGGGTTGACGCCACGACGCCAATTGCGCCGCAGAGGTGTCCACGCAGGAAGATAGGTTGAAGGGGTCAACGTGGCGAACAGTGTCGTCGTGAGGATCAGGGTTTTCATGGCGTTGCCTCGCTCCCGTTTGCAGTAAGTGCGGCCTCCGCAATGGGACCGTCCTGCTTACCAACGCGATTTGCTGATCTCGGGGGCCATCACGCTCTTTCGCATGAGCATCGGTTCGGCGGCTGCGGGTCTGATCCAGAACATCTGAGGTACGCAGCCATCGCGCCCACCTCGGTAACGCCGCGAACGCGATACCCATGATTCCGATTTGGCGCCGACTGATTGCATTGTCGCGGTGATTGAACGATAGGGACCCCTTCAGGCGATCCTGAAAGAAATCCTGTTCCTGCACTCGAGTCGACGCTCAGTACGACCCGAGTGCATTGCGACGTTCTTGCGAGCAGTTTCGAGCAAGGAAGACGGAGTCGACCGACGATGCCTGTCGCTTCAAGAAGCACCGTGGTCCTGTCGATCGCCGGGTGGGTTCGGTCAATCGAAGCCGTTGGCGAAGATCGTGTCACTGCCGACGATGCCCAGGGTGATTCCGTCGAACCATCCCGTCACGTTGCCAGGCGCGGTCACGCCGCGATCGACGACCACCAGCGAGATCGTAATCGAGCTCAGATTGTTCCACTGCGCCTGCGTGACATTGATCAGGCTTGCCGGCGGCGATCCCCAGCTGGCCGCTGTGGTCAACGGGTGGTCACCGGACATGGTGGGCGCGCCGGCGTTGCAGGCTTCGCTTCCGTTGTTGCGGTATTCCCAGGCAAGAATGGTCGCGTCGCGTGAGGCCGGCGTGCCGATCCCGGATCGTCCGAAGCCGTTCAGCGCATACAAGCCCGGTCCAGGCAAGTGAATGCATTGCGTCAACGCGATGACACGCGCCTGCGGGATGTTGTTGAGGCTGACGAGCACCGAACCGCCGACTGAGCCCGGCGCGTTCTGAGTGTTGTCCCAGGTCGCTGCATTTGCCGTCACTGGCGACCACAGATTGAGATCGAACTCGAGATCGCCGTTCAGTACGAGCGGTTGCAGGGAGGGCCGTTCGTGGGCGCCCGCGTCGCGGACCCTCCCGGTGCTCGGTCGGAACACTTCCGGTATGTACTGGTCGCGCGGCAGCCCATGCACATCGCGGTCATCACCAGCTACCGGTATCGCATAGTCGATAGCCGGCGAGGCGGCACGGAGACGGTAGTCAAAGCGCGCTGGATCGATGAAGCGCGGCGCGGCGACTACCGCACCGGGTCCGCCGCCGAGGCTTCCGACCTCGCTGGCGATGGACCACTCCACGTCGCGGGTGCCGCCCGTTTGGATTAGCGTGGTAGTGCCGGGTTGCCAGACAATTGCGCTTTTCAGCCTGAAAAAAGCGTTCAACCGGAACACCGCAGAGCCACCGATGGTATTACCAGCGATTGTAGTGCTGTTGATTATGGTGGCAAAGTCTCCAGTCGTGCGAAAGAGCTCAAGGCTCACCGCGTTGTTGACGATCAACGCAGTGTCAAGAGTTGGGGAACCATCGCTGCTATCGATCAGCCGACCGCCTCGATTGCCGCTGATTAAAACTCCTCCCCTGGCCAAGTTAGAAAAATTGCTGCCGAACTCGCCATAGTTCCGGATGACCGCGCCCAACGTAGGCTGCTGAGCCGCATTTTGCGCTTCGTTGCCGGTGATACTGCTGCAGGGACCGTTGCTTTGGCAGGGCAATGCGCCAGCGGGAGCATTTGTCTGAATGAAGAGGTCGGCCTTATCGGCAATGTAGGCCGCCGCACCGTCTGGCGCTTGATTATCAACGATGTCGGCGTTCCAGAGATCCGCCCCCGCGATAGTCACAAAAAAGCCTGACCTGCCCTTCAAGTAAAGACCGCCACCGACAACCGATGCCGTGTTTAGGCGGATCATCGCGCGGCGATCCGCTTGCGTGGTGAAAAGCTGCAACCGTGAGTTGGCATCGAAATCGGCATCATCACCGGAGATAACCGCTACGCCTCCGCCATAGCGGGCCGTGTTACTGAGGATCGTGCCAGTGCCAAAGCCTCCGCCCCCAATGTATGCGCGTGCCAACAGACTGCCGCGACTGAGCAGGGTCAGTCCACCGCCGAAGCCGCTGTCATCACTACCCTGCGCGGTGTTGAACGCAATCACACTTCCCTGTTCGCGCATTGCCATTTCCATCCCGTCCACGTAGATGCCGCCGCCGCTGTAGCGCGCCGTGTTGAAACCTATGTAAACGTTGGCGCCGATGATCAGCTCGGCATTCGTTCCCGTGCCCTCGGCGTAGATGCCGCCGCCGTAACCGGCCACGTTGTTGTTGATGGCGCTGTCGCTGATCTGCAGGCTGCCATTGCCGCGAAAGAAGATGCCCCCGCCGTGGCCTGCGCCATCCTCGTCCCCACCCAGGATGGTCAGATGGCGCAACCGGACCAGGCCGCCGGTATTGAGCGTGATCCGCATGACCGGCTCGAGCGCGCCGTTGATGCCGCTGACGTCGGTGAGCATGCCGTCGCTGGTGGCTTGATTGCAGGTGGCAAATCCACCGACCAGATCGACTTCTTGCGATGTTGTGAGCACCAGCGCCTGCTCGATGTAAAACAAGCTGCGCGTGATGAGTACCGTGTCCGCGCCCGCATTGGCTTCAGCGGCATTGATGGCGTTCTGGATCGAGTTGTGGGTACAGCCCGGGCCAGTGCCGACACGATAGACCGCGGCGTGTGCCGGCAACGCCGCCAGCAGCAGGACAAGAATGGCAACAGATCGGCCGAGCTGCATGGATGCAGTAATCGCGGGCCGATGGAAAACGCCTGCGCGCGACGCGCAGTTTGCAGCGAATGACGACTGACTGAACATTGGATAGCCCCCTGACAGGATGTGTCCTGTACGAAGAACGCCGCATGCTTGCAAGTTGCGACATTACCGCCGCCTACCGCGACTTACTGAAGGGTCTTCGCAGCAGCAAGGACCCTTTCCATACGTCCATTGGGGCGCTGCGATTGATTGGATTCGACGCGACGCGACACGGACGGTCGGTGAAGATTGCCGAGATCTTCTGATCTGGAAACGTGGTGCCAAGAAGGGCGTTCAGGCAATCCGCCAACTATGGCAAGGCTCTGCAGCAACACCCATTGCCAGCGACAACGCCTGCCGCCTGCAGCATGATGGAGCTGCGTCACGAGCATGGCACGCGCAGTGCTCGACGCAGGCATCGGTGAATGCGCCGCTAGTCCAGCGGCCACCTCGATCCCGCGGCAGCGATCGGCGTCGACACGTCGTTCAGCCGACGGCATCGGCAGTCCTGCTGATGCTTTCGTAACGAGTCAACGATGCAGGTTTGGCCATGGGCATCGACCGGCGCAACCACCACCGTGGCGCATTGATCAGCACGGTTGCGGCGCAAACTACGGTTCGAAATCGTCGGCGAAGATCCTGTCGGCCACGTCGGTGAGTGCGAGCGAGATGCCATCGAACCAACCTGACGGCTCGCGTCCGCCTGCGACGAGCGTGACCGTGATCGAACTTCCGCTGGTCCACTCAGCCGGTGGTACCGCGATCGCGGCGGCTTCCACGGCCCGAGTCCAGGTCGTCGTGCTGGTCGAAAGCGTGACGACACCGCTCTGATCCGCACTGCCCGCCGTGCATGCCTCACCGCCGTTGCGGCGGAATTCCCAGCGTAGCGCCACCTGGTTGGTGGCTGTCCGCACGCGTCCCCAGCCGTTCAACAGGTAGGAGGCGGGACCCGGGACATGTATGCACTGCGACGGGCCCACCGCATTGAAACCGGTGGACGTCACGAACACGGAACCGGAACCGGTCGCGCCGACATGGTTCTGCGCAGCGCTCCAGGTCCAGCTCGAATCGGCATCGCCTGACCCGGTCCACAATCGCGCGTCACGATCGAAATCGGGATTCAGCACGAGCGGAAGCAGTGCGGGACGTTCATACGCGCCAAGGTCGGCGGGTCCGTGCCGGTTGGCGACGATCGGGAGATCATTGCCGCGCGCGTTGCCGAGGAGATCAGGTCCGACGGATGTCGCAGCAAAGTCGACGCCGGGGGATGCCGCACGCAGGCGGTAATCGCGACGTGTCGGATCGATGAAGCGCGGATCGACATTGATCAGACGGACGCCACCACTGACCAAGCTGCCGATGTCGTTGGCCAGAATGTCCTCGATCTGACGTTGCCCCCCGCCGATCAAAGCACTCGTGCCGGGCTGCCATACGATGGAACGCTGCAGCACGCTGTCATCGTCAAGGTCCAACACGTGGGTGCCCAGAATCTCGTTGCCCACGATCGTGCTCTGGTAAATCCGCAGCGGTTGTATCGCATTGCCGGTCATGCGTATCAATTGCCCTTGCGAGGTAGGCCCTGTCGCGGATCGGTTGCGCTCCAGCAGGCTGTTGCCGACAACGAGACCGTCATCAAATGTCTGACCCATCTCCACGCCTGAAAGCAACGGCCCTCCCTGGTTGTCGCTGAGCGTGGTACGGTTGATGGCGAGAATGTTGCGTCGCTCCAGATGGATGATCGCACCGTCGGTCGCTACGCCCGCGGAGGTCAAGGAGCGATTGCCGGATATCCGGTTGCATGCGCCGCTGCAGCGCACCGCTCCGATCGGTGGCGCGACGCCGCCGTTGATCCGCAGCGCGCTGTAGGACTGCACGCTGGATCCACTGGCGAAGTAAACCGCAGCGCCTTTCGGAGCGCGATTGGCGTCGAGGTTGAAGTCGTGCAGGTG
>JBBSOU010000067.1:0-19806 GCA_038259445.1 Lysobacterales bacterium | reverse complement strand
GGCGGCTACCGCAGGTTCGGCGACCCGAACCTGACCGGCATCGCGCGACTTGGTTTCGTCGGTGCCTGGGGCATCGTCACTGGCCTGCTGGCGACCTTCGTATCGTATGCCATGGGCTATTTCGGAGTGGGCGCATGACTGAGCACGAAGCCGATGACACGGGCACGGCGGACGATCCGATCAGCATCGAACGACCTGGTGAATGGTGGGTCGCGGTGATTGGCGACACGCTCGTATGGGCGCGCCTCGACGTCCATGAGTCGGGCATTGCACGCGTGCTCGACAGCAGCGGCGAGCATCCGCGCTACGACGATGAGCAGCATGCACGCATGGCACTGCTGGATGCCGAGTTCCGTGCGTTCGACGGACTCGACGAGGAAGATGCCGCGATCCTCGGCTTCGACCTCGAATCGGTAGAACCGCCGCGCGCCGACGACGACGAGGAAATCCTGTCATTGATGACGCAGAAGCTGCATCGCATCCAATAGGAGTGCATTTGATGGATCTCGACCTCCGCGGCAAGCACGCACTCGTACTCGGTGGATCGCAAGGCATCGGTCGCGCCAGCGCCAACGAATTGGCCGCGCTCGGCGCCGACGTCACGGTGCTGTCGCGATCGCGCGATGTACTGGAGGAGGTAGTCGCGGCGCTGCCGCGCACCCACCAAGGCCAGCGACACGGCTTCGTCGCTGCCGACATGCATGAGCACGCCGAGCTGCGCTCGCGGGTCGAGGCGCTGTCGAACGGATCCGACGTGCACATCCTCGTCAACAACACCGGCGGACCACCCAGTGGCCCTGCTCTTTCAGCGACGCTCGACGACTTCCGCATCGCCTTCAACCAGCACCTCATGGCGGCACACATCGTCGTTCAGGCGCTGCTGCCCGGCATGCAGCGTGGCGGCTACGGCCGCATCATCAATGTGATCTCGACCTCGGTGAAGGAGCCGATCCGCAACCTCGGCGTTTCCAACACCATTCGCGGCGCGGTGGCGAACTGGTCAAAGACACTGGCTGCCGAACTCGGCGGCTTCGGCATCACGGTCAACAACGTGCTGCCCGGCTATACCCGCACGGGCCGCCTCGAGCAGATCATCGACGATCGCGTCCGTGCCAGCGGCAAGGATCGCACCGCGGTTGCCGCGGGCATGCTGTCGAGTGTGCCGCTGCAGCGCTTTGGCGAGGCTGCCGAGATCGCCGCCGTGATCGCTTTCCTCGCCACGCCTGCCGCAGGCTACGTCAGCGGCATCAACATCCCTGTCGATGGTGGCCGTACGCAGTCACTGTGAGCCGCAGCCAATCAGCGGATGACGCCGCAGGCGATGCGGTCTCCCGAGTCACCGGCCGGCTGTGACGTGTAGTCGTCGGCTTTCCTGTGCACAACGATGGCCCTGCCGACGACGTCGGTGGCTGCACCACCGCCGAGCGTGACGCCGGCAGCGAGCGAATCGACGCGCGCATTGCCCTGTGCATCGGCAACGACGTTGTACATGTCCCCGGCATGATGCTGGCCACTGTCCGGACGCCCATGCGGCGCGGCGGACGGATTGAAGTGCCCGCCGGCGCTGCTGGCGTCGGGCGCGCTGCAATCGCCGGTCTCGTGGATGTGGAAACCGTGTTCGCCGGACGCGGCGAGCCCGCTCATCTCGCCGGTGATGCGAACGCCGCCGGCATCGCTGGTGAAGGTCAGCGACGCGGTGGCCGTATTGCCCTGCGTTGCCGCGAGGGTAGCAGTCCGAGTACCCGCAACAGTGGGTTCGGTCGGTGACGGCGCAGGCGCAGCGGATGTCGCGCCGGTGGCCCGCACCTCGGCGACGGGCGCGGTCGGGGCGGTTTCATTGGCTGAGCGATCGGACGGTGCACAGGCGGCGATTGCAAACGGAAGGGCGAGCAACATGAGTCGGCGCATCGTAATCTCCTCGAACGAAAGGGGCTGACCGCATGGGCCATGCTCACAACCGTAACAGCCCCGGTTTCAACGCGACCTGAAGCCGAAACCGCTAGCCAGCGCGACGCGAACCTGCGGCATCCAGAAATGCTCGCATCAACGGATCGGCAGCGAGCAGGCCAGGATCGCGCCCGTCGTGGAACTCGGGATGCCACTGCACGCCGACCACGAAACTCGTGCCGGTTGCGCGCACGGCCTCGATCACGCCGTCATCCGACCACGCCTCGGCGACCAGACCGTCGCCGAGGCGATCGATCGCCTGGTGGTGGATCGAGTTGACGCGCGCACGGATTGATTCCGGGTAGATCGATGCAAGCCAGCTGCCGGGATCCATGCGCAGGCTGTGACCGTGCTCGTCGTAGGCTTCGGCATGCACGTGGTGTACGCGGGTGACGCCATCGGCCTGAAGATCCTGGAACAGCGTTCCGCCGAATGCCACGTTGATCAACTGATGGCCGCGGCAGATGCCGAAGACCGGCTTGCCTGCAGCGATGAAACCGCGCACGAGGGCGAGCTCGAAGCGGTCGCGCAGTGCGTCGACCGGGCCGGCCGCATGGGTCGGTGACTGCCCGTAGGTGCGCGGATCGATGTCGGCACCGCCCTGCAGGATCAGGCCGTCGAGCGAGTTGACGAAGTCGGGAATGTCAATGTGCGATGGCCGGATCAGGCTTTCGCGCTCGACGGTCGGCACCATCACCACCATCGCACCAAGTGACATCACCCAGTGCGCCACCGATTGCTCAAGATACTGCAAGGTCTTTCCGCGAAAACCGAGTTCGCTCGGCACCTGCCTGAGAATGCGCGGCGAGACGCCGACGAGGAGCTTTCTTCCGGGGTCCGAGTTCATTCCGCCTTGCTCCGATTCAGCACGGAATGCTACGCACCGCCTGCGGTCATGCCTACTGCCGGCTCACGCGCGCGATCCGTTGCGAACGCCGCGACTCGGTAGGCAGCGTGGCTTCGACAAGCAGATCGACGACGTCGCGCAGCGCCTCGAGCCGGGTCGCTCCGGCATCAATGCGCTGCCGATAGACGCCGAGCTGGCGGTGGGCGCTGGTGCCGCGGCGCAGAATCACGTCGAGGTGCGCGATGTCGCTTGCGCAATCGAGCGCGCGCACGTCCTCGGCGATCAGCAGGCGCAACTCGGCGAGCACCGAGCGGAATGGAAAACTCGACTCACGCTGCTCGTCGATGAAGTCGGCTTCGATGCCGTAGCGCTTGGCTCGCCAGCGGTTCTCGTCGATCAGGCGTCGGGTCAGGTTGGTCCGCGCCAGACCGAGAGTCGGGCGGCGCACGTGGGCCCGCACCACGCAGCGAAACAGCGCAGCGATGGCGAGCGTGTCGTCGATCTCGGTACAGCTGTCGCAGATGCGCAGTTCGAGCGTCGGCAGGTGGGCGGAGGGCCGGATCACCCACCAGATCGACTGGGCGCTGTCGATCGCACCCGAGCGCACCAGCAGATCGACCAACTGGCCGTACTCCTGCTCGGATTCGTGGAAGTCCGGAATGCCGGTTCGCGGCCACTCGTCATGGGCCGCCTGCCGGTAGCTCATCAAGCCCGTGCGCTCGCGATTCCAGAACGGCGATGAGGTCGACAGCGCGAGGAACACCGGCACCCACCGCATCATTCG
Organism: Lysobacterales bacterium; assembly: GCA_038259445.1. Classification (GTDB taxonomy): domain Bacteria; phylum Pseudomonadota; class Gammaproteobacteria; order Xanthomonadales; family Rhodanobacteraceae; genus Dokdonella. Next base: position 16,228 of record JBBSOU010000067.1, on the reverse strand, counting down.
ATTCATCAGGTCAACGCGATCGATTCCCGCCTCGATGCCGACATGCACATGCATGGCACACAGGACGTTGCGCCGACCGAGGATCTGGAAGTCGTCGATCAGCCGTTCGTACTGCTTCTCGCGGGTCGTCGACTGGTTCGACCAGGCGCTCAAGGGATGCGTGCCGGCCGCAAGTATCGCCAGGCCCTGCCCGGCCGCCGACTCGGCCAACCCGCGTCGCAATCGATTCATGCCGACGCGCGCTTCATCGCCGGTAGTGAAAACCGGCGAGACGATCTCGATCTGCGACTGCAGGATTTCAGCCGTCACATGGGTGTCGCCGATGCGTGCGCGGGCGTCCGCGAGCAATGCATCGGGCACGCGCAGCACGGCCTGGCGCGTCGCCGGGCTGACGACGAAGAACTCTTCCTCGATTCCGAAGGTGTCGATGACCGCGTCCTGACGTAGGGGCGCCGGATGGTCAACCATGCAACCGGAACCTCCGCGGAACAACAGCCGACGCAGGCAATGCCGTCAGCCGTCGGAGCACAGGTCGCGCGCCGCGACGACGATGCCGTTACTGTCTGCAAATACCCACTGGCCCGGGACGAAGCGGACGCCGGCGAACGCCACCTCGACATCGACTTCGCCGAGGTCGCGCTTGTCGGATTTGCGCGGATGTGCAGCGAGCGCGTGCACGCCGAGGGGAAGTTCGCCGAGCACCTGCACGTCGCGGACGCAGCCATGCACGATCACACCGCGCCACCGATTCGCGAGCGCGATCGTTGCCAGCGCATCACCGAGCAACGCGCACATCAGCGAGCCTCCACCATCGACAACGAGAACGCGATCCTCGCCCGGCTGCTCGAGCAATTTCCGGACCTTCGAATTGTCTTCAAGGCAACGCACGGTGGCGATACGGCCGAAATAGCCCGCTTTGCCGCCGAAGCTGCGCAGCAGCGGTGTCGCGATCTGCACGTCGCCCGCGTGCGCATCACAGAGGTCGGGGGTGTTCATCGTTCATTGGCTCCGCTTCGAGGCCGCAGCGGCCACGCGAAAAAGGAATTGCTCGAGTGCCGGAACGACGCGATCGTCGCTGAACAGGCGCGGCGAACCGGCGGCAATCGTGGTGCGCAATGCGGCGCGACGCGAAGGCTCCTTGCACAGGTCCACGGCGATCGCGACGTAGCCGTCGAGATTCTCCGCGATCAACGCATCGGCACCGACGATGCGCAGCATTGCGGCAGTCTGCCGACCGCGCATGAATGCCCCCTCGATCGTGACGACCGGAGTAGCCACGCTGAGCGCATCGAGACTGGTGGCTCCACCGGAGAAGCCGATGGAGTCGAGGACCAGATCGCACGATGCGATCGCGCCGAGATAGTCGGCGTGGCTCCTGCGCCCGACGATGCGCACGCTGCGCTGCAGTGACAGTCCGTGTCGTGCGAAAACCCTGCCGAGGCGTTCGAAGTAGTGCGCACTGAGCGCCTGCGGAAACTCGAAGAACACGATCTGCGCATCGGTCTGGGCAACGATGCGTGCGACCGCTTCGTCGAAATCCGGCACGAGTTTGAACAGGCTCTGCAGGCAAAGCAGCAGTGGACGCCCCGCCTCGCGCTCGAGCCATGTGCCGTCGCCCGGTGGTGGTGGCCGTTCGGGAACCACGCCAAGACCGGGAAGACATTCAAGTCGCTCTCTGTAGTGCGCCTGGGCGCCGTCGGGCTCCATCGCCGCGCTGCTCAGAAACCAGTCGATTGCATGCAACCCGGTCGTCACCGGATGCCCATAAGCCGCGCATTGCACAGGCGCCAGGCGCAGGCTGCCGAGCATCTGGGCGCGACTGTCCATGCCGACGTCGAGGTAGACGAGAACATCGAGTTGCGCAGCACGGATCTGCGCGGCGAGTTCGAGCGTCGGCATCAAGGGCCGATGATGGAACGCCACTGCATTGGCGGCGACGCCGTCGCTCACTTCATCGCGCACCGCGCCGAGATGCCAGACGTGCAGATCGATACGCTCGCGGTCGAGGCGCTCCAGCCAAGCGCCGAAGTAACGCATGATCGTGTGTCGGCGCAATTCACAACTGACGACGCCGACACGCAGGCCTCCGCCATGGGCGAGCGGCACCCAGTCCGGAGCGGCCAGCAACTCCGGATCGACCACGGCTCGGGCGACGGCAGCCGCGAGGTCACCGAAGCGCAGCGTTGCCGCGGTCGCATCAGCGGGCAGATAGTGCAGCGCGAACGGCAAGGTCCGCTCGAGTCCGTCAAGCGCGCCGCTGCGGACACCGGGCGTGTCATCGTCGAGTTCGTTGATCAGTGTCGAAACGGCGCGCTCGTAACGTTGCAGCGCAGATAGCGCCTGATCACGATTCTCCGGCAATACCGGTATGGCGAGATCGTGCAGCCAACGCGGCACCGACCAGTCCGGAGCAAGCGCGACTGCACGCGCAAGCGCCTGCTGGCCTGCATCGAATTGACCGAGTTCGCGCGCGTTGCAGCCGAATTCGCATAACGCGAGAGCAGATTCCGGACCGAGTTCGAGCGCGCGCGCCAGCGCTTCTTGCGCCACTCGTGCCTGCCCGAGCCGGCGCAGGGCAATGCCACGCACGAGCCATGGCTGACCGCGTTGCGGCGCAACGTGTGTGGCGAGTTCGCAGAACTCGATCGCGCGCGCGAACTGGCCGGTTTCGAGCAACGCTCGGGCGATCGGCTCGGCGAGCTGCGGCCGCTGAGGATGCCACGCTGCGAGCAACGGGCCGAGCGCCTGTTCGAAGCGACCGCGTGCCTGCAACAGCAGGCCAAGACGCAGGTGCGCCTCGAGATAATCGTGTCGTACGGCGAGCGCGCGGCGGAAGTCGCGTTCTGCCGCATCAAGATCGCCGTCCAACTCATGCACCAGTCCAAGGTGGAACGCCGCTACCGCATCGAGGGGATGCAGCCGCAGCAGCTCCTCGAGCGTGCCTTTCGCGGCCTGCGATTGCCTTCCTCGAAACTGCGCTACGGCAAGATGCAGGAGGAAAGCGGGACTCTCCGGCTGCATGTCGAGCGCATGGCCGAAATTGACGATGGCTGCATCGACGTCGCCCCGCTCGAGTTGCATCGCCGCAAGCATCGCGCAGACGTCGGCGCCGCCTCGCCTCCCGTCGACGAGTTGCCGGCACGCGCGCTCGGCATCGTCGCGCCGACCACTGCGCAGCAGTTCGCGAACCTGGTTCAGTGCCTCGGCATCGGTCGACATTGCGCTCATGGCGAAAGTATCGAAGTTCCGCGCGGTGATTGTCGACCCTCGTGACGTGCAGACCCGCGCGCCTGCGGACATTCTTCAGACCTCGCGCCGCAGCAGGGAACCTTTTTCACACGCCTGATGTCGGCCTTATGTGGTCACATTGCACTCGCCTGAATGAGCATTTCCGGTACGGGTGCGGTAACGTCCCGCGACACTTCCCGATCGCCACAGAGGAGATTTCGCATGTTGAATCGACGCCAGTTCCTCGGCTCGACCGGAGCCGCCGCATTGACTGCAATCGTTGCGCCAGGATTTTCGTTCGCAGCGCCATCCGCGGACATCGGCCGGATGGCGATGCGCGCGATCCCGTCGAGTGGCGAGCGCCTTCCGGTCATCGGTATGGGAACGTCCGGAAGCTTCGAGGTATCGGCTGAAGCGAGCGCCCGTGACCCGCTGCGCGCAGTCCTGCAACGGTTCGTCGCTGGTGGCGGCAAGCTCATCGATACGGCGCCGTCCTACAGCACAGCGGAGGAAGTGCTCGGCGACCTGCTGGAAGAACTCGGCATGCGTGACAAGGTGTTCCTTGCGACCAAGCTCGGCATCACCGGCCGTGACGAAGGCCTCGCACAATTCAACACCTCGCTCAGGCGGCTTCGCACCGACAAGGTCGAGCTGCTGCAGGTGCACAACCTGCGCGACTGGCGCACTCAACTCGCCCTTGCGCGCGAACTCAAGGCGCAAGGCAAGGTGCGCTATGTCGGCCTGACCCACTATGTCGACAGCGCACACGAGGAACTCGCGGCAGCCGTGCGCGAATCGAAGCCCGACTTCCTGCAGATCAACTATTCGGTGACCCAGCGCGCGGCGGAAGAAACCATTTTTCCGCTTGCCCGGGAGCTCGGTATCGCCGTGCTGACCAACCGCAATTTCAACGATGGCAAGCTGTTCGCCGCGGTCAAGGACAAACCGGTGCCGGCATGGGCCATCGAGGCCGGCGCAGACTCGTGGGCACAGTTGTTCCTGCGCTTCGCCTTGAGCGACCCGGCCGTCACGGCGGTGATCCCTGCAACCGGCAAGCCGCAACGGCAGACCGACAACCTCAAGGCAGGAGTCGAGACCCTGCTCGACGCGAAGCAGCGCGAATTGCTGATCGCCGAGATTGCGTGATGTTCATGGCGGACGACTTCGGCGCATGAGCAGCGCATGGTGGCGGCAGCGCTTCGCACGCCTGTTCAATGTCGAGCCCGACGAAGCACCGGCCGTTTTTGCCGGGCTTCTGCTGTTCTTCCTGCTGTTCACCGGCTACTTCATGCTGCGCCCCGTGCGCGAGACGATGGGCATAGCCGGTGGCATAGACAAGCTGCAATGGCTGTTCACCGCCACGTTCGTGTTCACGCTGGCGGCGCTGCCGCTGTTCGGCTGGCTGGCCACGCGTGTCGCACGGCGGCGCATCCTCGCCTGGACGTATGCTTTCTTCACCGTCAATCTGCTCATGTTTGCAGTCGGCTTCCAGATCGCCCCCGACAACCTCTGGTTCGCGCGTACCTTCTACGTCTGGCTGTCGGTATTCAACCTGATCGCAATTTCGGTTGCCTGGAGCGTGCTCGCCGACGTTTTCGCCGTCACCGAAGCAAAGCGTCTGTTCGCCCTGATGGCCGGCGGCGCGAGCCTTGGCGGCCTGACCGGGCCGATCCTCGGAACGCTGCTGGTCGGGCCGATCGGTCATGCCGGCTTGCTGGTGCTCTCGGCCGCGATGCTCGCCGCGGCGATCCTTGCGGCGCGCGCGATGCTGCACTGGCGCGCGCGGCGGCCACTGCCGACTCACCTGCGCGTCGACGATACGCGCGCTCTCGGCGGCAGTCCGTTCGCCGGCGCCACCACGGTGCTGCGCTCGCCGTACCTGCTCGGCATCGGCACGTTCGTCCTGCTGCTGGCGAGCGTCAACACGTTCCTCTATTTCGAGCAGGCAAAGCTCGTCGCAGAGTATTTCCCCGACCGCGTCGACCAGACGCGCGTGTTCGGCATGCTCGACACGATCGTGCAATCGCTGGCCATCCTGACCCAGATCTTCATCACCGGTCGCATCGCGCAGCGGCTCGGGGTCGGCGTGCTGCTGGTGGCCGTTCCGATCATCGTCGCCGGCGGCTTCCTCTGGCTCGCGTTCGCACCGGTGTTCGCCGTCTTCGCCGTGGTCATGGTGGTGCGCCGCGCCGGCGAGTACGCGCTGGTACGACCCGGCCGCGAAATACTGTTCACCGCGGTCATGCCGGAAGCCAAATACAAGGCCAAGAACTTCATCGACACCGTGCTGTATCGCGGCGCCGATGCAGTCAGCGCATGGGTCAAGACGCTGATCGACGTGATCGCGCAGCATCCGGCGATCGCCGCACTGGTCGGCTCTGCGCTGTCGCTGCTGTGGGCCTTCAATGGCTACTCGCTGGCCCGCGCCCATCGACGTCGCGCCGACGAACTTGCGGCACAGCCGCAGTCGAATGCCGACGGCAACGTGGCGCCGTGATCGGCGTCACTGCAGCGCGCGCAGCGTCTGCGAAACGGCAACCAGAAGGCTCGAACGCAGCACGTCATCGTCGGCCTCGCTGGCGTTGACATGCAGGATCAGCAGCAGCGCCTGAAGATTGTGCCGCCGGCTCAAGCCCGGTTGCGAATCGAACAGTGAGCCGTCCTCGGGAATCGCCGCGATTGCGTTGAACCATTCCTGCCATTCCTCGGCCGAGTACAGACCGCGCTGCGCGATGTGGAACACCGGCAACGCCATGCGCTCGGGTTCGCCGTAGATGTAGAAGTGACCGCCTTGCGGAGCGATCTGCGTTTCCAGGGCTGCCATGATGCGATCCACTTGCACGTTGCTGGTTCGCGGGTGCACGGCAAGTTGCGTCAGCAGGTCGGCACCATGGGCAACGGCATGACGCCAGCCGGACCGCGCATCGTAGCCGCGGTAGTCACGGATCGTTTCGAAGTACGTACTGGCACGTTCGACAGTCAGCGCAAATGCGTCATTGTCGAGAAGGCGCTTGTCACGATCGGCCGCGACCAGTGCGGCCAGCACGAGTGCGGAAAACGGCTTCCGAAACCCGCCCTTGTCGGCCGATTCGGGATCAAGTTGTGCGAGCAACTGGCCGTGAATCGTCGTTGCTGTTTGCTTGTCGAGTGCGCCGGCCGCGATCCACGTCGAGAGCGCGCTGAAGGCGATCCCGTCACGCCATTGCGGGTCACTGCTGCCGAGACAGTCCAGCAGGGACAGCGCGAGCGGATTTCGCTGCTTGGCGTCATCGATCCGGAATCCTGCGTCCTTGAGCACGAACCATTCGGCCTTGCTACGTCCTGCCGGCGGACATGCCGCATGCGCCTGCGCACAAAGCAATGCGACCAGCAGCACGTGCACGGCAATCGTGATCTTTCGCATCAACACGTACCTGCAATAAATCTGAGCGCCATGATAGGCGCGAAAGGCGAAGGGAACGTTCTGCTCGACCGCATCCATGCAAGCGCGGCGGCAGCTGCCGCGTGTTTGACTCCGCGCCGGCGGCACAGGTTCCTGTCTTGTTTTCGACGCCATGCAGGCGGAAACTGCGCGCCACCCCCACGGGCCCGGAGTCGTGTCGTGAATGCCACCGTATCGTCTACGAACGCGGCGGCGGACGCCGACACTCTGCAGCGTGAGCGCAGCGCCGCAAAGCAGCTGTTCTTCGGCGACATCCTCGAGGAGAACCTGTTTCCGTATCCGAAGATGCGTGAGCGCGACCGGGAAATGCTCGCACCGATGCTCGATGCGATCGATGATTTCCTCGCTCCGCGAAAGCGCGAGCTCGCCCACTGGGACCGCATTGCCGAGCAGCCAGCGGAGTTCATCGAGGCGTTGCGCGAGATGGGTCTGTTCGGCCTCATCATTCCGGAGGAATACGGCGGCCTCGGGTTGTCCAATGCGGCGTACGCGCGGGTACTTGCGCAAACCAGCTCGCACGACAGTTCGGTTTCACTGACGATCGGCGCGCACAGTTCGATCGGCATGAAGGGCATTCTGCTGTTCGGCACGCCCGAACAGAAATCGCAGTATCTCCCGCGCCTGGCCAGTGGCGAGTTGATCGCCGCGTTCTGCCTGACCGAATCCGGCGCCGGCTCGGACGCCGCGTCGATCCGCACCCGCGCCACGCGCAACGACGACGGCAGCTGGACGCTCAGCGGCGAAAAGATCTGGATCACCAACGGCGGCATTGCCGGGCTCTACACCGTATTCGCGCGCACCGACACGGCCGAGGGCAAGATGACGGCATTCGTGGTCGAAGCCGGCTGGACCGGCGTCAGCCACGGTCCGCACGAGGACAAGATGGGCATCCGCGCCTCGTCGACCACCACGGTGGCCTTCGCCGATGTGCGCGTGCCCGCCGAAAACGTGCTCGGCGAAGTCGGCAAGGGTTTCAAGGTCGCAATGTCGATCCTCAACAACGGGCGCACCGGACTCGGCGGCGGCGCGGTCGGAGGAATCAGGAACCTGATCAGGCTGTCGATCGCTCAGGCCAACGAGCGCAGACAGTTCGGCCGCCCGATCGCCGACTACGGGCTCGTTCGCGAGAAGATCGCGCAGATGACGGTCGACTGCTTCGCCGCCGAAAGTACCGTGTGGATGGTCGCTCACTACATCGATTCGGGTTGCACCGATTACTCGATCGAGGCGGCGATAAGCAAGGTGTTTGCCAGCGAAGCGATCCAGCGCGCTGGCTACGAGGCACTGCAGATTGCGGCCGGCAACGGATTCATGCGCGAGTTTCCCTACGAGCAGATCGTGCGCGACGCCCGCATCCTGACAATTTTTGAAGGCACCAACGAGATCCTGCGACTCTACATCGCCTTGTCCGGCCTGAAGGATGTCGGCGCGTCGCTCGGCGAGCTGAAGTCGGCGCTCGGAAACTTCTTCAATGATCCGATCAAGGGCTTCGGCGTTCTCGGCGGCTACGCCAACCGGCGTGCACGCGAGACCACCGGCGTCGGTACCGACCGCATCCTGCATGCCCTGCATCCGACCTTGCGCAGATGCGCCGCAACCTACGAAAAGTATGTGGTCGAACTTTCCCGCTGCGCCGATGGGTTGTTGCGACGGCATGGCAAGGCCATCACCGACCAGCAGCATGCGCAGAAACGCATCGCCGATCTCGCCATCGACCTGTTCGTGGGTTGCTGTGTGCTGTCGCGGGTGGACATGCTCGTGCGCGCGAACGATGCGAATGCCGAGGACGCCCTGCGCATCGCCCAGACATTCACGCGTCAGGCGCGGCGGCGCATGTCGCGCAACGTGCGCGGACTCGACACCAACGAAGACGCCGCGATCGAGACGCTGGCCGAGCGGCGCCTGGCCGCCGGCCACTATCCATGGGACGTGATCTGAGGCGAGGCGCGTGCAGTTGCCCGCAGACCTGGCGATGCTCTGATCACATCTGCGCAGGCAGCATGAGGTCCACACGGCTCGCCCGTTGGTGTGCAGCGCCCGCGTGAGATGGGGTGGCCTGGGCAAGCCGCGCGCGTCGGCGGGAGGGCCTGGTGGACCTCTCCCCGTCACTGGATTCAAAAGGTTGGGGCCGCACTGCCTGCGCGCAGCTCGGCGTTTTGGCGACTCGACAGACGGCCAGTCTGCTAATCGGCACGACGCCCTGATCTACGTGCAGGTTGTGCGGTGACGCCTGTGCCGACGTGATCCGAGTATCACTGGCATCTGGCAACCTTACGTGAGCACCGCGCGCGTTGCGCCGTGACTCAGCGTGCGCTGCGCAGCTGTCGCGAGAGCTTGTCGATGCGCACGACCAGCGCGTCGACGTCGGCCTTCGACGGCACCCCGGCGAACGAAAGGACCTGGCCGACGCCACGCTCGAGCGAGGCCTCGACATCGCGACGCACGGCATGCAATCGGGCGCGAACGGGCTTGACGCGTGCGCTGACAGCGACTGACGCCTGACGTTGCACATCGCGCGCGATGCGGCTGGTACGGCTCTGCATGCGCTTGCCTTCACCGATCAGCGTTTCCAGGGCCTTGCCACCTTCGCGCTGCGCGACGGCCACTGCGCCGAGGCCGGCGAGCCAGATCTTCTGCGGCGTGTCGATGCCGGCAGGCACCGCACGATTGACGCGAGTGACACGCTTGGCGCGCTTGGCAACGATTCGCTTGCTCATGGTGGATCTCCGGTCGATAGGGGATCGCCTTGCACAGGCGACGTCGCCATTCTGAGCAGTCGGCGTCGAGCAATCACACTACCGACCGATCGCGCCGTGCAGCCCGTTCACCAGTTCGGGCGAATCTGACTGCTGTCCTGCTTGCGGTCCCAGCCACGCAGTTCATCGCGGACATGCGCAATGCCCTGTCGTCCGAGCGCATTGCGTTGTTCGTCAAGAACCACGCCGTCGAGCAACTCGGCGAGGCGCTGCGCGGTCGGCAACAACGCATCCCATGCATCAAGCGCCGACAACGGCCCCGGCAGCGCGAGGAAGAATGTCACGCCGGGCGTCGACAATGATTCGATGCGCGCCATGTCGAAATTGCCGGGCTTGACCATGTTGGCCATGCTGAAAATCGGGCCGGCGTCATGCTTGCCGGCCAGCATGCGATGAAAGATGCCGCGATCGCCGAACACGAGCCCGGCTTTTTCGGCGGCAACGACGAGATCGCTGCCGGCAATCATCTGACCGGGCCGCGCGCTGACGAACAACGTTACGATACGCTCGATCGGCACATCGGGGCGAATGCCGACCAGCGGCTTCGACCGTCCCTTTTTCAACTCGATGCGCTGCTCGGGCTTGCCATCGAGCAGGTCGAGTTGCTCAACGGCATGCTCGATGCCATGGCCTGTATCGACATCGACCGTACCGCCATCAAGGGTCGGTTCGACACGCTCGCCCGCGGCGCCGCGGAACAACGTGCGCTTGCCCTGCCCCGGCTTCTTCGGCCGACCGAAGAAATAGATCAGTGCCAACGCGATCAGACCGATGATCAGCACGATCACGCGCATCTCCGTGGCTCCGAGGACTTGTTGCTCCATCATGGCACTCCTGCTCAGGCGGCTCCGGCCAGTTTAGCCGCTTCGGCGAGGTCGACCTGCACGAGTCGCGACACGCCGGGCTCGCGCATGGTCACGCCGCACAGTTGCGTGGCTGCTTCCATCGTCGCCTTGTTGTGGGTGACGAAAATGAACTGCACGCGGTCGCTCATCTCCGTGACCATCGCCGAGAAGCGTCCCACATTGGCTTCGTCGAGTGGCGCATCGACCTCGTCGAGCAGGCAGAAAGGTGCCGGATTGAGGCGGAATATCGAGAACACGAGAGCCACCGCCGTCATCGCCTTCTCGCCACCCGACAACAACGAGATCGAGGTAACGCGCTTGCCCGGCGGCCGCGCCATGATCGACACACCGGTCGAGAGCAGATCGTCACCGGTCAGCTCGAGATACGCCTGGCCGCCGCCGAACAACCGCGGGAACAGTTCCTGCACGCCTGCATTGACGCGATCGAAGGTTTCCTTGAAGCGTTGCCGCGTTTCGCGGTCGATCTTGCGGATCGCATTCTCGAGCGTTTCCAGGGCAGTGGTGAGGTCGTTCAACTGCGCGTCGAGATAGGTCTTGCGCTGTGATTGCTCCTCGTATTCCTGGATCGCAGCGAGATTGACCGGCTCGAGGCGACGGATCTTCTGCTCGACGTCGAGCAGCGCGGCCTGCCACGCGTCGATATCGATGTCGGCCGGCAGCTCGGCGAACAGGCTCTCGCTATCGAACCCGGCCTCGACGATCGCATCGGCCAGCGCCTGGGCACGCAGTCGCTGCTCCTGCTCACCGAGCTTCAGGTCACCGAGCTTCTCGCGCAGTTCGACGAGCGACTCGACGATCGCATTGCGAAGCGCCTCGTGTGCACGCATGCCGGCTTCACACTCCTCGAGCGCCTTGCGTGCTTCGACCAGATCGCGATCCACCAGCAGGCGCTGGTTGAGGCAGGTCTGACGCTCGGCCTCGAGCTCAGCCAACGGATCTCCACCGGCCGCGATCTGGGCGGCGAGGTCGCTGCGGCGCGCATCAAGCTGGTCGCGCTGTGCGTGCATGCGCTGCATCGCCTGTTCCAGCGAGACCAGTGCAGCACGCTTGGACTCGACCGACAGAGCCGCCTGATGCTCGGCATCACGCGCCTCGCGCAGGTTCATGCGTGCTTCTTCGCGTGCCTCGAGCAGACGTCGACGATCGCCGTCGAGTTGCTGGCGCTGCTGCTCGAGATCACCCATGCGCTCGACCGCGGCATCGAGCCTGCCGCGTGCTTCGCGCGATTGCGCGCGATCGACATCAAGCCTCGACACAAGCTCCTCGAGTTCGAGGTCGACGCGTCGCAGGCGCTCGCCGGCCGTATCGAGACGTCCGCGCTGGCTCTGCACCTGTCCGGATATTTCCGCGAGCTTGCGATTGGCCGTGTAGACGTCACGCTGCGCATCGTCACGCGTGCGCTCCGCATCGATGCGGTCCTGCTTGCAGGCGTCAAGCGCGCGCGCGTGCTTGTCGATCTCGGCCTCGAGTGTCTCGACACGCAGCGCCAACGCAACGATCTCGCGCTCGCGCGCGAGCACGCCGACCTGCGAACCCTGGGCACGCGCGATGCGCACGAAACCGGGTCCGAACCACTCACCTTCGGCAGTGATCACGGACTCGCCGTCGCCAAGCGAAGCAACCATCGCTCTCGCTTGCTCGGCCGTCGGTGCGGTCTGCACGCGACGCAGCAGTGCCAGTGCCGCGGCGGGTCCACGCACGTGCGCAGCCAACGCGCCGCGCGCCGCGTCCGCAGCCGGATCGGTGCGTGCGGCGAGCAGGGTCAAGTCGACCTCGCGCAGAGTGCCCAACGGCAAGGTCGGATTGGCGGGATCGTCAACCAGCACGGCATCCAGCCAACCCTGCAGCACGGTTTCAACCGCGACTTCCCAGCCGTCCCCGACGTCGAGCGATTCGCCGAGTCGGCGCGATCCCGACAGACCGTGTTGTTCGAGCCAAGCCTTTGCGATTCCGGAGTCATCGCCAAGCGCCGCATTCTGCAGGGCCTCGAGTGACCCGAGGCGCCCACGCGCGGTTTCACGTTCACCGCGCTTGCTGCTCAAGGCCGATTGCACGGCACGTTCGTTGTCGCTCAGCGCCTCGAGTGCGACGCGGCGTTCGTCGAGCGATGCGCCGAGAAGTTCCACCTGCTCGCGCAGGCCGGCGTGATCGAGGTCGAGCGCTTCGAGCGCGTGACCGAGCGCGCCGAGATCAATCGTGCGCTTCTCGCCGTCGAGTGATTCGCGTCGGCGATCGGCCTCGACGCATTGCCGGTCGAGGTAGTCGAGACGGGTGCGCTCGATCTCCGCTGCCTGACCAGCCTGGGAGCTGGCAGCGGCATAGGTATCCCACTGTTGCTGCCACTCGGCGAGCGCGCCTTCGGCAAGATGCGCTGCTTCGCCGGCGGCGGCAACCGCTTCGGCCATCGCTTCGCGTTTCGGCGCAGAGTCGGCAAGACCGAGCTGCAGCGTTTCGATCTGCGCGCCATCGGCGGCAATGTGTTCGTCGAGCTCGCGCTGTGTACGCTCGGCGTCGATGCGCGCTCGCTCCAGCTGCTCGGCGAGCACGCGGTTGTGCTGGATCTGCTGCTCGACCCGCGCGATTTCTGCACCGACCCGGTAGACATCGCCTTGCACCGCATTGAGCCGCTCGCTCGCCTGCACCTGCGTTTCGCGGCTGGTCTCGATCTGCACCTCGCACTGGCGCTGGTCGGCAAGCTGCTGTTCGATGCCGAGTTCCGCCTGGCGCAGCGCGCCACCCTGCCCGTCGAGGTCGGCGCGCACATGGCGCAAAGTCACGGCCTTGAGTTCGGCCTCCTTGCGCTTGTGCTGGGTCTTCAGTTCCTGCCAACGCTCGGCCGCCTTGGCCTGGCGCTTGAGGTGCTCGAGCTGCTTGTCGACCTCATCGCGCACGTCGCGCACGCGGTCGAGATTTTCGCGCGTCGCCTTGATGCGGCTCTCGGTCTCCTTGCGCCGTTCCTTGTAGCGCGAGATGCCGGCTGCTTCCTCCAGATGCATGCGCAACTGCTCCGGATCGGCCTCGACGATCTGGCTGATCATGCCCTGCTCGATGATCGAATAACTGCGCGGGCCGAGGCCGGTACCAAGGAACAGGTCGGTGATGTCGCGGCGACGGCAGCGCGTGCCGTTGAGAAAGTATTGCGACTGGCCATCGCGACTGACGATGCGCTTGACCGAGATCTCGTTGTAGTGCGCGTACTCGCCGGTGACGGTGCCGTCGGAGTTGTCGAACACGAGTTCGACCATTGCCTGGCCGACCGGCTTGCGTACGCTCGACCCCGAAAAAATCACGTCGGTCAGCGAATCACCGCGCAACCGACTGGCAGCACTTTCGCCCATCACCCAGCGGATCGCATCGATGATGTTCGACTTGCCGCATCCGTTCGGGCCGACGATGGCCGACATGTTGGTCGGCAGGTGCAGCGAGGTCGGGTCTACGAACGACTTGAAGCCGGCCAGCTTGATCGTGGTCAGTCGCATGGGCGGGCCATCATTGTTCGGGAGTTGCCGGTTCGGCAGGCGCGTCGACAGCCGCAGCCGGCGTTTCCACCTTGACCACCGCGTCGCTGCGCAGTTTGGCGATGCGCTGGTCGACGACCTGACCGAGCACGGTCGCACGAATGCTTTCCTTGACCTGCTCGAACGGCGGCGGCACTACCGGTGAGACCGCCGTCACGTGCACGATGTGCCATCCGAAATCGGTTTTCACCGGCACCTTCAGCGTGTCGCCGGCCTGCAGCGTCGCCAGCGCCTTCGCCAGCGGCTCCGGCAACTGGCCCGGACGCGCGGCCGCGAATGAGCGCGCCTGTGCGGCCTTCGCACTCCAGCTCTCGAGGACCTTGTCGAACGGCGTGTCGACGGCGTCGCTGGCTGCGGCAAGGGCGTCGGACTCGTTGGCGAACAGCAGCTGGCTGAAGTCGTACTGGTTGTTGCCGAGGCGCGCGATCTCCGCGTCGTACTCGGCCTTGAGCACGCTGTCATCAACCGTTGCGCTGTCGCGCAGCTTGATCGCCGTGGCGTTGGCCAGCGCCTGCAGACGATTGAGTTCGACGTAGGCGGAAAAATCGAGATCCGCGGCGTAGTTTTCCTTGCGTGCGAGCTGGGCGAGCAACAGGTAATCGGTCAACTCGCTCAAGGCAGTTGCGCGCTGTTCCGGCACTTGCAGATCGAGCTTGCGCTCGGTGGCCAGGCGTTCGAGCAGAAGCAGTGGCACGCCCTCGCCGTTGACCGTCTGCGCGACCGGCAATGCGTCCGGCAATGCGGAATCACTGCCCGCATCGCGCCCGCCGCACGCCGTCAGCAGCGACCACAGCAGCACGGCTGCGCCCCATCTACACAAGTTTTTCATCAGGCTTCCTCTGGAGCTCGCGCATCGATCGCGAGTGCGTGGATATCGGTCTGCATCAACTCGCCAAGCGCCGCGTACACCGCGCGATGCCGTGCCAGCGGCGCCAGGCCAGTGAAGGTCGCGCTGACGATGCTGACATTGAAGTGGCCGCGGCCATCGCGTGCGCCGGCGTGCCCCGCGTGGCGATGGCTGTCGTCACGAACGTCCAGTGACAGCGGCTGCAGGCTGCGCTGCAGTCGTGCGCGGATTTCGCCGAGCCGATCGATCACGGCAACACCTTGCGGAACGGACGAACGGACACTTCGCGGTAGACGCCGGCTTCAAGATACGGATCCTGCGCAGCCCATGCCTCGGCCGCAGCGAGATCGCCGAACTCGGCGACGATCAGGCTTCCACTGAATCCGGCCGGGCCGGGATCTTCCGCATCGATCGCCGGGAACGGCCCGGCCAGCAGAAGCCGGCCGGCATCTCGCAGCGCTTCCAGACGTGCGAGGTGGGCAGTGCGCGAGGCTGCGCGCAGTGGCAATGAGTTGGGGCTGTCGAGGCCGACGATTGCGTACCACATGGCCGAGTTCCCGAAGGGGCCGCGTATGGTAGCCGAAGGCAGCGGCCGCGCGGACCCCGTGCCGCGCTGGACTTCGCTGCACGATGGGCTTAGGCTTGCACGCGAGCCAGCGGGGAATGGCGTTCGACGCCGCAACCACGTGCAGCACCGCAGACACCGGATGCATCGCGTCAGCTTGGCAAGCGAGTCACAGTAGACTGTCGTACGGGGTTCGATTGCGTCAGCCCGTCGGCGACCGACTCGCCACTCACGTCCGCATCATCGCGCAAAGAAGCGGCGTCATCGCCGGGTCTTCGGCGCACCGACGTGATGGCGCGCGGCGTGACGTCCAGCGCAACACATTTTCTTCGATCCACTGTTGGCATCGGGCGCGATCCGTATTCGCCCGTGCCATCGACCAGCCGCATGGTGCCAGCAGGCCGCTCCGCTGACCACGCGAACCAGAGTCCCCGGTACCGGCTCCGCCGCAACCTGGGACAGCAACGGATTCTGTGCTCGACCCACGCCGTGAGGCGCCGGGCGACCGGACCGGAAATGAATACTCCAGCCATCGAAACGATCATCGAGCCCGAGCAACCCGCGAACTTCGCGCCGGTACCCCAGCAGCAGGAAATGCCGTTGGCGATCGTGCGTGGCGAACCGGTTTTGCAGATGCCGCAGGACCTCTACATCCCGCCCGACGCGCTCGAGGTCATCCTCGATGCATTCGAGGGGCCACTGGACCTGCTGCTCTACCTGATCCGCCGGCAGAATCTCGACATCCTCGACATTCCGGTCGCCGAGATCACGCGCCAGTACATCGATTACATCGACCTGATGCAGGAAATGCGGCTCGAGCTCGCTGCCGAGTATCTCGTGATGGCCGCGATCCTCGCCGAGATCAAGTCGCGGCTGCTGCTGCCGCGACCGCCCCTGGCCGAGGGCATCGAGGAGGATCCGCGCGCCGAACTGATCCGGCGACTGCAGGAGTACGAGCGCTTCAAGAAGGCTGCCGCGGATATCGACGCGCTGCCGCGCATGGAGC
>JBBSOU010000066.1:0-20467 GCA_038259445.1 Lysobacterales bacterium | reverse complement strand
TGCGCGCGCCGTTCATCTTCCTTTACCGATCGGTGGACTACCGTGCTGGGTGCCTTGCGCCGAGTCCCGCGTGAGGCCCCACCAGCGATCGGCAGGAGAAGATTCAATGGCGACATCAGCACGCACAGCGAAGGTGACAGGATCGGTGAAGAAGAAGCCATTTCTCACTGACATCGAGACGATTCGCAAACGCGCCCGAGAGCATATCCAGGGAGGCGCTGTCACCGCCGGCTACTCGGCCGACCGCGAAACCGTGTTGCGCCTGCTCAACGAATCGCTCGCTACCGAAATCGTCTGCGTGCTTCGCTACAAGTTCCATTACTACATGGCGTCGGGGATCCACGCCAAGAGCGTCGCCGCGGAGTTCCTCGAGCATGCGAACGAGGAGCAGGTGCACGCCGATCGCATCGCCGAGCGCATTACCCAGCTCGACGGCAAGCCTGATTTTTCGCCGGAAGGCTTGCTCTCACGCAGCCATTCGGAATACGTCGAGGGTGACAGCCTGGTCGAGATGATCGAAGAGGATCTGGTCGCCGAGCGCATCGCCATCGACACCTACCGCGAAATCGTCCAGTACATCGGGGACGACGATCCGACCACGCGACGCATGCTTGAAGATATCCTCGCCAGCGAGGAAGAGCACGCCGAAGACCTGAAGACCCTGCTCGAAGAGCTCGGCAAGAAAGGTGAGCCGGCCAAGCCGCGCAACGCAAAACGCTGATCGCGAGGTTTCACGCAGCAGCGAGCGATGCCGCCGGATCTGCCGCCATCGGCAAGCCGGATGGCGCGCGTCCGTGTAATCGAGGAAGCTCCACATCACGCGGTTCTCCACCGCGCCACCGGGAATCGAGTCATGCAGAACAACACCGGAATCGCCCGGCGCACACGTTATTTCGGCCGCAGCCTGCTCGCCGTTCTTGGCGTTCTCGTGGTCGTCATCCTTGCGCTGATGTGGTGGTGGGACAAGGAGCCTGGTCCGTTTGATCCGATCGCCACGGCGCAGCAACGCGCCAGCGCGAGACAACAGGCGGTGGTGATCGGCACGCCGACCACGGCAGCATTGAGCCAGAGTGTCGTCACCCTGCTCGAAAAGCGCGGTGGATACCTCAGCAACGACAAGCTGCCGCCCGGCGTGTTCATGGACAACGTGCCGAACTGGGAATTCGGCGTGCTCACCGCTTCACGTGATCTCACGCGCGCAATGCGCAACGAGTTCAGTCGCTCGCAGACACAATCGGTCGAGGACAAGGATCTGCAGGAAGCCGAGCCATTGCTGAGTTCGCCGAATGACCGCTGGCTGTTGCCGAGTTCGGAGAGCCAGTACCGAAAGGCGATCGTGCTGATCGACAGCTATGCCACGCGGTTGGCTGACAGCAATCTGAGCGATGCGCAGTTCTATGCACGCGCGGACAACCTCGCTGACTACCTGCAGGTCGTGTCGACGCGGCTCGGTTCGCTGTCGCAACGGCTCTCGGCAAGTGTCGGACAGGTGCGCATCGACACCGACCTCGCCAATGATCCGAACGCCCAGCAGTCGACGCCACGTGCCAATCCGCGTGTCATCACGACGCCCTGGCTCGATCTCGATGACAACTTCTACGAGGCACGAGGCTACACGTGGGCGTTGCGCGCGCAACTCGAGGCGATGCGCGTGGATTTCGGCGATGTGCTGCGCGACAAGAACGCGATGGTCAGTCTCGAGCAGGTTATCCGCGAGCTTGAGGAGGCGCAGAGCCCGCTCGGCAGCCCGATCATTCTCAACGGCTCGGCCTACGGATTCTTCGCCAACCACTCCCTGGTCATCGCCAACTACGTTTCGCGCGCGAATGCGGCGTTGATCGAATTGCGCGAGCTGTTGCGCAGAGGATGACGGCATGACCGACACGTCGAGGATCACCGTTTCGCATGATGTCGAACGGCAACGCTTCGTTGCCAATGTGGACGGGCACGACTGCGTGCTGGAATATCATCTTTCCGGCCAGACCATGACGATCACCCATACCGTCGTACCCGCCGCCGTCGGCGGGCGCGGCATCGCCGGAATGCTGGTGCGTGCCGCCGCAGAAGCGGCACGAGCGGCTGGCTGGAGGGTGACCCCCGCCTGTTCGTATGCGGAGGCCTATTTCAAGCGCGATCCGTCCTACGACGACGTCGTCGTCGTAGCAGACTAGGGATGCTCTGATCACGTCTGCGCAGGCGGCATGATGTCTGCAAGGCTCGCCCGTCGGTGTGGGTGGCGCCGCTTCGAGATGTGTGGCCTGGGCGAGCCGAGCGCGCCGGCGGGAGGGCGTTGTGGACCTCACCGCGTCATTGCATTGAAAAGGTTGGGACTGCACGGCCTGCGCGCAGCTGGCGTTGTGGCGACTCGACCGACGACCAGTCGTATGCTTGTCAGAGCCACGCTTGATCTGCGCGCAGGCAGTGCGCTGACGCCTGTGCAGACGTGAGCAGAGTATCCCTGGCGTTCGCCGCACCCCACTGCCCTGAAGCGCGCTGCGTCCCGGCAGGTCTCGATGCACGCCGCCAGCATGCATCCAGGATGCGGCAGATCGTTCCTCGGCGCATTTGTGCCACGGCGCGATGACGCCGCCGGCGTGCCTCATCCGCTGGTGAAGCGAGCGACGCTGGCGAGAATCTCGGCTTTTGCTTCGGCCGCATTGCCCCAGCCGTCGATGCGCACCCACTTGCCCTTCTCGAGATCCTTGTAGTGCTCGAAGAAGTGGCCGATGCGTTCGAGCCAGTGGCGCGACACCTGTTCGATGTCGGTGATATGCGCGTAGCCTTCGAACACCTTCGTGGTCGGCACGGCGAGCAGTTTTTCGTCACTGCCGGCTTCGTCGGTCATGCGCAGGACACCGACAGGAATGCAGCGGATGACCGATCCGGGGACCAGCGGCAACGGCAGGATGACCAGTGCATCGAGCGGATCGCCATCGCCACCAAGCGTCTGCGGGACGTAACCGTAGTTGCACGGGTAGCGCATTGGCGTGGACAGCACACGGTCGACGAAGATCGCACCGGTGGCCTTGTCGACCTCGTACTTGACCGGTTCGGCATCCTTCGGAATCTCGATGATGACGTTGATTTCATTCGGCACGTCCTTGCCGGCGGAAACGCGTTCAAGAGCCATGGGCACTCCGTGATTGGGTTCTGGCGCGCACACCGTGCGCGACACGCACGATTGTGGGGCGCGAAGGATAGTGCAACTGCTGCTGCGGCGCAGCAGCGTTGCCGAACGAAAGCGCCGTGTCGCTGCATCGGCGCCGGCGCCGCCTGGATCGAGAGGATGGCGTCGCACCACCTGCAGCAGGCAAGAAAAACCCCGCTTTCGCGGGGTTCTCCGATTCGGCGCTGACGCTCGGGCTCAGAGCAGCGGCACGATCAGCAAGGCGACAATGTTGATGATCTTGATCAGCGGATTGACGGCCGGGCCGGCCGTGTCCTTGTACGGATCGCCGACGGTGTCACCGGTCACCGCGGCCTTGTGTGCCTCGGAACCCTTGCCGCCGTGGTGGCCGTCTTCGATGTACTTCTTCGCGTTGTCCCACGCACCACCGCCGGTGGTCATCGAGATCGCCACGAACAGGCCGGTCACGATGGTGCCGATCAGCATGCCGCCGAGCGCCTTCGGTCCGAGCAGAAAGCCGACGAGGATCGGCACCAGCACCGGTAGCAGCGACGGAATCATCATTTCCTTGATCGCCGACTTGGTCAGCAGGTCGACTGCGCGCGAGTAATCAGGCTTGGTCGTGCCTTCCATGATGCCTTTGATCTCGCGGAACTGTCGGCGCACTTCCTCGACCACCGATCCAGCCGCGCGTCCCACCGCTTCCATCGCCATCGCGCCGAACAGGTAAGGGATCAGGCCGCCGATCAACAGGCCGATGATGACCATGTGGTCGGAGATGTCGAACGTGAAGATCTGCCCGGGATTCTCGACCTGCAGCTTGTGCGTGTAGTCGGCAAACAGGACCAGCGCGGCGAGACCGGCCGAGCCGATCGCATACCCCTTGGTGACGGCCTTGGTGGTGTTGCCGACGGCGTCGAGCGGATCGGTGACTGCACGTACTTCAGGCGGCAGTTCGGCCATCTCGGCGATGCCGCCGGCGTTGTCGGTGATCGGACCATAGGCATCGAGGGCGACGATCATGCCGGTCATCGAGAGCATCGCTGTCGCTGCCACGGCGATGCCGTAGAGCCCACCGAAATGGTAGGCGCCCCAGATGGCCGCGCACACCGAAAGCACCGGCCACGCGGTCGACTTCATCGAGATGCCGATGCCGGCGATGATGTTGGTCGCATGACCGGTAGTCGAGGCCTGCGCGACGTGGCGCACCGGCGCGTATTCGGTCGCCGTGTAGTACTCGGTGATGACGACCATGGCGCCGGTCAGCAGCAGGCCGATCACGCCGCAATAGAAGATGTTGAGCGATGAAATGACGATTCCGCTGCTGACTTCGAGACCGGTCGGGAACAGTTCCGCAGTGACGAACCAGAAGGCAATCGCCGACAGCACGGCCGAGACGATCACGCCCTTGTACAGCGCGTTCATGATCTTGCCACCGGCGCTGACCTTGACGAAGAACGTGCCGATGATCGATGCGAGGATCGATACGCCGCCGAGTACGATCGGATACAGCACGGCATTCGGGTTGCCGGCGAACATGACCCCGCCGAGCAGCATCGTCGCGATCAAGGTGACCGCGTAGGTCTCGAACAGGTCGGCGGCCATGCCGGCGCAGTCGCCGACGTTGTCACCGACGTTGTCGGCGATGACTGCGGGATTGCGCGGGTCGTCTTCCGGAATGCCGGCCTCGACCTTGCCGACCAGATCGGCGCCGACGTCCGCGCCCTTGGTGAAGATGCCGCCACCGAGGCGCGCGAAGATCGAGATCAGGGAAGAACCGAAGGCGAGTCCGATCAGCGCATTCAGTGCCTGGTCGGGCGTGTAGCCGAGCCGCGCGAGCACGACGTAGTAGCCGGCAACACCGAGCAAGCCGAGGCCCACCACCAGCATGCCGGTGATGGCGCCACCGCGGAATGCAACCGCGAGCGCCGCGGCCAGTCCACTGCGTGCCGCTTCGGCGGTGCGCACATTCGCGCGAACCGACACGTTCATGCCGATGTAGCCGGCGAGGCCTGACAGGATCGCGCCGATGGCGAACCCGAACGCCGTCAGCCAGTCGAGCGCGAGGCCGATGGCAATGAACAGCACCAGCCCAACGGCGCCGATGGTCAGGTACTGCCGGTTGAGATAGGCACGCGCGCCGAGCTGGATCGCCTCGGCGATCTCCTGCATGCGTGCATTGCCGGCCGGTTTGGCCATGATCCAGCGAATCGACCAGATGCCGTAAAGGATCGCGATCACTGCGCAGACCAGCGAAAACAACAAACCATGTTGCTGCAACATCAATGCCTCCCGGTTATCAGGCTTCAGTCAAAGGGGCCAAGTATCCCCACCCCGCGTAACCCTCCGAGTATAGCGGTGTGGTGCGCCGGCGCGGGGCCGCGCCTGGCAAGTGCCCGTCCGCATGTCCGCTCAGGACCGGGGTCACTTCGCCGTTCCGGCGGCTTGAGTCTGTCCCTCAGCGAATGCCGCGCTGCGCCGGCATTGCCTCGATCGCCCCGCCAGCGCCATCAGCAGTGCCATCGGCGCGATGACGATTGGCCAGGTGAGATAGCGCAGTTCGGCGCCTGGTGCGAGCACCAGAAAACTCGATGCATAGAGCATCGCACTGCCCGCGGCGACGCCGGCAAGCTGCGCGATCGCGTCGACGCGGCGGCGCCACGCCAGCAGCATGGCCAGCAGGTTCAGGCCGAGTGCCGGCAACGCGCTCATCCACCCGCTGGAGTGCAGAACTGCGGCATGCGCGTACAGCCAGGCTTGCGCGCGCGGCAGCCACGGTTCGGGCAGTGCGGGATCGTCGCCGTACCGCTGGCGTGCAACGAAATAGGCTACGCCGCGGTCGCCCGGCACGCCTACGAGCAGTCGCCAGGTTCGCCAGCGATGCTCCGCGTAGGCACCCGGATGGTCGACGATCGCCCGAACCCAGCGTGCGCGCAATCCGGCCAGTTGCTCGCTCGAGAATGCCGGAGACAGACCAGCGGCTATGCCCGATCGCGAGCGCGTGAACAGATGCGTGTTCGAGGCCGGATCGAATGCGCCGGTCTCGACCAGCTCCGAAACCGACAATGCTGGGCCATGTGCGAAGTCCGGCAGCAGCAAGCGGTCGGTGGCGACCGATATCGCGGCGAGATCCCACAACGCGATCGTCGGCCACGTGGTCAGGCGCTCGACGGCCAGTCGGTCGAGTGCGAATGCGGCGGTAAGCGTGGTCGCGCAAAGCAGCGCCGCCGCGGCGACGCGCTGACGCAGCGGTCGTGCACGAATGAAAACCGCTGCGAACGGCAGCACGGCGAACACCGCGTTGTGACGCACGCAGCCTGCGTAGAGAAACAGCAGCAACGACGCCACGCATGCCGCGCGGCTGTCGAGAACGATCGAACGCACGAGCAGACCAGTGGCCAGCATCAGTACCGCCGCCAGATGCGCATCGGTCAGCAGATGTGCCATCTGCACGAGTGTCAGCGGCAGCAGGCCGCCCGCGGCCAAGCCAACGCAGCGAATCCACAGTGGCGCACGGATGGCGCAAATACACAGGCCAAGGCCAACCCAGAACATCGCCAGATTGAGCGCCAGCAGACTGGCCGGATGACCGCCGAACGCGAGCAGCGCCGACCACAGCATCGGCATGGCCAGCGGCGACACGTTGGCGTAGTGGCCACTGCGTGCCTGCCACAACTGGAAGGCGGCATCGTAGGGGTACTGGCCCGGATACAGCAGCGCAAGCGACAACGTCGCGCCGACCAGCGCGACCGCCCACGGCAACCACGTGTGGATCGATGCAGTGATCGCCCGTACAGGCCTGCGAGAATCGACAGCGGCGTGCATCTCGCGCCTGCCGGTCGGCGTCAGCGCGCGATGCGTGTCGATGCCTGACCCGCGCGCCGCACTACCCAGACCGCGAACAGCGCCGCGGTCACGTACATGCTGAAGGAATAGAGCGCGGGCGCCACCGCGGCAGCCGGCAACGCCAACACCTCGAGGGCAATGAACATCGCCAGGGTCGAGTTGTGGATGCCGATCTCGAACGCGATCGCAGTGGCCTGCGGCAGCGCCAGGCGTGCGCCACGTGCCGCCGTGTAGCCTGCCAGCAGGCTGACCACATTGAAGGCGACACAGGCGAGGCCGAGCACGCCGGCGTGCTGCAGAAGCAGTTGCCATTCGCTGGCCACGGCAAGCACGATGACGACCACGAGCACCAGCGTCGAGAGCATGCGCACCGGTTTCTCGGCGGCCGCGGCCCAGGTCGGTCTCCAGTAGCGCACGGCCATGCCGATCAGCACAGGCACGATCACCAGTACCGCCACTTCGATGACTTTGCGCACAGGCGGCGAAACCACAGAGTCGGCGCCGAGGAAAAACTGCAGGGCCAGCGCGACCCATATCGGCAGGGTCAGCAACGCGATCACGCTGTTGACCGCGGTCAGCGAGACGTTGAGCGCGACATCGCCGCGCGCGAGATGGCTGAACAGGTTGGCGGTGACGCCGCCGGGCGATGCAGCGAGCAGCACCAGGCCGAGCGCGAGCTCGCCGGGCAATCGGGCCAACCCGCCAATCAGGAACGCCACCGGCGGCAGCACGAGGAGTTGCACGCCGAGCGCGACCAGGATCGCGCGCGGCATCGTCAACACGCGGCGGAAGTCGGCCGGGCCGAGATGCAGGCCGAGGCCGATCATGACGATGCCGAGTGCAATCGGCAGGAAGATCACGATCAGGGGATTGCCGGCCATCGATGTTCCCTCACTGCGGCGTGCGGACGGCATCACGTGCCGTCCGGCGTTCGATTGTCATTGCCGAGCCGTATGCTGCCCGGGCGCATCGTTGCATGTGCCGGTATCCGGGCGCGGATCCGCACGAATTCGCTGGCTCATGAATCGCTGATCGAATACGCAGGCAGCCTGGAGGGCACTGCAATGTTCTTCAGGCGGACGTACTTCGGCAAGCCGTCCTTGCCGGTCGGCGGCGGGTCTTCGCCGCGGATCAGTGGCTGCAGGTAACGGCGTGCTGCCTCGGTGATGCCGTAGCCATCGCGGCGAATGAAACCCTTCGGCAACTTCTTTTCATGGTTGGCCACCTTCGACAACGGTGCTGATTCGATCTTCCATCGATACGGCACGTCGGAGCTGCGAACGATCACCGGCATCACCGCGTTGCGTCCGGCGATCGCATACTCGACCGCAGCCTTGCCTACCGCGTAGGCATGCTCGACATCGACTTTCGAGGCGATATGGCGCGCCGAGCGCTGCAGGTAGTCTGGCATTGCCCAGTGATACTTGAAGCCGAGCACGTCCTTCACGCGCTGCGCGAGCATGGGCGCGACGCCGCCAAGCTGCGCATGCCCGAACGCATCCCGCGTGCCGACTTCGGAGAGGAACCGGCCCTGCTTGTTGCGCACGCCTTCGGAGACGACAACGGTGCACCAGCCGACGCGCTCGACCGTCGACTTCACGCGCGCCAGAAATGCAGCCTCGTCGAACGGTATTTCCGGAAACAGGATGATGTGCGGCGGATCGTCGGCATGCGTGCCGGCCAGACCTGCGGCAGCGGCGATCCAGCCGGCGTGACGGCCCATCACTTCCATGACGAACACCTTGGTCGAGGATTCCGCCATCGAGGCGACGTCGAGGCTCGCCTCGAGCACCGACACGGCCGTGTACTTGGCGACCGAGCCGAACCCCGGGCAGCAATCCGTCACCGCCAGATCGTTGTCGACCGTCTTCGGCACGCCGATGACGTTGATTGCGTAGCCGAGCGACTTGCCGATCTGCGAAATCTTCAGCGCCGTGTCGGCGGAGTCGTTGCCGCCGTTGTAGAGGAACCAGCGTATGTCGTGGGCACGGAACACATCGATCAGCCGTTCGTACTGCGCACGACTCTGGTCGATGCCCTTGAGCTTGAAGCGGCATGAGCCGAACGCGCCGCCCGGCGTATGGCGTAACGCGGCGATCGCCGATGCGGACTCCTTCGACGTATCGATCAGCTCCTCGCGCAGCGCACCGATGATGCCGTTGCGCGCCGCCAGCACGCGCACGTGGTGCTTTCTCGCGGTCTCGATCACAGCGCATGCGCTGGCGTTGATGACCGCCGTGACACCGCCGGACTGGGCATAGAGCAGGTTGCCTTGCATCGAATCGGATTCCTCGTGGTTGGGGCCGCTGCGGAGCACGGTTTGACTACCCGTGCGCGGACGGATAGCGTTACGCCGCGATTTACGGCCAAAGTCTAGCGCAGCCTTGCGCGCTTCCGCGGTCGCACCTTTCAAGGAAAACTATGCGAGTCGTGCTGTTGGGTGCGCCCGGTTCGGGCAAGGGAACACAGGCCACGTCGCTGAAGACGTCGCTCGCGGTGCCACATGTGTCGACAGGAGACCTGCTGCGCGCAGCGGTAAGGAGCGGTACGCCGCTGGGCCTGAAGGCCAAGGCGGTGATGGACGCCGGTCAGCTCGTCTCCGACGAGATCGTGCTCGGCATGCTCGAGGAACGCCTCGCGCAGGCTGATGCCGCGAGCGGCTTCATTCTCGACGGCTACCCGCGCAATGTGGCTCAATGCGCGGCGCTCGAAGCGCTGCTGGCGCGCATTGGTCAGCCGATCGATGTCGCGGTCAAACTCGAAGTGCCGAGCGAGATGATCGTCGAGCGGATTGCCGGTCGTGCCGCTGCCGAAGGCCGGCAGGATGACACGCCGGAAACCGTGCGCGAACGCTTGCGCGTGTATGCCGAACAGACCGAGCCGGTCGCCGGCTATTTCGCCGGCAAGGGCAAGCTCGTCGTCGTCGATGGCGTCGGTCCGCTCGATGAAGTGTGCACACGGATCGCCAACGCGCTACCGAAATGACCGACTACCGATGGGCGTGCCGGAGCGGGCTGGCGCGACGATGAATCTGCACATCCTCGGCATCTGCGGCACTTTCATGGGCGGCGTCGCGGCGATCGCGCGCGAACTCGGACACTCGGTTGAAGGGTCCGACAGCAACGTCTATCCGCCGATGAGCACGCAGCTCGAAGAGCTCGGCATCACCCTGAAATCCGGCTACGCGGCGAATCATCTCGAACCGGCGCCGGATCTGGTCATCGTCGGCAATGCGCTGTCGCGCGGCAATGGCGCGATCGAGCATGTGCTTGATCAGCGCCTGCCATACATTTCCGGACCGCAGTGGCTCGGCGAAAACGTGCTGGCCGATCGCCAGGTGCTCGCCGTCGCCGGCACGCATGGCAAGACCACGACCACGTCATTGCTGGCCTGGCTGCTCGAATCCCGTGGCCTCGAGCCGGGCTTCCTGATCGGCGGCGTGCCCGGAAACTTCGAGGTTTCAGCACGGCTCGGCGGAAAACGTGCGAGCGACAAGAGTCATTTCCCGGATGATCCGTCGCGATCACGCACCCGGTCCGGCGCGAAGAAGGACGCTGATCACTTTTCCTTTTTCGTCATCGAAGCCGACGAATACGACACCGCGTTCTTCGACAAGCGCTCGAAGTTCGTGCACTACCGACCGAGCATTGCGATCCTCAACAATCTCGAGTTCGATCATGCCGACATCTTTCCTGACGTCGCCGCGATCCAGCGCCAGTTCCACCATCTCGTGCGCATCGTGCCAGGCAACGGGCACCTGATCGTCAACGCCGAGGACGCGCGTCTGGCCGAAGTGCTCGCGTTGGGATGCTGGGCGCCGGTGACCCGTTTCGGCATCGAGTCGGGTGACTGGCGCGCAACATTGGTCGAAGCCGACGGTTCGCGCTTTCGCGTCAGCCGACACGGCGAAGACATCGGCGAAATCACGTGGTCGCTGCTCGGACGCCACAATGTCATGAATGCATTGGCGGCGCTGGCCGCGGCCGATGCTGCCGGCGTCCCGGCGCAGTCGCTGCTGCCGGCGTTCGCGGCTTTCACGAGCGTGAAGCGACGCATGGAGCGTATCGACGAGCACGCCGGGGTGGTCGTCTACGACGATTTCGCCCACCATCCAACGGCTATCCAGACCACGCTCGCCGGACTGCGCGCACGCGTCGGCGCAGCACGCATCATCGTCGCGCTCGAGCCGCGTTCCAATTCGATGCGGCTCGGTGCGCATGCCGAGCAGCTCGCGCCATCGTTGCACGACGCCGATTGCGTGGTCTTCCTGCAGCGCGCCGAGTTGCCCTGGAATGCCGAGCGCGTGATCGACGCACTCGATGGTCGCGGCACGGCGGCGGGTTCGGTCGACGCGCTGCTCGATGTGCTCGCCATGACCGTGCAGGCCGGTGATCACGTGGTTTTCATGTCCAACGGCGGATTCGAAGGCGCGCCACTGCGATTCGCCGAACGGCTGCGCGACACATGATGAACAAGGCATCGGTACCGCTGTTTCCGCTCTCGTCGGTGCTTTATCCCGACGGGGTGTTGAGCCTGCGCATCTTCGAACAGCGCTATCTCGACATGATCCGTGATTGCGCACGGCATTCCTCGCCGTTCGGCGTTTGCCTGATCCTTGCCGGACAGGAAGCCGGCGAGCCGGCGCAACCGGCGGCCTTCGGCACGCTTGCCCACATCATCGATTTCCACACCTTGCCCGATGGCCTGCTCGGCATCCATGCGCGTGGCGGCGAGCGATTCCACGTGCTGCAGGCGCGCGTACGCGACAACGGATTGATCCTCGGCGACATCGAAACCCTCGATGCCGAGGCGGTCATCGAAGTGCCGCCCAGTTGCGGGCTGTTGGCGACGATCCTCGAGCGCCTGCATGAGCAGATCGGCGGCGAGTTTGCGCGCGTTGATCGTCAGCGCTACGACGATGCCGGCTGGGTTGGTTTTCGACTCGCCGAGGCATTGCCGCTGGAAGCGCAGGAACGCCAGCTCCTGCTCGAACTGACCGATCCCATCGCACGACTCGAGCAGTTGATGCACTATCTGCCACGCTTCCAGGATGGCTAACGGAGACCGCATGTCCAGCCTCGCCGGCAAGACCCTATTCATCAGTGGCGCGTCGCGTGGCATCGGGCTGGCCATCGCGTGCCGCGCGGCACGCGACGGCGCCAACATCGTCATCGCAGCCAAGAGCGCCGTCGCCAATCCCAAGCTGCCGGGCACGATCCATACCGCGGCGGCCCAGATCGAGGCGCTCGGTGGCAAGGCGCTGCCGCTGATGGTCGACATCCGCAACGAGGACGAGGTGCGCGCCGCGGTTGAGCGCGCCGTGCAGACCTTTGGCGGCATCGACATCCTCGTCAACAATGCCAGCGCGATCTGGCTGCGTGGTACTGCCGATACGCCGATGAAGCGCTATGACCTCATGCACCAGGTCAATACGCGTGGCACGTTCGTCTGCTCGCAGGCGTGTCTGCCGCATCTGCTCAAGGCATCCAATCCGCACATCCTCATGCTATCGCCGCCGCCGACGGTCGATCCGAAGTGGTATGGCCCGCATGTCGCCTACACGATTGCGAAGATGGGCATGAGCCTGTGCGTGCTCGGCATGGCCGAGGAGTTCCGCGAATCAGGCGTCGCCGTCAATGCGCTGTGGCCGCGCACGCTGATCGCCACCGATGCACTGAACATGATTCCGGGCGTATCGACCGACAACGCGCGCACGCCGGAGATCGTCGCCGATGCCGCGCATGCGATCCTGACTACGCCGAGTCGCGAGCTGACCGGCGCGTTCCTGATCGATGACGACGTGCTTTCGCGGCGTGGAGTCACCGACTTCTCGCGGTATGCGGTTGCGCCTGGGCAGTCGTTGCTGCCCGACCTGTTCATCGATTGAGCGGTCTGGTGCCGCGGCGCTCGCAGGCGATCGAGTATTCGCCAGGATCTGGTTCTGAATTCGAGGGGAGAACACGCGTGTTGCGAAGAGTCTGTCTGGCCTCCATCGCGTCCACCGGTCTGTTCGCTGCATTCGCCGCAAGCGCCGTCGACCTGGTCCATCACGATGGTTTCGAGACGTGCTGGTCGGCGGCATTGAGCAAGTCGCAGTTTCTCGAGGAGTTGCGCGCCTCGGTCGACGGCAAGACAGGCTGCATCCCGCAGCAAAGCGGCAACGAGTCCGGCATCGATTACACGATCTGCGAAGTCGCCAACGGCTGCGGGGCGGGTATTTCCGGTTGTGCAGTCGCGTTGCAGGCATCCGCGTTCTCGGGCGACTTCGCCGCCGGAAGTTTTTCCGCGCCGGGCTCCGCGAGCAACCTGGCCGTGCCGATCAATGCCGGCTTCCTCGGTTCCTGCACGCTCGACATCACGGCGATCACGTTGACCTATGCACTGGATTATCTGATGCGCGTCGACGGTGTTGACGGCGTGTACACCGATGACCTGCAGGCTCCGTTCGTCGACATCACGGGTCAGTCGACCAGCAACAACTGCAACGCCCTGATCGGTGCGTTCCTGGCGACGTACATTGCGCAGGCCATCGTCGCCGCCGAGTCGAGTGCCGCCAGCGCCATCGAACCCGAGTTGCGCAGCCGCACGGTCGAACGCTCGATCTGTCCACTTTCCACGCCCTGATCGCTGGTTTGCCAAACGAGGAAGTCGAGCATGCTCAACGTCGCCGTCGTACTCGAAAGCAGCGCGCGCGAACTGCCGTCACGCGACGCGATCATCTTCGCCGGACGTCGCCTCAGCTACGCGGCGATCGATGCGGCGGCGAACCAGGTGGCCAATCTGCTCGTCGCGCAGGGCATCCATCCCGGTGACAAGGTTGCGTTGAGCTGTCCGAACCTGCCGTACTTTCCGATCGTGTACTTCGGCATCCTCAAGGCCGGCGCTGTCGTCGTGCCGCTGAACGTGCTGCTCAAGCGCCAGGAGATCGCCTACCACCTCGCCGATTCGCAAGCGAAAGCCTATTTCTGCTTCGAGGGCAGCGCGGAACTGCCGATGGGCATCGAAGGCGAGGCCGCCTTCGCGCAGACAGATGCGTGCAGCGACTTCTACCTGATTACCGCTGATCCGACCGCGGCATCGCCGATCGACGGCGTGCAGACCTTCGCTGCCGCCGTCCACGCCCGGTCGCCGCGCTTCGAGACATGGCGCACCGAAGCGACCGATACCGCGGTGATCCTCTACACCAGCGGCACCACCGGCAAAGCGAAGGGCGCCGAGCTGAGCCACGGAAATATCCTGTTCAACGCGGTCGCGGTCATGCGTCTGTTTGGCGAGCATCCGCAAGGTCACGACACGATCCTGGTCGTGCTGCCGCTGTTCCACACCTTCGGACAGACCGTGCAACTGGTCGCCGGATTTCTGCAGGCCGCCAGTCTCGTGCTGTTGCCGCGTTTCGATCCGAAAGCAGCCATTGCCGCCATGCTCGACGAACAGGCGACCTGTTTCGCCGGCGTGCCGACGATGTACTGGGCCTTGCTCAATGCGCTTGACGAAAGTGTCGACGTAGCGAGGATCGCCAGCCATCTGCGCATCGCCGCATCGGGTGGCGCCGCATTGCCGGTCGAAATCCTGCACGCGTTCAAGCGCCGTTTCGGTGTGCAGATCCTCGAAGGCTACGGCATGTCGGAAACGGCTCCGGTCATCACGTTCTCGCGACGCGACCATCCGATCAAGGCCGGTTCGGTCGGCATTCCGATCTGGGGCGTCGAGGTGAAACTGGTCGACGAGGAGTGGAGCACGATCGACGGCGCCGACGCACTCGGCGAAATCACCGTACGCGGACACAACGTCATGAAGGGCTATTTCAATCGTCCGCACGATACCGCCATGGCCATGCGCGATGGCTGGTTTCGTACCGGTGATCTGGGCCGCCGCGATCATGACGGCGCCTACTACATCGTCGATCGCAGCAAGGACATGATCATTCGCGGCGGCTTCAACGTGTATCCGCGCGAGATCGAGGAACTGCTGATCACGCACCCGGCGGTGTCACTGGCGGCGGTCGTCGGCGTGCCGTCGGCCGAGCATGGCGAAGAGGTCAAGGCCTTTGTCATCCGCAAGCCCGGCAGTGACGTCGACGAGGCACAACTGGTGGCGTGGACGCGCGAACGCATCGCGGCCTACAAGTATCCGCGCACGGTCGAGTTTCGCGACTCGCTGCCGATGACCGCATCGGGCAAGATCCTCAAGCGTGAACTGGCCCGCGTCGAGCCAGGGCGCGACACGCCGCAGTGACGCGTGCCGCCTGCGCTGCGTGAGATCATCGTCCCCCGATTCCACCGGAGAATGATTCCGTGAGTGAGACGAGCGACCTCGTTCGCGTTTCCCAGCGCTATACCGTGCCGATCTATCGCCAGCGCGAACTCGTGCTCGAGCGAGGCCTGGGCTCGCGCGTGTGGGACATGGATGGCCGCGAGTACATCGACTTTGCGGCCGGCATCGCGGTCAATTCGCTTGGGCACGGTGACGCCGACATCGTCGCCGCATTGCACGCGCAGGCGGCCAGGCTTTGGCATGTCAGCAACGTGTTCCATTCGCAGCCGCCGCTGTTGCTGGCGCGCGAACTGGTCGAGGCGAGCGGGTTCGCCGAACGCGTGTTCCTGTGCAATTCGGGTAGTGAGGCCAACGAGGCGACGATCAAGCTCGTGCGCAAACATGCGGCGATGCAGGGCAGGTCGCCGGAGCGGCGCGTCATCCTCAGTTTCGAAGGCTCGTTTCACGGTCGCACGCTGGCCGCAGTCACTGCCACCGCGCAGCCGAAGTACCAGGCGGGATTCGAACCGCTGCCGGGCGGCTTCCGTTACGGCGTGTTCAATGACGTCGTTGCTCTCGATCGGGTACTGACCGACGATGTCGCTGCGGTTCTGGTCGAACCGATCCAGGGCGAAGGCGGCGTGGTACCGGCGATGCCGGAATTCCTGAAAGCCTTGCGTGAGCGCTGCGATGCGATCGGCGCGCTGCTCGTCTTCGACGAGATCCAGTGCGGCATGGGGCGTACCGGCAAGCTGTGGGCGCATCAGTGGGATGGCGTGCAACCCGATGTGATGACCCTGGCCAAGGCGCTCGGATGCGGGTTTCCGATCGGCGCGATGCTGGTCGGCGCGAAGGCTGCACAAACCCTGCAGTTTGGTTCGCATGGAACCACGTTCGGCGGCAATCCGCTTGCCGCCGCAGTCGCCCGCGTGGCGTTGCGCAAACTGTCTTCAGCGCCGATCCTCGCCAACGTCGAGCGCCAATCGATGGCATTGCGGCAAGCACTGCAGCTCATTGGTGAGGAATTCGGCCTGTTTCGCGAAATCCGCGGGCGCGGACTGATGCTCGGCGCGGTGCTGTCCAGCGCATTCGCCGGTCGCGCCGGCGACATTCTCGATCATTCGGCTCGGGCTGGATTGCTGCTGCTGCAGGCCGGTCCCGACGTGCTGCGCTTTGTCCCTGCACTCAACATTGCCGACGACGATGTCGCCCTCGGCATGGAGCGTTTGCGCGAAGGTTTCCGCGCATTTCTCGAAGAGCAACCGATCAGCTAGGGATACTCTGATCAATTCTGCACATGCGTCACCGCACTGCCTGCGCGCAGATCAAGGCGTGGCGATGATAAGCAGACTGGCCGTCTGTCGAGTCGCCACAACGACGAGCTGCGCGCAGGCAGTGCGGCCCCAACCGTTTGAATTAAATGACGGGGTGATGTCCACAAGGCCCTCCCGCCGGCGCGCGCGGCTTGCCCAGGCCACCCATCTCAAGCGACGCCACGCACACCAACGGGCGAGCCTTGTGGACATCATGACGCCTGCGCAGACCTGATCAGAGCATCCCTAGTCCTGATCGCTGCGAGCAACCGGTGCATCGGGCAGCTTCGTGCCGCAACGGTTGCAATGGCGTGCATCAGCGTCATGCTCCGCCGTCGCACAGTTGCTGCATTTGACCGTGCGGCGCGCCGGGCGCAGCGCATTGGCCAGTTCCGCCGTGTAGATGCCGGTTGGTACGGCGATGATGCTGTAGCCGATCAGGATCAGCACCGAGGTGATCAGCCTCCCGAGCGGCGTCACCGGCGCGATGTCGCCGAATCCGACCGTCGCCATCGTCACGATCGCCCAGTACATGCTGGTCGGAATGCTGGTGAAGCCGTGCTTCGGCCCTTCGACGACGTACATGAGCGTGCCGAAGATCACCACGATGGTCATCAGCGTGCACACGAACACGAAGATCTTGCGCCTGCTGCGCAGCATCGCGGTGGCAAGCACTCCCGCCTCGCTCGAGTAGCGCACGAGCTTCAGTACTCGAAAGATGCGCAGCAGCCGCAACACGCGCACGACCAGCAGGTAATGGCTTCCGACCAACAGCAGCGAAAGGTAGGTCGGCAGTATCGCGAGCACGTCGATCACGCCGAAGAAGCTTCGCGCGTAGCGCATCGGCGCACGCAGCACCCACAACCGGATCGCATACTCGATCGTGAACAGGACCGTGAATGCCCACTCGGCAAAGTAGAGCACGTGATGCCATTCGGCGTTGATCGTTGGCACGCTGTCGAGGATGGCCACGCCGACGCTGGCAAGGATCATCAGGATCAGGACCAGATCGACATTGCGCTCGGCCGCTGTTTCGTGGTGGAACAGCAACCGGTACCAGCGAAAGCGCCAGCCGGCGTCGCTGGCCGGCTGGAAGTCCGTCTCGAACTCGCCGGCCTTCGCCCCTGGCGCGTTTGCTGTCACGCGCGCGCGGCCTCGAAGGCGCCGCGCGCGGCCTCCAGTGTTTCGGCGATCACCGCGTCGTCGTGCGCGATCGACATGAAACCCGCCTCGAACGCCGATGGCGCCAGATAGACGCCACGCTCGAGCATGGCGCGGAAGAACCGGTTGAACGCCTCGACGTCGCAGGCGATCGCCTGAGCATAGGTGCCGACCTTTTCCGCGCTGAAGAAAAGGCCGAACATGCCGCCGACCCGATTGGTCGTGAACGGCACGCCGGCACCATCGGCGAGCGCCTGCAAACCATCGGTGAGCAGTCGCGTGCGCCGCGCGAGTTCATCATGGAAGCCCGGTGTCTGCACGAGTTCGAGCATCGCCAGACCTGCCGCCATCGCTACCGGATTGCCGCTCAGTGTGCCGGCCTGGTAGATCGGACCGGCCGGCGCGATCTTGTTCATGATCTCGCGTCGTCCGCCATACGCACCGACGGGCATGCCACCACCGATGATCTTGCCGAGCGTGGTCAGGTCGGGCGTGACGCCGTAGTGCGCTTGTGCGCCACCGAGTGCAATGCGGAATCCGGTCATCACCTCATCGAAGATCAGCAGTGTGCCGTGCTTCGTGCACAGTTCACGAAGATGCTGCAGATAGCCGTCCCGTGCCGGCACGCAATTCATATTGCCGGGCACTGGCTCGACGATCAGTCCGGCAATGTCACTGCCGAGCTCGTCGAACATCTGCGTTGCCGCGTCGAAATCATTGAATGGCAAGGTCAGGGTCAGGTCGGCAAGCGCCTTCGGCACGCCGGGCGAGGTCGGTATGCCTAGCGTCAGCGCGCCGGACCCGGCTTTCACGAGAAATGCATCGCCATGGCCGTGATAGCAGCCTTCGAACTTGACGATGCGAGACCGGCCGGTGTGTCCGCGCGCGAGTCGGATCGCCGACATCGTCGCCTCGGTACCGGAATTGACCATGCGCACAACCTCGATCGACGGAATCAGCCGCGTGATCGTCTCGGCCATCGTGATCTCGGCGCGACACGGCGTGCCGAATGACAGGCCGTTGCCGATTGCGGCCTGCACGGCGGCACGCACGCTCGGATGGTTGTGGCCAACGACCATCGGCCCCCACGAGCCGACATAGTCGATGTAGCGTTTGCCTTCGACATCCCAAAGGTACGGGCCGTCCGCACGCTCGGTGAAGAACGGCTCGCCGCCAACCGACTTGAATGCGCGCACGGGCGAGTTCACGCCGCCCGGCATGAGCGTCAGGGCACGCTGGAACAGTTTGCTGTTGGAGCTCATCGGGTTCTCATTTGCGATCAGGAAAAAAGGGCTGTGATCCGGCGCGTCGCGGATTCGATGTCCTCTTCGGCAAACACCGCCGAAATGACCGCTACGAAGTCCGCGCCGGCTTCGATCAATGGACGCGCATTGTCGGCCGTGATGCCGCCGATCGCCACCAGTGGCAATTCCAAGGCGCGTGCCTGCCGCAGAACATCGAGCGTCGCCCGCGGCGCATCCGGCTTGGTCGGCGATGCATGGAATGCACCGAAGGCGAGATAGTCGGCGCCTTCGAAGGCGAGCCGTCTGGCGCGATCAATCGAACCGTAGCAGGAGACGCCAATGATCGCGTCATTGCCGAGTCGCTCACGTGCGTCCCTGATGTCGCAGTCGTTCTTGCCGAGATGCACGCCACTGGCACCGCTGTGCGCGGCGAGATCGACATCATCATTGATGATCAGGGGAATGCCGGCGCTCATGCAAAGCGTGGCGAGTCCGCGTGATTCAGCAAGTCGCCGCTGCGTGTCGCCGGTCTTGTCGCGGTATTGCACGACGCGCGCACCTCCGGCAATGGAGGCGCTCACCGCATCCAGCAGGTCCTCGCGAGGACCATCGGTAATCACATAGATGCCGCGGCCTGGCAGGATCACGCCTGCTGGCCATCGATACTTTGCGCCTGCGCGCCAAGCTGCGAGAATGTCAGGTGTGCCACAACTCTCCTCCTGCTGGGCTTGCGAAACCGATCATGACCGACGAGATTCCGTTCCGCTCCTTCATGTGCGTTGTTTGCGGTCTGATCTACAACGAAGCCGATGGTTGGCCCGATGATGACATCGCGCCCGGCACACGCTGGGAAAGCGTCCCCGAGACGTGGACCTGTCCTGATTGCGGCGTGACCAAGTCCGATTTCGAGATGGTCGAGGTCTGACCTCGCGGGAGGCCTCGTGCGTCGTCAGCGCTTCGCCCGATTTGCGCACGATACTGCCCCCTGCCGACACATGCACGGCATCTCCGCCTGATTGACTGGGAGCCACTCAGGCAACGGCCCGACGGGCCAGGAGATCACGATGCGCGTATTTGTTCCGATGGAAGATTGTCCTCGCGACGCCCGCTCGGCGGCGATGCTGGTGCCATACCAAAGCGGCATCGCCTGTGAACATTCGCTGCGAACATCCGCGCCGCCGACGTTGCTGCAGCCTGTGCGCTCGGCTCAGGATTCCATTTGCGCGATTAACGCCGCTGCATCTCCCGGCAAACACGGCGTTGCATAGCCGTAACATGTCGCGAGCGAAGCGCGAGCAACAAAGCGCTTCTCAAACGCCGAGCATGCGGTTAGGATGCGCGCCCGTTTGAGCGGCGTTGATTGTTGCGTACGGGGTTGTGGAGGGGTTGATACGGAGGGGCGCGGAGTCGTGCCGAGGTATTGACGGTGATGAAAATGGTTGTATGATGATCGGCTCCCTCGGACGAAAGGTCCGCAGGTGCGGGATGAGGTAGATCCTGCAAGCGATTGATCTTTGACAGTG
>JBBSOU010000065.1:0-20821 GCA_038259445.1 Lysobacterales bacterium | reverse complement strand
TGACTGGCGACTACATCGGCGATGAGCGGTTCCGCGAACGTTTCCAGACCTGGTTGAATGGTCTCTGGAACGAAAAAGACGATCGGCTCGACGCGGCTTGCGCGCCTTCATCCTGATGAATGGCGCCGGCGAAATGGCTCAGTTACGACGCTGAGAGCTAGGGATTCGTGCCGTTCAGGCACATGACTGCATCTTTCCACACGAGCGCTGCATCCGATCCGCAGGCTGGAGCCGTACGAACAAGGCCAATCCGACGATATGCCATACCGCCGATCCGGCGGGATACCTCATGGGGAGAATGCCGATGCTTGTCCACCGTTCCAGTTTTGCCCAATTGCGCAATCCGCACCCGGCGCTTGCGTGCCGCGCAGCCATCGCCACCTTGCTGATGGTCGCCGCCGGGAGTGCGTCGGCCCAGACCGTGATTGGTCTGACCAACAGCAACTCGCTGCTGCGTTTCTCCGCCACCGCGCCCGGCGCAGTTCCTGCGTCGTCAGCGGTCACCGGTCTGCAGGCCGGAGACACGCTGGTCGGACTCGATATCCGTCCGGCCACGGGGGTTCTCTATGCGCTCGCCGCGTCGGGCCGCCTGTACACCATCGATACCGCGACATCGGCGGCGACGCTGGCTGCGACGCTGGCCACCGCGCCGAGCGGCACCACGTTCGGTGTCGACTTCAATCCGGTGGCCGATCGTCTGCGCGTGATCAGCAACACCGGACAGAGTCTGCGTGTCAACGTGGCCGATGGCGTCACGGTTGTCGACGGCTCGATCAATCCGGCCGGCTCGACCGTCGCTGAATCGGCCTACACGAACAGCGTTGCCGGCACTGCGACCACCGCGCTCTACAACATCGACATCAGCAACAGCCGATTGCTGTTGCAGAGTCCGCCGAACGACGGCACGGTGGTTCCCGTCGGTGCGCTCAACGTCACCATCGAACCCGGCACCGGTTTCGATGTGCTGACCGTGGGCAGCACGAATACCGCGTATGCAGCGTTGCGCGTTGCCGCCACAACCGGCTTGTACACGATTGATCTGGCCAGCGGTGCGGCGACCTCGATCGGTGCGATTGGCGGCAATCCGACGCTGATCGGCATCACCACGAGCGCGGCGCCGCTGCCCGGCGCAATGCCGGCAGCCGGCACCGGCATCGGTCTCGATGGCGGCAACAATCTTGTGATCTTTCCGACCGGCGCGCCCGCTGCAGTGACGGCGACGATTCCGGTCACCGGACTGCAGGGCACCGATACGCTGCTCGACCTCGACGTGCGTCCGGCCACCGGAGCGCTGTACGGTCTGGCCGGTTCGGGTCGGCTGTACACGATCGAGCCTGGCACCGGCATCGCCACGCTCGCTTCGACCTTGTCGGTCGCGCTCTCCGGATCAAACTTCGCGATCGATTTCAATCCGGTTCCGGATCGCCTCCGTGTGGTCAGTGACACCGGTCAGAACCTGCGCATCAACGTCGATACCGGCGAGACGATTGTCGACGGCGCGATCAATCCGGGCGGCACGCAGCTCGCGGCGGTCGCCTACATCAACAGCGTCGCCGGCGCGACTGGCACGGCGCTGTACTACCTCGATGCCGCATCCGACGGACTGTTCCTGCAGAATCCGCCGAACGCAGGCACGCTCGTGCCGGTCGGTGCGACCGGCGTGGCCTTCGGCAGCCCCGCAGGCTTCGACGTACTCACCGTTTCCGGCATGAACTCTGCCTATGCCGTGCTGACCGCTGGCGGTGCAAGCGGTCTTTACCAGGTCGATCTGATCAGCGGTGCGGCGAGCCTGATCGGCAATGTCGGCGGCAATCCGGCCCTGCGTGGTTTCGCGATCTCCGCTGCGCCGGTCATCATCCCGGGTGGTCCGGGTGGCCAGGCGGTTGCCTTGCCGGTCAACTCGACATTCGCGATGTTTCTGTTCGCCTTGTTCATGGCGATGGTCGGCGCTGTCGCGCTCGGTCGGCGCGCGAAAATCTGATGCGCGCAACTGCTGGCACGCGCTGAGCGGCGCCAGCAAACTCGAGAGAAAACAGGACGCCGGCGGATCGATTGCGCCGGCGTTCTGCGTTTGCGAATCAGGGTCTCGCGGTTTTCATGCGAGGATCACCGTGTTCGCGACTGAAGTTGCCGCCACCAGTACGTGATGATGTGGGAGCGACTTCAGTCGCGATCAGATTCCCAGCGATCGTCGCCGCCGGCCAGTCGACCGAGCCGCTGATCGCGATCACGCAATGGCCGCCGATCCAGACGTCATCGTCATCATCGACTTCGACATGCACGAAACCGTCGCGACCGAGTTCGCGGCCCTGGCTGACCACAACGGGCGCCCTCGCGCGAGCGGCAATTCGTTCGTGCTCGACCGCGGCGATCGCGGCATTCGCGCTGCCGGTCACCGGATCCTCGGCAATGCCATCGTTGGGGCAGAACGCGCGCACGACGCGCGCATGGTCTGATGCCTGCGCATCGGCGTACACGGCCATTCCGACGCACGCCGACACTGCGCACACCTGCGCGACTGCGCCCATATCGGGCCTCCAGCCACGCACCGATTCAGCAGTGGCAAACGGCACGATCAGCCAGAGCGGTCCGTTGTCGACGATGCGACTGGCGTCGACGCGCGCGCGCGACGCCCCCGGCAAGAGCCCGACTATGAGTGCACGCTCTTCGGCGTGCAGCCCGCGCATTCGTGCGCGTGGCGAACGCACGTGGATTCGATTCGATGCGTTCGCTTCGACGCGCACCGGCAGCAGGCCGGCGGCGCATTGCTGCACAAGCGTGCCGTCGCGCGCGGTGACGATGCCGGCGTGCAATGCGGCGAATGCACTGCCGACGCTCGGATGGCCGGCGAACGGCAACTCGGCGCGTGGCGTGAAGATGCGCACGCGGTAATCGGCGCGGGCATCATCGGGTTGCAGCAGGAACACGGATTCGGAAAGATTTGTCCAAGCGGCGAAGCGCTGCATCGACTCGATGTCCATGTCGTCGGCATCGAAAACGACCGCCAGGGCGTTGCCGAAGCCGACGCGGTGCGTGAAGACATCGATCTGCATGAAGCGGTGGTTCGACACGTTGCGTTCCTTGTGACAGCAACGACATCGTCGCGCGAAATCACGCAGTTGTCAGTACGGGTCGAACTCGCTGGCGAAGATCCCATCGGTCGACTCTATCGGCGTGCAGGCGCTCGCCGCGAATTCCGATCGGATGTCGCTGATCATTGCAAGATACGTTGGCAGCGCGGTGGAATTGATCCCCGGAAACGCACGGATCATGAAAACACCGTAAAGGCCGCGTTCGCTGTCGAACCACGGCAAGAATCCGAACGCGCCGAGGCTGTGCAGGAACGACGGTGCGTTCTCGCCGGTAACCGTATCGAGCCATGCGCCGAGGCTGTAGCGCACCGGGGGATTGGCGTTGACCGGCGCGAATGCGATCGGCAGATCACCGACATTGTCGACATCGAGTTGCTCGATCGAGCTCGCGCGCAGGACCCGCGTGTTGTTGCCGCGTCCGCCGTTCGCAAGCATGTGCATGAGGCGGCCGTAGTCGCGCAGGTTGCTGCGCGCGCCGCCGGCGATGCCGTAGTTGGTGCTCGAACCGAATGCCTGCCAATCGATCGTGCTGATGCCGAGCGGAGCGCCGATTTCGCTCTGCCAGCGTTGCTGCCAGTCGCCACCGCCGACCACTTCGACGACACCTCCGGCAATGTGCATCGAGACGCCGCCATAGGAAAACTGCCCGCCGACCGTGTAGCCGGCGTTGAGTGGCCGGCAGCAGGCGATCTGGTCGACTGCCTCGGCCAGCGTGATCGTGTCGTCGAGAAGCACGTCGATGGTCGAATCGTTGCCGTAGCCCGCCGTGTGGCTGAACATCTGGCGCAGGCTCATCATGCCTTTCTCGCCGGTGAATGCCGGCAGATAGGTCGATACCGGCGCGTCGAAGTCGGCCTGGCCACGTTCGACCACCTGCAGCACGCGCAGCGCGCTGGCGAGCTTGGTGGCCGACGCGATCGGCACGACGGTGGCGGCGTTGAACGTGCCGTAGTAGGTCTCGCTGAGAATTCCCTGCGAGGTGCCGACGAGCACCGCGCCGCCGTTCAAGGAGGCTGTCGTCAGGAAGTCGGCGAAGCGCGCGTGGGCGGCGTCGAACGTGCAGGTCTGTGCGAAGGTGGGTACGGCCGATGCGACGCCGAGCGCGATGAGCAGGCATTGGGATCGAAGGTACACGTGGTTTGCTCCCGGAGTTCCAGGGATTCAACGCAGCATCGTCGAATCGGTTGACGACAGCGCGACTGGCGTCGGAATCGCGCCGAATGGAAGATGTCATGGCCAGCGGCGATACTAGGGTTCTTTATTGCCTCGCAGGATTTTCCATGGCCGGTTTCAACACGCGCGCGCTGGTGTTTGCCCTGGTTTTTGTTGTCGTCGGCTGCACGAGCGCTCCGACTCGTAACGCACCCGATTCGCTCAAGATCACGGCGTGGAACATCGAGCATCTCGCTGCCGTCGATGGAACCGGCTGTCGCGCGCGCACCGAGGCCGAGTACGCGGCCTTGCGGGCCGATGTCGCGCGACTCGACGCCGACATCATCGCGTTTGCCGAAGTCGAGAACGTGGTCGCCGCCGAACGCGTGTTCGATCCGGAGCGCTACACGGTCGTCATGTCTGCGCGTCCGGACAGCGGGCGCAGCAGGTTTTGTGGCCGCGATGCGACATCCGGCCCGACAATCCGCAAGCAGGATGTCGGCTTCGCCATACGCAGGGGCATCGATTTCACACGCAATCCCGACCTTGTCGAACTCGGTCTCGGCGATCCGGGCCTGCGCTGGGGTGTCGACATCACCGTGAACGGGCCGGCTTCGCTGCGCTTGTTGTCGCTGCACCTCAAGAGCGGCTGCTCCAGTGGATCGAGCAATACCGCCTGTCCGGTGCTGTTCGACCAGGTGCCTGTGCTTGCGCGATGGATCGCCGATCGACGGCGCGAAGACGTGCCGTTCGTGATGCTCGGTGACTGGAACCGGCGCCTCGCGCTCGCTGGAGATCAGGTCTGGCAGAAGCTCAACGAGGGCAATGCGAAGCTTGTCGACGCATCGGCTGGCCGCGGCGCGACCTGTATCGCGCGCTATGCCGACTACATTGACCTGATCATTCTCGACCCGCGTGCCGCCGCGCGCATGCGTCCCGGTTCGTTCGAGGAGTTCGCCTATGGCGTCGCCGAGGATGACTATCCGTCCGATCATTGCCCGGTATCGGTGACGCTTCAGCGCTGACCAATATCGCCCTGGGAGGCGGCGCCCCATTCCCCAACGCGCGCGCCTCGCTTACCCTTGCGCCCCTACCGGCGAGTTCAGGAATCCCCATGGGCAGAGGCCCGAGCATCGAAGGTCGCAAGAACGCGGAAGACGCGCGGCGCGGCAAGATCTTCACCAAGCTGATCCGCGAGATCACGGTGGCGGCGCGCAACGGCGCCGACCCGGCGACCAACGCACGCCTGCGCATCGGCATCGAAAAGGCGCTGTCGGCGAACATGACCAAGGACACGATCGAGCGTGCGGTCAAGCGCGGATCGGGTGCCGAAGGCGCCGACAACATGCAGGAGCTGCGCTACGAAGGTTACGGGCCCTCGGGTGTGGCCCTGATCATCGATGCGATGACTGACAACGCCGTGCGCACGGTCGCCGATGTCCGTCATGCCTTGTCCAAGCACGGCGGTAATCTCGGCACCAGCGGATCGGTCGCGTTCCAGTTCTCGCGTGTCGGCGAGATCGTCATCGACACAGGCGCGTCGGGCAGCGAGGAGCGTGTGCTCGATACCGCACTTGAAGCCGGTGCCGACGACGTCGCCAGCGACGGCGCTTCCACCACGGTCATCTGTGCTCCCGACCAGTTCGAAGCGATCGGCAAGGCACTCGCCGACGCCGGTTTCACACCGGTCAGCGCCGATGTCGTCATGCGTCCGGCCAATCGCGTCGCGGTCACAGCCGAGGTCGCTGAAACGCTGCAGGATTTGCTCGATTGGCTCGACGAACTCGACGACGTGCAGGACGTTTATCACAACGCCGCATTGCCGGCCTGACAGGATCGTTGCGCCGCGACGTTCAGCCGCCAACCGGCGAGCGCGACGGATCGTGGATCTCGAGTGAGCGCAGCAGCAGGCTGGCCTGCGTGCGGTTGCGCACGCCAAGGCGCTCGAACACCGCGCTCATGTGCGCCTTGACCGTGCGTTCCTGGATGTCGAGACGGTCGGCGATCTGCTTGTTGAGCAGCCCTTCGGCAACCAGCCCGAGCACACGCAGCTGTTGCGGGCTGAGGCTGGCCAGTCGCGCGGCGAGCTGGATATCGTCGGCATCGATGGCGCTGTGGTTCTCGCCGGGCACCGCGTCCGGCGACGGAAACTCGGCGGCGAGCACGGCGCGCAACGCGTCCTGCAGTGCGCCGAGGCTGCTGCGCTTGGGAATGAATCCGGCGGCACCGTAGGTCAGTGCGCGACGGACCACGGCCGGGTCATCGTGCGCCGAGATCATGACGATGGCGACGGCGGGAAACTCAGTGCGCAAGGTCACGAGGCCCATCAGGCCGTGGCTTCCAGGCATGTGCAGGTCGAGCAGCACGAGATCGATATCGATGCGCGACAAAAGGTGTTCGCGCGCGCTCTCGAAACGGTCGGCCTCGATCACCTCGGCAGCGTCGACCAGACTGCGCACCGCCTGTGCCAGCGCGAGACGGAACAGCGGGTGGTCATCGGCAATCAGGATGCACGTCATGACGTCACTTTAGCCTGTCCCGGCAGGCGCGCAGAACGGCGTGCAATGGTCCAAACGGACGATCGCGCCTTGCACGCGCCGCCGCGGCTGCGCAGACTTGGGGCAGTTGCCGACGGAATCCGAGCATGAAGAGCGCCACGCGACCTATCCTGTTCCTGCCATGCATGGCATTGCTCGCCGCCTGTGCCAGTTCACCCACCGTACCGGAGTCGACCTCGATGCCAGCGGATTCGATTGGTCCGGTCCGTGTCACCGAGCATCGCACTGGCGACGATCTGCTGAGTGCCGGACTCGGCCTCGCCGGCCTGCGTGGCACGCTGCCGACGCTCGCCCAGTCGGAGCAGCCGGGCCACGTCGAACTGCGCCGCCGCGCGATCTACGCGAGCTGGCGTGGCATTGCCGATCTCGGTCCGCTGGGCGGCTATGGCGAGATCTACGGCGCCGTGCCGGTGGTGACGGGCAGGGAGTTCAGTGCGTTCGCGACCTTGCCGAACGCCAGTGCACCGCACCGTGTGCTCGTACAGGTGCCGGACTTGTTCAATCGGCAATCGCGCTGCGTCGTTGTCACGGCGTCCTCCGGTTCTCGCGGCATCTATGGCTCGATCGCGCTGGCCGGCGCCTGGGGCCTGCCGCGCGGCTGTGCGGTTGCCTACACCGACAAGGGCGCCGGCAGCGGGTATTTCGATGTCGCATCGTTGACCGGCGTGCAACTGGACGGTACGCGCGCCGCGGTCGCTGAAGCGACGCTCGAGTTCGCGCCGAAGGTCGCCGTTGACGCGGTCGCCGCCGATGCGGTGCTCGTCAAGCACGCGCATTCCGGCGACAACCCGGAAGCCGCCTGGGGCCGCCACGTCCTGCAGGCGGCCCGCTTTGCGCTGCAGGCACTCGATCAGGCGTTTCCGGACGAAGCGCCGTTCACTGCAGAAAACACGCGCATCATCGCGGCCGGACTCTCCAACGGCGGTGGCGCGGTGCTGCGAGCGGCCGAATCCGATGAGGGCGTGCTCGACGGAGTCGTCGCGATCGAGCCGAACATCTGGGCCGGCGAGGGTGGGCGTGCGTTGTTTGACGTGGTCACCGAGGCCGCCTTGCTGGCGCCCTGCGCTCTGCTCGACGCACGCTTTGATTCAA
Organism: Lysobacterales bacterium; assembly: GCA_038259445.1. GTDB lineage: Bacteria > Pseudomonadota > Gammaproteobacteria > Xanthomonadales > Rhodanobacteraceae > Dokdonella. Next base: position 12,927 of record JBBSOU010000065.1, on the reverse strand, counting down.
CGCCGTTCGCGCGCGTCAATGCTGCCGAGCCGCCGGCCTGGCGGGCGCGCTGCGCTGCGCTGAGCGCGCTTGGACTGTTGCAGGGATCGGATGCGAAGGCCCAAAGCGCCGACGCGTACGCGCGCATGTCTGCGGGCGGATGGAGCGACGGCGCGCTGGCAAGCGCCGCGTCGACCACGGCGCTCGACCTGTGGCGCTCGGTGGCCGTCACCTATGCCGCCGCCTACGCGCGATCGGGCGCCAGCGACATGCCATGCGGCTACCGCTTCGCCACGCTCGATGGTGCCGGAGTGGCGCATGCGCCGACCGCGTCGGAGCGCGCGGCATGGTGGGCCGATGCCTCGGGCATTCCGCCCGGCGCGGCGGTTGGCATCGTCGATACGCTTGCGACGGGCGACGACCCGGCCTTGCCAGGGTTGCTGTGCCTGCGCGAGTTGGCGTCAGGATCCGGGCGTATCGGCCGTCGCGTGCTCGACGGTATCGCGCAAACGCGCGCAGTACTGCCGCGTGCCGGCCTGCCGATCATGATCGTCCACGGCGTCGACGATGGCCTCGTGCCGATGGCCTTCACGTCCGATCCCTATGTGGCCTGGCTGGCTGCCAATGGCCGATCGCCCGTGTACTGGCGTATCGCCAATGCGCAGCACTTCGATGCGTTCCTGGCGTTTCCCGGATTCGGCGATCGCCATGTGCCGATGCTGCCCTACGCCTACGCCGCTCTCGATCATCTGTGGGCGCATCTGCAAACCGGTGCGCGATTGCCGCCGAGCCGTGACATCGCGACGACGCCGCGCGGCAACGCGGTGCTGGGTGCTGGCCAGCTCGGCGAGATTCCGGGCGACTGAATCGCGCGCCGTACTATCATCCGCAGTTGGCGACCCCGCGTCGCGCCCTCACCGAATCGGAGACTGGTCATGACCGACACGATGGATTTCGCCCAGTGGGCGCGCAACTGGGAGGCGATGGCACGGCAATCGATGTCGGCGATTCCAGGTGCGGCGGTGCTGCCGTCGTGGTCTTCGCAGGACGCGATGCAGCGGCAATGGAGCGATGGTATCGCGCAATGGACGCGCCAGTTCGCCGGTGGCGCGGTACAGAGCGATGCGATCGAACGCCTGATGAGCGGCGCGCAAGGTTACCTCGGCATGCTGCAGAGCATGGCCGCAGGGGGCGGGCAGGCGCAGGGCACGTCGATGCCATGGCTCGATGCACTCAACGGCGCCGGGGGGTTTGCTGCGGCTTCACCGTCGTGGATGAACAATCCGATCACCCAGGCGATGCGCAGTTTCGGTGGCAGCGGGGCGGTTGGCCTCGAACAGATGATGGAGCGCATGGTCGGCGCTGCAGGGCCGGTGCTCAACGACCTCAAGGGCGTGCTCGGCACCCCGGCATTCGGCTTCCTGCGCGAGCATCAGGAAAATGCGCAGCAGGCAGCACTGGCGATGATCGCCTATCAGGAGCAGATGGCGCGCTACAACCGCCTCATGCTCAAGGTCAGCGAGAACAGTTTTGCGCGGTTCCAGCTCAAGCTGGCCGAGCGCGAGGAACCCGGCCGGCAGATCGATTCGATCCGTGGCGTCTACGACCTGTGGATCGATGCCGCGGAAGAAGCCTATGCCGAGATCGCCTTGTCGGAAGAGTACCGCGAGATCTACGGTGCGCTGGTCAACGCGCAGATGCGCGTGCGCGAGAACGTGCAGCGCGAAATCGAGCGCATCAGCGTCGATCTCGGCATTCCGACGCGCAGCGAGATCAACACGATTGGCGAGCGCCTGCAGGCGCTGCGTCGCGAGTTTCGTGCCGAACGCGAGAAAGCGGCCGAACAGGCCGATCTCGCTGCCGAAGTCGAGAAGCTGCGTGGGGAACTCGACACACTGAAGAACGCGCGCGAACCGTCGCGGCCATCGAATGTCGTCGCATTCGCGCGGCCGCTGCCGCGTACCGTGCCGGCAACGACGCCGGTTGCGGCGAAGTCGAAGCCGAAATCCGCAAAAAAGACCTCGCGCAAGGGATCCAAGGCCAAGGCCGTCGCCAGCAAGGCCAAGCATGCGGCGAAAGCCTCACCGCCGGTGTTCAAACCGGATCGTGGCGAGCGCAAGGGTTCGTCGAGTTTCGCCTCCAGCATCGCGCGGTTCGCGCGCGAGGCCGGTCAGGAAACCGGTCGGACTGCAGCGAAGCCGCTGAAGTCGAAGTCCGGCAAGCGCTGAGGAGACCATCATGCAACCGATCCGACTCGACCCTTCGCGGATATTTGACGAAGCAACGCGGTTCCGCAACAAGCTTGCCGCCGGCGTGCAGGTGCTGCGCGAGCTTGATGATGTCAGCTACGGCGTCACGCCGAAGGACGAGGTCTATCGCGAGGACAAGCTCGTGGTCTACCGCTTCCGCGGCGACCGCGCACCGACCGCGAAAACACCGACGCTGATTGTCTACGCGCTGGTCAACCGTCCATACATGGTCGATCTGCAGGAAGACAAGTCGCTTGTGCGCAACCTGCTTGCGCAAGGCGAGGATGTGTACCTGGTCGACTGGGGCTATCCGGATCGCGCCGATCGCTGGCTCAACCTCGACGACTACATCAACGGCTATCTGCGTCGCAGCGTCGATGCGGTCGCACGCAATGCCGGCGTCAAGAAGATCAACATCCTCGGCATCTGCCAGGGCGGCGCGTTCTCGTTGTGCTTCACATCGATCTACCCGGACAAGGTGCGCAACCTGATCACGATGGTGACGCCGGTCGATTTCCACACACCCGACAACATGCTGTCGAACTGGACGCGCACGATGGATGCCGACCTGTTTGTCGACACCATCGGCAACGTGCCGGCCGACCTCATGAACATGTGTTACCTCATGCTCAAGCCGATGCGCCTGTTCCAGCAGAAGTACGTCGGCATGGTCGACATCCTTGACGACCGCAAGGAACTCGAAAACTTCCTGCGCATGGAGAAATGGATTTTCGATTCTCCCGATCAGGCCGGTGAAGCGTTCCGTCAGTTCATGCGCGATTTCTACCAGGGCAACAAGCTGGTCAAGGGCGGACTCATGATCGGCGACAAGGCCGTCGACCTGAAGAACATCACGATGCCGGTGCTCAACATCTTTGCCGAACAGGATCACCTCGTGCCGCCCGATGCATCACGCGCGCTGGCCGGCGTGGTCGGCACCAAGGACTACACGCAGATCGCATTCAAGGGTGGCCATATCGGCATCTACGTGTCGAGCCGTGCCCAGCGCGAGGTGCCGCCGGCGATCCACGAGTGGCTCGCTACACGCTGAGTGGCGCGCTCGATGGCTGGATAGCATCTCGACGGAAGCGATATCGACGTTTTCGCGACATCGGCTGGCGCTAAAATGCCCGACCTTTTCCGCCCGGCATCGCCATGAACGAAGTCCTGTTCAATATCCATTCGATCGGCGTGACGCCGTGGAAGCTGGTTGGCTACCTCGGCGTGCTGATGTTCACGAGCCGCTGGCTCGTGCAGATGTACGCGACGCGCAAACTCGGTCGCGTGCACATGCCGCGCGCGTTCTGGTGGCTGTCGGTGGCCGGCAGCCTTATGCTTGTGAGCTACTTCACCTTCGGCAAGAACGACTCGGTCGGCGTGCTTTCGAACCTGTTTCCGGCGATCGTGGCGATCTACAACCTCGCGGTGGATATCCGCCAGCCGAAGATCGTGCCGGTCGGCGCGGCCTGATCGACAACGGTTCGCGTCATTCCGGATCGTAGTCGAGGTTCGGCGCCAGCCAGCGCTCGGCTTCGGCCAGTGTCCAGCCCTTGCGCCGCGCGTAGTCGGCGACCTGTTCGCGCGAGACGCGACCGAGCACGAAGTACTGGCTGCGTGGATGCGCGAAGTACCAGCCCGATACTGCCGCCGTCGGCAGCATCGCGAAGCTCTCGGTGAGCGTGAGCCCGGCATTGCGCGGCGCATCGAGCAAGTCGAACAGGGTGGCCTTCTCGCTGTGGTCTGGACACGCCGGATAGCCCGGGGCCGGGCGGATGCCGCGGTACGCTTCGGTGATCAGTGCCTCGTTGGGCAGGTCTTCGTCGACTGAGTAGCCCCAGAATTCGCGACGCACGCGCTGGTGCAGATGTTCGGCGAAGGCCTCGGCGAGGCGGTCGGCCAGTGCCTTGAGCATGATTGACGAGTAGTCGTCGTGCTCGCGTTCGAAACGCGCGACATGTTCGTCGATGCCGATGCCCGCGGTCACGGCGAAGCCACCGATCCAGTCCTGCACTCCGGAGGCTTTCGGCGCGATGAAGTCGGCGAGGCAGAAATCCGGGCGTTCCACCGGCTTGTCGACCTGCTGTCGAAGGAAGTGCAAGGTCTGCGTCGACGTCGTGCCATCCGCGTCGACCTGCACTTGGACATCATCACCTTCGCTGCTGGCCGGCCACAGGCCGATCACGCCGCGCGCCGCCAGCCACTTTTCGGCAACGATGCGATCGAGCATGGCACGCGCGTCACGGTAAAGTTCCTTGGCCTGCACGCCAACAACCGCGTCATCGAGGATCGCCGGATAGCGCCCGGCCAGTTCCCACGCGTTGAAAAACGGCGTCCAGTCGATGTACGGCACGAGATCGGCCAGCGGATAGTCGTCGAGCACGGTGAGGCCCGGCGATTTCGGCGGCTCCGGCCGATGCGTGTCCCAACCCCCATCGAAGCGCTGCGCACGCGCCTTGTCGAGCGCGACGAGTTTCTTCGCGCCGGACTTGTCCTTGTGGCGTTCACGGATGTCGGCATAGTCGGCGCGGATCCTGTCCATGAAGGCGTCGACCAGTTCCTTCGAGATCAGGGACTGTGCGACACCGACCGCGCGCGAGGCATCCTTGACCCACACGGTCGGATACTTGTAATGCGGATCGATCTTCAGCGCGGTGTGCGCGCGTGACGTCGTCGCGCCACCGATCAGCAGCGGCAAATGGAAATCCTGGCGCTGCATTTCCTTGGCGATATGCGTCATTTCCTCGAGTGACGGCGTGATCAGGCCGGACAGGCCGATCATGTCGGCGTTCTCGGCGCGCGCGGCATCGAGGATCTTCTGTGCCGGCACCATCACGCCGAGATCGATCACGTCGAAGTTGTTGCAGCGGAGCACGACGCCGACGATGTTCTTGCCGATATCGTGCACGTCGCCCTTGACCGTGGCCATGATGATCTTGCCGTTCGACTTGCCGACATCGCCGGTGCGCAGCTTCTCGGCTTCGATGTAGGGCAGCAGCCAGGCCACCGCCTTCTTCATCACCCGCGCCGACTTGACCACCTGCGGCAGGAACATCTTGCCGGCACCGAACAGGTCGCCGACGACATTCATGCCGTTCATCAGCGGGCCTTCGATCACGTCCAGCGGTCGCGTCGAGCGAATGCGCGCTTCTTCGGTATCGGCATCGACATGCGCATCGATGCCATGCACGAGCGCATGTGCGAGGCGCTGGTCGATCGGCAGCGTGCGCCAGCTGTCGTCGCGACCGCTGGCCAGCGGATCGGCACCGCCGCGCTTGTAGCGGTCGGCGATTTCGAGCAGGCGCTCGGTCGCGTCGCGGCGGCGGTTGAGCACGACATCCTCGACGCGTTCGCGCAACTCGGCATCGAGATCGTCGACGATCGGCAAGGCGCCGGCGTTGACGATGCCCATGTCCATGCCGGCGCCGATCGCGTGGTAGAGGAACACGGCATGGATCGCCGCGCGCACCGGCTCGTTGCCGCGGAACGAGAACGACACGTTGGAGACGCCGCCGGACACATGGCAATGCGGCAAGGTCGTGCGGATGATGCGCGTCGCTTCGATGAAATCGACCGCGTAGTTGTCGTGGTCCTCGATGCCGGTGGCGATGGCGAAGATGTTCGGGTCGAAGATGATGTCTTCGGGCGGAAAGCCGACCTGTTCGGTGAGGATGCTGTAGGCGCGCGTGCAGATCTCGACCTTGCGTGCGCAGGTATCGGCCTGGCCCTGTTCGTCGAACGCCATGATCACCGCGGCCGCACCGTAACGCAGCACCTTGCGCGCCTGCTCGATGAACGCAGCTTCGCCTTCCTTGAGCGAGATCGAGTTGACCACGCCCTTGCCCTGCAGGCACTTTAGCCCGGCTTCGATCACGCTCCATTTCGACGAATCGACCATCACCGGAATGCGCGCAATGTCGGGTTCGGACGCGATCAGGTTGAGGAATCGCACCATCGCCGCTTCCGAGTCGATCATGCCTTCGTCCATGTTGACGTCGAGGATCTGTGCGCCGTTCTCGACCTGCTGGCGCGCGACCTCGACGGCATCCTCGAGGCGCTCTTCCTTGATCATCTTGCGGAACTGCGCACTGCCAGTGACATTGGTGCGCTCGCCGATGTTGATGAACAGCAGTTCCGGCGTGATGACCAGTGGTTCGAGACCGGACAGGCGGGTGTAGCGGGGCGTCGTACTCATGCGGCGTCTGCGATGTCCATCGACGGCAGGGCACGCGGAGCGATACCGCGCACCGCCTCGGCGATCGCCTTGATGTGCCCCGGCGTCGTGCCGCAGCAGCCGCCGACCAGATTGAGCAAGCCGGATTCGGCGAATTCGCGCAAGGTCGTGGCCATCTCCTCGGGCGTTTCGTCGTATTCGCCGAAGGCGTTCGGCAGCCCGGCGTTCGGATGCGCGCTGATGTGGCAGCTGGCCACGCGCGAGAGTGTATCGATGTGTTCGCGCAGATCGGTCGCGCCAAGTGCACAGTTGAGCCCGATCGAAAGCGGCCGGCTGTGCGCCATCGAGGCATGGAACGCTTCGGCAGTCTGGCCCGACAGGGTGCGTCCCGAACGGTCGGTGATCGTGCCCGAGATCATGATCGGCAGGCGCCCGCCGCGCGCATCGAACACTTCCTCGATCGCGAATAACGCCGCCTTGGCATTGAGCGTGTCGAAGATCGTCTCGACCATGATCGTGTCGGCGCCGCCGTCGATCAGTCCTTCGACCGCTTCGCGATAGGTGCCGCGCAGCGCATCGAAACTGGTGTTGCGGAATCCCGGATCATTGACGTCGGGGCTGATCGACGCCGTGCGGCTGGTCGGACCGAGCACGCCGATGACGAAGCGCGGCTGTTGCGGCGTGATCGCTTCGACCGCGTCACAGCAGGCGCGCGCAACACGTGCGCCTTCGCGATTGAGCTCGTAGACGATGTGCTGCAGGTGATAGTCGGCCTGGCTGATCGCAGTGGCGTTGAACGTGTTGGTCTCGACCAGGTCGGCGCCGGCCTGCAGGTACTCGGTGTGCACGGCCGCGATCACGTCGGGCCGGGTCAGCAGCAGCAGGTCGTTGTTGCCCTTGAGGTCATGGCTGCAGCCGTCACCGTGCGCAGCGTGCGAATCGTGGCCATCGACGAACCGAGCACCCCGGTAATCCGCTTCCTCGAGCCGGTAGCCCTGGATCATCGTGCCCATTGCCCCGTCGATGACGAGGATGCGGCGCGCCAGTGCATCTTCCAGAAGATGCACGCGATGCGGGTGCAGCCAGGGCAGGGGACGTGCGCTCATGGTTTGTTCGCCAGCAGGGAAATCACTTCGAAATGCGGTGCCTTGCCTTCGCGCATGATGCGTTCACAGGAGACCACCTCGAGACCGGCACCGGCGGCGAACGCCCGCAGTTCCTCGGGCGTGAAGCCGAGGTTGCGGTGATCAAACGGCGCCACCGCGGTGCGGTGTGCGTGTCGGGCCAATGTCGCGATAAGCAGCCGGCCACCACTGCGCAGCACGCGCGCGGCCTCGGCAACGACCAGCGCCGGACGATCGCTGTAGGTCAGCGCATGCATGAGCAACACAAGGTCGAATCGCTGCGCACCGACATCGAGCGCATGCATGTCACCTTCACGCACCTCGACATGCGTAAACGCCTTGAGGCGCTCGCGCGCGGCATTGACGACACGCGCACCGGCATCGATGCAGACGATCGAGCGCGCGCGCGGCGCCAGCAGTTCGGCCAGTCCGCCGTCACCGGATGCGATGTCGAGCACATCGCCCGGATCGACCAGACGCGTCATCGACCGTGCAAGGGTTTCCCAGGTGCGACCCGGCGAGTAGTGGCGTTCCATGTCGCCGGCGACGGTGTCGGCCCAGCCTTCGGCTTTGGCGCGTTTGGCGAGAATCGCCGGCAGCCGCCGTTCGTCGTCGCGCAACAGCGCATCGTCGATATTCTCTTCGAGCGCGCGCAGCAGTGCGCGCGCGCTGACATCGACGTCGTCATTGAAGCGATAGTAGGAAGAAACGCCAGCGCGACGGTCACGCACGACCTCGGCTTCCTTGAGCTTGGCCAGATGGGTCGAGACGCGTGGCTGCGCGAGGCGCAGGATCGCCGACAGTTCGGCGACCGTCAGTTCCTCGCGTTCGAGCAGCGCCAGCAGGCGCACACGGGTCGGGTCGGAGAGCAGCCTAAGCAACGCCGACGTGGCAGCCAGATCCACGCTTTATCCCTTTATCTTGATTGAAAGATGAAAGGCAGCGTAGCGTGGCGGACCGGCGTCGTCAACGCAGGCGTCATCGTTTCCGCTCGACGCGCTGGCGCCAGCGATCACCCACTCCGGAAAAGCGGTCTGCTGTCCCTTCGACGTGCCTTTTTCCGTTGATCCATTTGCTGACTGCTGCTGCCATTCGGATGACACCATACGCACTGAGATTCGGATCACGGGCGACGCTCCGAGTCGGGAACGCGCCATGGCTCGTCGGCTGCTCCGAGATTCCACCAGATCCAGACTTGCCAGGCACGATGTCGACGTCGGGCGTCAGGGCGATATTCTCTGGCAGCCGGAATCTGTTGACGTACTGGACTGCCTCGCTGTGCCTGCTCTCCTGTAAGCGAACATGACCGATAAAGCCCGCAGCGCATACTTCTCGATTGTCAGTGTCCTGGTTTTGGTGCTGAGCGTCGTTGCGTTTTCCGACAACCTCTTCACCGATGTCGGCCAGCCGAGCAACAGCGACCCGAAATTCGTCATCCACGGGTTGTTCGGATTGGCCTGGTCCGTACTTCTCGTGGTGCAGGCGAACCTGGTCCGGTTGCGCAACGTAAAAATGCACAGGAAGCTCGGGATCGCGACGTTCGTTGTCGCCATCGGCGTGACCTTGAGCACGCTCTATATTTTCGTCGTCGTCTGGAAAGGCTGGGAGCAGATGGCGATCCAGGTTCGTGCGAATCGTCTGTTCCTGGTCGGCTTTGTAACCTGCCTGGTGCTCGCGTGGCGCTGGCGTGCACAATCGGACTGGCACAAGCGGCTGATCTTCACCGGCACGTTTTTCATGCTTGGACCGGTGCTCTCTCGCGCCTACGATCCCGTGGTCGTTTCGTGGATGGAACCGCTGCTTCCGGCACTGATGGCGCGTTTTGGAGAGGTCGGGCACATCACGTTTTTCTGTGGCGTCTGGATCGGCTTCTTCGTGTCGCTGGCGCTTCACGACTGGCTTTCGCTGAGACGCATTCATCCGGCCACGCTTGCAGGCTTCGCATGGTTCGTGCTGACCTGGCTCGTTTCTGCGTTCTCCTGAAAGCCGATCGGCATCGAATCGAAGATTCATTCCGTGATAGATGGACGAAGCCCGTGACGTGGGGCGTGTGGCTGTTGACCACGGGCGCTGATGGCGGCCGGTCACGACGCATCGTGTAAAATCCCGGGTCAGCCCGCATCAGGAACACCGATGGATTTCCGCCTCAGCGAAGACCAGTTGTCGATCCAGTCGATTGCGCGCGAGTTCGCGCAGAAGCGCATTGCACCGGTTGCGGCCGAACTCGACCGAACGGGCGAGTTCCCGCTCGAGAACATCCGCGAGATGGGCCAGCTCGGCTTGATGGGCATCGAGGTTCCGGTCGAGTACGGCGGCGCCGGCCTCGACCCGGTGGCCTACGCGGTGGCGATGATCGAGATCGGTGCGGCCGACACCGCGCATTCGACGATCATGTCGGTCAACAATTCGCTGTTCTGCAACGGCATCCTGACCTACGGCAACGAGGAGCAGAAGCAGAAGTACGTGCGCGCGATCGCCAGTGGCGAGCACATCGGTGCCTATGCGCTGACCGAGCCGCACTGCGGCTCCGATGCCTCGGCGATGCACACGCGGGCGACCCGCAACGCCGACGGTGACTACGTCATCAACGGCAAGAAGAGCTGGATCACGTCCGGTCCGGTCGCGCGCTACATGGTGCTGTTCGCGATCACCACGCCCGGAATCGGCGCCAAGGGCATCTCGGCCTTCATCATCGACACCGAACGCGACGGCTTCCATGCCGGAAAGACCGAGCCAAAGCTCGGCATTCGCGCCTCGGCGACGTGTGAGATCGAATTGCGCGACTACCTCTGCCCGGCGGCCGACCTGCTCGGTGCCGAAGGCAAGGGCTTCGGCATGGCCATGGGCGTTCTCGATGCGGGTCGCATCGGCATCGCCTCGCAGGCGGTCGGTCTGGCACGTGCCGCGTACGAAGCGAGCCTGGTCTACGCGCGCGAGCGCAAGGCGTTCGGCAACGCGATCGGCTCCTTTCAGATGATCCAGGCCAAGATCGCCGACATGAAGTGCCGACTCGATGCGGCCACCTTGCTGACGCTGCGTGCCGCGTTCGCCAAGGGTGAAGCGGACAAGAACGGTGGACGTTTCAGCACTGAAGCGTCGGTGGCCAAGCTGTTCGCATCGGAAGCCGCGATGTTCATCACGCACCAGGCCGTGCAGATTCATGGCGGCATGGGTTACTCGAAGGAAATGCCGCTCGAGCGCTATTTCCGCGATGCCAAGATTACCGAGATCTACGAAGGCACCAGTGAAATACAGCGCCTCGTCATCGCGCGCAATGAAACGGGTCTTCGCTGACTGCACGCAAATACGCGATGCGCTGGCGCTTTCTCGACCGATGGCGTGATCAGTCGGTCACGCCGCAAGCTTCACCTGATCGCGGCCGCCGTGCTTGGCCGCATACAACGCGCGGTCGGCGTTTCGCATGAGATCGGCCGGTGTTGTCCCGTCCTGCGGCAGTGTGGCGATGCCGATTGACACAGTGACTGCGCCCAGGGTCTGGCGGCGGTGCTGGACGTCGAGCGTGCGCACTGCAGCGCAGATCTGCTCGGCGCGCATGAGTGCCTGCTTCGCATCCGTCTCCTGCAGAACGATGATGAATTCTTCGCCGCCATAGCGGCAGGCCACGTCTTCGCTGCGCACCATGCGTGCGAGCAGGGCACCGAAGTGCCCGAGCAGCGCGTCGCCGGCGTCGTGGCCGTGATCGTCGTTGAATCGCTTGAAATGGTCGATGTCGAGCATCAGCACGCTGAGTGGTTGTTCGCGCCGACTCGCGCGCTGGATTTCGCGCTCGAGCGACACTTCGAGGTACCGGCGATTGAAAAGTCCGGTCAGCGGATCTCGCAGCGACTGTGTGCGCAGGGTCTCCTGCAACTTGAGGTTGGCCAGTGCCAGCGAAACCTGTTCGGCAGCCGCGACCGCGACCGCGCGCGACTCCTCGCTCAACGGCTCATCCACGCACAGCGACAGGATGCCGAGCATTTCGCCCTGCGCCATAAGCGGCAGGCACAGGTGTGAGATGTTTTCGAGTTTATCTTTGGCACCGTCCAAGTGGGCGCAGCCGAACGCGGGCTGCGTACCGGCCTGAGGATACGCCTGCCCGCGACGCAGGGCCCAACAGTCATCGGGGCCGAACACGGCATCGCCGGCCAGTTCCGGATCGCCCCAGATGGCCATCGTTTCAACCATGTTCTGCGATGCATTGATCAGGCTGATGCTGCCGGCCTTGCCGTCGAGCAGTCGCGGCAGTGAGACGCTCAATCCTCTTGTGGCTTCATCGAGGCTGCGACAGCCTTGCAGCATTTCTCCGAGTTCGGAAAGTTGGCGCAAGGTGCGACCAAGCCGCTGAGACTCGTCGAGGCTGCTGGCCAGTTCCCGGTTCGAGCGATTGACCAGCAGTTCGCTTTCGAGTCGACGCCCTTGTTCGCGAAACACGACCACCAGCGCGAGCGCGAGCATGCTCATGCAGAACGAGATCGAGCCGATCGTCAGCACGCGCGTGAGCGAGGATTTTTCCTGCGTCTCGCGTTGGCGTTCGGCCAGCAGTGCATCCTCGTGCGCAATCATGCTGCGTGAACTCGCATCGATGTCCACATCGACGGTGCGCGAACTCCGTAGCTGGGTTGACTCACGCGCGGCAGTGATGCCGCTTTCATGAAACAGCTGCAGGATCTCCACCATCGCTTGCAGACGTTTGTCGATCAGGCTTCCCAGCGTCGCCAAGTTGGCCACTTGCTCCGGATTGTTCGAGACGAGGTCGGCCAGACGCAGCCGCTGATCGGCGATGCGGGGCAGGTTGCCGTAGTAGTCGGCCAGGCGCTGCGCATCGCCGGAAAGGATGTAGGCGCGCTGGTTGGCCTCGATCGCGCGCAGGGTTGCGACGGTTGACGTGATTTCCTGCTTGACCTCGAACGTGTGTGAAACCCAGTTGCTGGCGTCGACGAAGTCGCCCACCGCCTGGTAGACCTGGATTGCCACCATCGTAAGCAGCAGGCCCAGCACGACAAACAACGTGACCATGCGGTGTCCGAAACGCGTGCCGAATACGCGTTGGGGGCGATCGCCGGCGGTGGGAGAAGTGGAGTTGCTCATGGACGGCACACAGGTTCAGGGGTATTCGTGTAACGCAACAGTCATGCCAGCTCGGGAAAAGCCCAGCGCGCATTCGGATTCGTGTCGGACCGATTGACAGGAAAATTTGTTCAGATTCCTCATGAAGGACTCTATCGCAACGGAAAAAGCTGTTAGTTTCCAAAGATATAGAATTATTTCTTCAAATGGACACTGGTACCCGAAGAACGCTTCATTGCGTCCGGGACGATGCAAATGGGCTCCGTCTGACTGGCGTCGTGCAGGCATCGCTCGACGCGCTCTCATTTGGCACACAACAGCTTGAGCGTCAGATTCC
>JBBSOU010000064.1:0-21008 GCA_038259445.1 Lysobacterales bacterium | reverse complement strand
CTTGCGCGTGCCGCTCCTGCTCGGCGCCGGCTTCGCGTTCGGCTTCGTCGTGCCGTATGCCGTGTACCTCGACCAGCAGGTGCGTGAGCGCTTCGACGACTTGAGCTGGCAGATTCCGAGTCGCGTGCTCGCGCGTCCGCTTGAGTTGACGCCCGGCACGCCGATGACCGCCGAGGCGCTGCAACTGGAACTCGAGGCGTCGCGTTATCGGGTCGACGCCGAGGCGCGTGTGCCGGGAACGTACGCGCGCAGCGGTACGCGTTTTGTCATCTCGCGCCGCGCCTTTGCCGCGTTCGAAGGACGCGTGGCGGCGCAGCGCTTCGCTGTCGCACTCGCCAACGGACGCGTCGCCAGCATCACCGATGCCGATTCGGGCAAGGCCGTTGCACAGGCACGCGTCGATCCGGCGCGCATCGCCACGCTGTACGGCGCGCAGCAGGAAGAGCGTCGCGTGGTTCAGCTCGAGCAGCTGCCTGCACTGCTCGTCAGTGGCCTGCAGGCGGTCGAGGATCGTGATTTCAAGCATCACCACGGCATCGATGCGATCGCGATCGTGCGTGCCGGCTGGTCCAATCTGGTCGCCGGCCAAGTGGTGCAGGGCGGCTCGACGCTGACTCAGCAGCTGGTCAAGAACCTGTTTCTCGATCGCGGCAAGAGCTATCTGCGCAAGGGCAACGAGGCACTCATCGCACTGCTGATCGAGTACCGCTACGACAAGCGGCGGATCCTCGAGGCGTACTGCAACGAGATCTTCCTCGGCCAGCAGGGCGGGCAGGCCGTGCACGGCTTCGCTGCGGCCAGCGAGTTCTGGTTCGGCCGCGATGTGTCGAGCCTTGGCGCGGACGAGATCGCCCTGCTGGTTGGACTGATCCGCGGACCGAGCCTGTATGACCCGCGCCGAGCACCGACGCGCGCCGCCGAGCGCCGCAATCGCGTGCTGCAGCAGTTCGCCGAGACTGGCCTGATCGACGCCAGGACACTCGCTGCGTATCGCGCGCGCCCGCTCGGCGTGGCAGCGGCGGGGGCCTTGCCGCGCAACCGCTTCCCGTCGTTTCTTGATCTTGTGCGCATCCAGTTGCAGCGCGATTTTCCCGACACCGAGCTCAACACCGCCGGCCTCATAATCCATACGACGCTGGCGCCTTCGACCCAGCTGATCGCCGAGGACGCGCTGTCGAAATCCCTGGCCACGCTCGGCAAGCGTGACGCCGGTGTCGAAGCCGCGCTGGTGGTGACGGGAGTCGACGATGCCGAGGTCCAGGCACTGATCGGCGGGCGTCGTCCCGATGCGCCTGGCTTCAATCGGGCGCTCGACGCGCGGCGAGCGATCGGATCGCTGGTCAAGCCGTTCGTGTTTCTCGTCGCCCTCGCCCAACCACAGCGCTATTCACTTGCCTCGCTGATCGATGACGTGCCGATCAATCTCGCTCAACGCGACGGCTCGCGCTGGACGCCGACGAACGACGACGGCCTCGTCCACGGCACGGTCAATCTGGTCGACACGCTCACGCACAGCTGGAACCTGGCCACGATCGATCTCGGCATGCGTGTCGGTGTCGACAAGGTGCGTGGCCTGCTGCAGTCATTCGGGCTCGAGCGCGAGATCAATCCGAATCCGTCGCTGCTGCTTGGCGCGGTCGAGCTCAGTCCGCTCGATGTCACGCAGCTCTACCAGTACTTTGCCGCCGATGGTCGTGCGATGCCTTTGCGCGCCGTGCGCGGCGTCGTTGACGCCAGTGGAAAAACCCTTTCGCGCTACGCCAACACGCCCGGCACGGGTGACTACGTCGACGCCTCGCGTCTGGTCACCTGGGCCATGCAGCAATCGGTCGAGACCGGCACCGCGCGCTCGATCGTCGCCGCCGGCCTCGGCGAACAGCGCATTGCCGGCAAGACCGGAACCAGTGACACCCAGCGCGATTCGTGGTTTGCCGGTTTCAATGGCAGCCAGCTTGGCGTCGTCTGGCTCGGTCGCGACGACAACAGGCCGACCGGACTGTACGGATCTACCGGCGCACTCAGGATCTGGATCGAACTGTTCAAGCGCCTGCCGGCGCGCAGCCTGCAACGGCGCGACGAGGGTCTGGAATACGCGTGGATCGACTCAGCCTCGGGTCAGCGCAGTGATGCTGCCTGCAGCGGCGCGCGCGAGCTGCCGTTCATCGCCGGCTACCTGCCGCAGGAACGCAAAGGATGCCCCATGGACCGCTTGCGCAGCCTGTTCGGTGCGGATGATCCGTGAATCCTGAACTCGGCAACGTGATACAACTCCGCGCATGAAAATGACCATCATTCGAACCCCTGTTTCCGTTCGCCGCTGCATGCCGGTGCTGTTTTGCGCACTCGTGCTCGGTGCCTGTTCGTCGCC
The DNA here is from genome assembly GCA_038259445.1 of Lysobacterales bacterium. Taxonomy (GTDB): domain Bacteria; phylum Pseudomonadota; class Gammaproteobacteria; order Xanthomonadales; family Rhodanobacteraceae; genus Dokdonella. Next base: position 18,640 of record JBBSOU010000064.1, on the reverse strand, counting down.
GAAACCGAGTGCGCCGGCGGCGGCCGTGCGACCCGATCCCGATCGCGTCGCGGCGATCCGCACGATTCGCGGTTTCGACGCCGGCGAAGACGCGGCCCTGCAGGTCACGCCGCTGCGCGAGCCGGCCGTCGAGGGCTTCCTCAAGCAGGCCGAGCAGGCCGAACGCGAGCAGCGTTACGACGATGCCTTCAAGGCGATCACGCGGGCCCGCGCACTCGCGCCGGATGCGCCGGATCTGCTGCAGCTCGAGGCCGAAATCGAGTTTCTGCGTGGCAACACCGTGCAGGCTGAGAAGCTCGCCTTCGAAAGTTTCCAGAAGGGCCCGCAACTCGGCAGCCTGTGCGGACGCAACTGGCAAACCATCGTCGAGGCTCGCACGATCTTCAAGGACGACGGCTATCGCGCCACCGCGGAAAGCAAGCGTGATGCGTGCAAGGTCAAACGACCGGTGCGGCTCTAGCGTCGAGCATGCGCGCCGACACGGACGCCGTCGATGCCCTGCTCGGCGCGGATGGTCCATTCGCGCGCGAGGTGCCGGGTTTCGTTGCGCGTGAAGTGCAGCAGGAGATGGCGCTCGCGATCGCTGCGGCCATCGACCAGCGCCAGACGCTGATTGCCGAAGCCGGCACCGGTACCGGCAAGACCTTCGCGTATCTCGTGCCCGCGCTGATGTCGGGCAAGCGCGTGATCATCTCGACCGGCACCAAGGCGCTGCAGGACCAGTTGTTCCATCGCGACCTGCCGCGTGTGCGCAGCGTGCTCGGAGCGCGTCTTTCCGCTGCGCTGCTCAAGGGCCGCGCGAACTACGTGTGCCTGCACCGGCTCGACCAGGCCCGCAGCGACGGACGTTTCGCCTCGCGCGAGCAGGTCGCACAGTTGCAGGTCATCCATGCGTGGTCGGCGGCGACGCCGAGCGGCGACCGTGCCGAACTCGCCGAGTTGCCCGAAGACTCGCCGCTGTGGCCACGCGTGACCTCGACCACCGACAACTGCCTCGGCAGCGACTGCCCGTTCTTCGCCGACTGCTTCGTGGTCAAGGCGCGGCGTGCCGCGCAGGAAGCCGATCTGGTCGTCGTCAACCATCACCTGCTGTTTGCCGATCTGGCCATCAAGCAGGAAGGCTTCGGTGAAATCCTGCCCGGCGCACACGCTTTCATTCTTGACGAAGCGCATCAGATTCCCGAACTGGCTGGCCAGTTCTTCTCGATTTCGCTGAGCACGCGCCAGCTCACCGAACTGGCCCAGGACACGTTGGCCGAATGCGCACTGGTCAGTGGCGCGCTCGGCGCTCTGCAGCCTGTCGTCGAGCCGATCGCACCGGCGCTGCGCCGCCTGCGCCTCGCCCTTGACCGTTTTCCGCAGAAGGGCGCCTTCGTGCAGATCGAGAACGATGCGCAAGTCGAGCGGGAGCTCGACGCCTTGCGTGTGGCACTCGGTGACCTGGCCGAGGCGCTTTCGAAACATGCCGAGCGCAGTCGTGGCCTCGGCGCCGTACACGAGCGTGCCCTGCAGTTTGCCGCGCGGCTCACGCACCTGTGCGACAGCGGAGCGCGCGATGCCGTGCACTGGTACGAACTGTCGCCGCACGGCTTCTCGCTGCACGCCACGCCGCTCGACCTGTCGCAGCCGCTGCGCGAACTGCGCGAGCAGAGCCGCGCCGCGTGGATATTCACCTCGGCGACGCTTTCGGTCGGTCGCCGCTTCGACCATTTCGCGCGTCAGCTCGGCATCGACGAGCCGCGCACGCTCGCGCTCGACAGCCCGTTCGACTATGCGACGCAGGCACTGGCCTATCTGCCGCAAGGGTTGCCCGACCCGAACGCAGTGGATTACACCGAGCGCATGATCGAGGCCGTTTTGCCGGTGCTTGCAGCGTCGAAAGGCCGTGCATTCCTCTTGTTCACCTCCCATCGTGCCTTGCGGCGGGCTGCCGAGTTGCTGGTCGATCGCGTCGCCTATCCGCTATTCGTGCAAGGCACCGCACCGCGGCACCAGTTGCTCAGCGGCTTTCGCGAGTCGGGCAATGGCGTGCTGCTCGGCGCGGCGAGTTTCTGGGAAGGTGTCGATGTGGCCGGCGAAGCGCTCAGTTGCGTCGTCATCGACAAGCTGCCGTTCGCCGCGCCTGATGATCCGGTGCTGGTCGCGCGTCTCGATGCGCTGCGCGAAGGCGGCCTGAATCCGTTTACCGAGTGGCAGATCCCGAACGCAGTGATCGCTCTCCGGCAAGGGGCGGGACGACTGATTCGCGACATCCACGATCGCGGCGTACTCGTGCTGTGTGATCCGCGCCTCAGTTCGCGGCCGTATGGACGTCTGTTCCTCGCCAGCCTGCCAGCGTTCCCGCGCACGCGCACACTTGCCGAGGTGCAGGCGTTCCTCGCCTGATTCGGGCCATCGGCAGCCGTTCGGCGGGACAGTGCATCCGCGCGGCATCTGCCGTCGTAGACGCTGTACAGGGCCCAACCAACAAGGAAATCCAGCATGAGCAGATCAGCGCATCTCGCTGTCTTCAGCTTGCTCGCGGTCGCGGCAAGCGCGTCGGCACAGCAACCGGCGCAAACGCCGGCCGTCGAAAAGTCGTCAGCGGCATCGACCGTCGTCGACTCCGCGGTCAAGGTCTACGTGGATCCCGAGAGTGGCGCACTGGTCAGTCGACCCGCGAACGCCGCCCAGGCTGCGGCACTCGGCCAGCAGCAGTTCCGCCAGGACTTCAGCAGGATCGAAGAGAAGCGCCATGCCGACGGTTCGATCGAATGGGTTTTCAATGGCCAGGTCGATTCGGCGCTGACGATGGTCAAGCGCGAGGACGGAACGTTCGATGTGTCGTGTGACGAGCATGGCGAACGCCATGTGCATGCCAAGGCGAGCCGTCAGGGAGGCGCCGATGAACGCTGATCTTCGCCGAATCCAGCGTTGGATCGTGCTTGCAGCACTGGCCGCAGCGGTGCCATCGATCGCTCAGGCGGCCACCGTCGTCATCGCCAACGGCAATGGCCCCGGTGTCGGCTTCAACGATGCCGCGCCGCCCGCAGCAGGATCAGGCTGCAACGCCGGTGAAACGCTGGGACAGTGCCGGCTGCGTGTATTCAACCAGGCCGCATTGCAGTGGGGCAATCTGCTCGTCTCGAGCGTCACGATCACCGTCAACGGTTCGATGATCCCGCAGACCTGTGATGCCAACGGCGTCGTGCTCGGCTCGGCAGGGCCGACCAGCGCGTTCGCGAATTTCCCCAACGCGCCGAGAGCGGACATTGCCTACGTGCAGGCGCTCGCCAACTCGTACGCAGGCGTCGACCTCAGCCCGGGCCAGGCCGATCTCAACGCCAACTTCAATGTCAGCCTTGATTCCGGCTGCTCGACCGGGACGGTCGGCTGGTGGTATGGCACCGACCCGTCTGTTCCGGTACCGAGTGATCGCACGCCACTGCTGCCCGTCGTGTTCCACGAGATTGGCCACGGCATCGGTTTTGTCTCTCTCTACAGCAACTCCACGGGCGCCTCGGCGACGACCCTGCCACCGATCTGGGGTTCCTATCTGTACGACACCGAGACCGACAAGCTCTGGAAGAACATGACCGACGCCGAGCGCCTCGCATCGGTGTCGAATGATCCGGACCTCGTCTGGACAGGTCGCCAGACCAATGCGTGGTCGGATGCGTTCCTCGGCCCACCGGCCAAGGCGATCATCAATGCGCCCGTGGGGATTGTCGGTGTCTATGACGCGCAGACCGCCGAATTCGGCGCGAGCGTGCTCAATTCGGTCACGGCGGATGTCGTCCTCGTCGATGACGGCGTCGGTACGCTGAACGACGGCTGCGAATTTCCGTTCGCCAATTCCGCGGCGATCCCGGGCCGCATCGCGCTGATCGATCGCGGCAACTGCAACTTCACGGTCAAGGTCAAGAACGCGCAGCTGGCCGGTGCGGTTGGCGTGCTGATCGGCAACAACGCTGCCAGCGGACTGCCCGGGATGGGTGGCAGTGATGCCACGATCACGATTCCGTCACTCGGCGTCAGTCAAGCGCTGGCGACCTCCATCAAGGCCAACCTGCCGGGCACCAATGCGACACTCGGCATCGACCCAAGCGGCGGCCTTTCGGGCACCAACGAAGGCTGCGTGCGCATGTTCGCGCCGACGCCGATTCAGCAAGGCTCGTCGGTCTCGCATTTCCATTCCGACGCGTTTCCGAACCTGCTCATGGAACCGGCACTCAATCGCTCGATCTTCAACAGGATCGACCTCACGTTGCCGCTGTTTCGCGACATCGACTGGCGAATGACGGCCGAGGACATCTTTTTCCGGGATTCGTTCGACCCAAGTCGTTGCCTCAACGTACAACCTTGACGCACAATCGGGGGAACCCGCGCTGCCCGCATGGTCAGCGCACTTTTCAGCAGGGGAAGGCATTGCCTTCATGGATCGTGTAGTTCGGTGTCCGGGAAGGGCACACGGTGTGCGTCGTTCTTCGCACACAGTGCCAGCAACGCTGGTCTGTTCAGAATCAGGGCCCATGTCGCGCTGCGACGTGTGTTTGCATCGCTTTTGCCCTAAAAGGGTCGGCGGTGTCGATGACGGGCACCAGCAAACCTCATATCAATGCAAGGTGGTGCCTTATCATGAGATTGTCCTTACCCGCACGGTCACTGGCCGTTGCAACCATGCTCGCCCTGGGAACGGCCGCGCCAAGCGCGCTGTTTGCCCAGCCCGAAGTGGTCACGCAAGCGATCAGCAATTATTTTGTTTATTTCAACGAGCCCGGCGCCGCCCGCTATGAGGGTGGCGTCGACGGATTGGCTCGCAGCGCGAGTGATCGCAGTGGCGACAAATTCGTCGCCAATCGTGCCGAAGTCATTTCCTATCGCGCGCACCTGCAGGAACTGCAAACCCAGCGTATCGCCGAGTTCGAGGCGATCCTCGGTCGTCAGGTGGTCGTCGAGTACCGCTATGACGTGATCAACAATGCAATCACCGTGCGCATGACGGCTGATGAAGCGGCGCAGCTCGCCGCGCATCCGGACGTGCGCAAGGTCGACATCGTGCAGACCTATGAACTGGCCACAGATCGTGGTCCGCAGTTCATCGGCGCCGACCAGGTCTGGGCCGGCACCGCCTCACCGGGCGGGAACGCATATCGTGGTCAGGGTCAGGTCATCGGCATTCTCGATTCGGGTGTCAACGCAGCCCATCCGTCGTTCGCGAACGATGCGTCCTGCGGATTCAGCGCGAATCTGCCGAAACTCGCTGCGACCAAGGATTGCATTGGCAGTGGCACGTGTGCCGGACCCGATCCCGTGGACACGAACGGGCATGGTACGCACACCGCCTCTACTGCCGGCGGCAACACGCACGTTGCCACCGGCGGCGCGCTCGCCGGCACACAGGTGTCGGGCGTGGCCCCTTGCGCTCAGGTCATCACCTACAAGGTCTGTCCGGGCAGCAGTTGTGATGGTGCGGCAATCAGCGCCGCCATTGAAACCGCCCTGGTCGATCAGGTCGACGTCATCAACTATTCGATCTCCGGCGGCCAGAGCCCGTGGAGCGATGCGGACCGCGGCTTCCTCGACCTCGTCAATGCGGGCACGATCGTTGCGGCTTCGGCCGGCAACACGCGCACCGAAACGCCGAACCCGATCGGCAACGTCAATCATCGTGGTCCGTGGGTGATGACGGTCGCCAACAGTACGCACGATCGCATCAGCAGCAATGCCGTAAGCGTCGCTGGCGGCCCGCAGAACGTGTACGGACTCAAGAGCGATGCACCGTTCACGACCAACGTTGTCGCTACGGTCGCCGACTCGACCGTACTCGCCAACCTGGAAGGTTGTACGGCAGGTGGTGGATTCGCCGCCGGCAGCATGACCGGCAAGATCGCCTTGATCCGCCGCGGTACATGCTCGTTCGAAGAGAAGATCAACAACGCAGCAGGTGCCGGTGCGATCGCCGTCATCGTCTACAACAACTCCGCCGCGCCGCCGATCCTCATGGGTCTGGGAACTGCCACGCAGGTTCCATCGGTCATGATCGGTCTGTCCAACGGGCAGGCGATCTCGGCCTATGTGACGACCAATCCGACTGCCGTCGCCACAATTTCGGCAACGACGGTCGTCGGCCTCGACCCGGCTTCGGGCGACATTCTCAATGCCAGCAGCCTGCGCGGTCCGATCGGCGGCGGCATTGAGGTGACCAAGCCTGATATCACCGCGCCCGGCACCAACATCTTCGCCGCGTACTCGGGCGCAGCCAACTCCTACGAGTTCCTGAGCGGCACGTCGATGTCGGGCCCGCACGTGGCCGGCAGCGCGGCGCTGGTCAAGGGCCTGCGTCCGACCTGGACAGCTCCGGAAGTGAAGTCCGCCTTGCAGATGACCGCAAAGAAGACTGGCCTGAAGGACTTCACCAACGGCACACCGAACAACGGACAGTGGGATGCCGATGACGTCGGCAACGGTCGCGTTGATCTTTCACGCGCTGCCCGCGCGGGTCTGGTCATGCACGAAACGACGGCCAACTTCCTCGCTGCCAACGGCAACCAGGCCGCACAGCGACAGTTGAATCTGCCATCGGTGCGCAGCACGGCATGTACGCCGAGCTGCACATTCACGCGCACGGTGCGTAACACTCTTTCCGGTGCAAGCAGCTGGACAGCGTCCGCATCGGCCATCAGCACGGGCTTCAATGTCAGCGTCTCGCCGACCAGCTTCAGCTTCACGGGTGCGGGCGTACCGTCGGCTGACACGCTGTTTGCCAATGGCTTTGACCAGGCTGTCGCTGCGGAAACGCAGGTCGTCACGATCACCGCGACACCAACCGTCAACATGACGGCAGTCGGCTTTGGCGAAGTGGTGTTCACTGAAACAGCGTCGCGTTCTCCGGCACTGCACACAACCGTCGCGGTCCGCGGTAACGGTGGCGCTGGTCCGGCCGACATAGACGTCACGCCGGTCTCGCTTTCCGGCACAGGCAGCGTTGGCGGGGCGACCGTGGCACTTCCGCTCACGATCGGCAATGTCGGTGGCAGCCCGCTCAACTGGAGCCAGGGTGCGACTGTCACCGGTGCGGTGGTGTTCTGGGATCAGCCGGTCGTCGGCACCAGCGGCATTGTCTCTTCCTTCTCGACATTGCAGGCAGGCGGTGCCTACACGGCGAATGATTTCACGGTGACAGCGAATACGGGACTCAGCGAGATCTACACGCCCGGCTTCGACAATACCAACACGCTCGCCGCGCAGGCGTCGATCAGCTGGGCAATTTACCCGGATGCAGGCGGGTCGCCGTCGGGTAATCCGGAGACCGCGCCAGGCTCGGCGGTGTGGACGTACACGGCTGCACCGACGGCGGCTGGCGTCACGATCACCGGCAACAACATTCGTCTCAACCTTGCAGCCGCTGGGCAGTCCCTGAACCTGACACCTGGCACTTACTGGCTCACCGTCTATCCGACCTATACGGGCAGCATTACTGCTACTGGTGCGGGTCGCTGGAACGCGTTCTCGGCAGATCCGGTGCAGTTGATCGGCTCCAAGCTGATTTCGCCGTCGCCGGCGGTCTTCAACATTCCGACATGGACACTGACCGGAGCTGGCGGACTCGGCACGGCGATTCAGGACACCGCGATGACGCTTTCCGGTACCGTTCCTGGGCCGACCTGCGGTGCCGCGTGGCTCTCGATCGCCCCGACCAACGGCACGGTCGCGGCATCGGGAACCCAGGCGGTCTCGGTCAGCCTCAATCCGACCGGACTTGCTGCAGGCACCTACACCACCAATATCTGCATCGACAGCAATGATCCCGATGAAGCACGCGTACTCGTGCCGGTTTCGTTCGCGGTCACGGCGGGTGGCGGCGGCAATATCGTAACGTTCCCGAACGTCAATTTCGTGCCCGGCGCCAATGGCACGGGTGGTGCGATCAAGTGGAGTGATGGGACTACCTGTCAGTGCGACACGGCGCCGTTTGACCTCAATGTCTACGGCAGCCCGACGACACTGCAGTTTTTCTTTCCGATTCAGACTCCGGCCAACTCGTTTGGCGGGGTCGCGGCAGGTGCCACCTACTCGGTGTTGGCCTCGGGAGCCGTAATCGGTCCAGCTTCAACCTATCTGGCCGCCACTGCCGCAACGGCGACTGCCAATTGGAGGCCCGGCACGAACGTCGATGGATATCTTGGCTTCCGCTTCTTCAACACGACCACAAGCCAGATCAACTACGGTTACGCGCGCATCACGACGGTTGCACCGAATGGTCGACCATTCACGATCGTCAGTGCCGCATACGACAACAGTGGCGCGGCCATCACGATTCCGTGATCGCCTGATTCAGCGCTTTATCGATACACGTTCACGAGGAGGCGGGGAAACCCGCCTCCTTTTTTGTGCTTGCTATCCGCGGCATGGGCACGCTCTGTGAGTGGACATCTGCATGCAAGCGCGATTGCCGGCGCGGAAATTTCGCGTTGCGCACCCGCGTCACGGGTCGTGCACAAGTGCGCTCGGGGTCAATTGCCCATCCTCGACGGCGGCGCGATCGGCGCATCAGCGATGCCGCCGACCAACGCTCTGTCTGGCGCTCAACACTCGATCACATTGACCGCCAGCCCGCCACGGGACGTTTCCTTGTATTTGTCCTGCATGTCGCGGCCGGTGTCGCGCATGGTCTTGATGACCTTGTCGAGTGACACGCGATGCTTGCCGTCGCCGCGCATGGCCATGCGCTGGGCGTTGATCGCCTTCACCGAACCCATCGCATTGCGTTCGATGCACGGGATCTGCACGAGTCCGCCGATGGGGTCGCAGGTCAGGCCGAGATTGTGTTCCATGCCGATCTCGGCAGCGTTCTCGACCTGGTAAATGCTGCCACCGAGTGCGGCAGTGAGGCCGCCGGCGGCCATCGAGCAGGCCACGCCGACTTCGCCCTGGCAACCGACCTCTGCACCCGAGATCGATGCATTTTCCTTGTACAGGATGCCGATCGCGCCGGCGGTCAGCAGGAACTCGACGATGCCGTTGGCATTGGCGCCGGGGCAGAAGCGATCGTAGTAATGCATGACCGCCGGCATGATGCCGGCCGCGCCATTGGTCGGTGCGGTGACGACGCGTCCACCGGCGGCGTTTTCCTCGTTGACCGCGAGCGCATAGAGATTGACCCAGTCGAGGATCGACAGTGGATCGCGCAAGGCAAGTTCGGGCCGCGTGCAGAGCTCGCTGTACATCGTCGGCGCGCGACGCCGCACCTTGAGTCCGCCGGGCAGCACACCGGCCTGGCGCAATCCTCGATTGACGCAATCCTGCATGGCCTGCCAGAGCGTCATCAGTCCTTCGCGAATCTCGGTCTCGGCACGCCAGACCTTTTCGTTCTCGAGGATCACGCCCGCGATCGTCAATCCCGACTGTTCGCAACGGGCGAGCAGCTCGTCACCGGAGTGGAACGGGAACGGCACCGGCGTGGTGTCGGGCACGATGCGGTTCTCGGCCGCCTCGTCGTGATTGACGACGAAACCGCCACCGACCGAGTAGTACTCGCGCGACGCCAGTTCGACGCCATCGGCATCGAACGCGGCGAAGCGCATGCCGTTGGAGTGGTACGGCAGCTTCTGGCGCTTGTTGAAAACGAGGTCGGTCTTCTCGTCGAAGTCAATCGCATGCCTGCCGAGCAGAAGCACGCGCTTCTGTTCGCGGATGCGCTTGAGCTTTTCGTCGATCAGATCGGGATCAATGCGGTCCGGCCATTCCCCTTCGAGTCCGCACAGCACGGCCTTGTCGGTGCCGTGCCCGCGTCCGGTCAATGCCAGCGAGCCGAACAGTTCGACGCGCACACGCACGCAGCGCTCGAGCGTGCCGCGCTCGTCGAGCCAGCGCGTGACGAATCGCGCCGCTGCACGCATCGGGCCGACCGTATGCGACGAGGACGGGCCGATGCCGATCTTGAAGAGGTCGAAGACGCTGACGGACATGGATTCGGATCACCCTGAACGAACTGTCGCGTATTCTACGCCGCCCATCCGGTTGCCGATTCGATGCGCTTGATCCTGTACCAGCGTGACGACTGCTGCCTGTGCGACCAGGCGCTCGACGTGCTGGCAGGCGCGGGCGCACCGGAGTTCGCGAGCGTGTTCGTGGACGGCGATGACGATCTCGAGCAGCGCTACGGCCTGCGCGTGCCGGTACTGCGCAACCGCGAAAATGGCGGCGAACTCGACTGGCCGTTCGATGCCGCCAGCGTGCGTGCGTTCATCGGTTCTCCATGATCTCGGCGTGAACCGTCGCGACTGCGCTCATGACGACGCAGCCGTCCCGCGCAAACGCGCCAGTATCTCGCTGCGCGCCTCGCGCAGGATCGAATCGCGGTCGAGACTTTCGACGATTTCATTGACAACTTTCTTGGCGCCCTTGTCGCCCCAGGACTTGCCGGCGGCGAGGTAGCGTTCGGCAACGCGGCCGACCAGTTCGGTGGCGTACCACGCCAACGCGCCCTGGGTCGCCGCGGTGAGCACGGTCGACATGCCGGCGCTGAGTCCCTTGAGTGCCGAGGCGGCGAGGTGGATGCCCCAGATCGCGCCCATCAAGGCGACCAGTTGCGCGCAGATCGTCGTGATAAGGCTGCCGGCTTCGCGGCGCGTCAACGGCAAGCCGTAGACGCGACCGAGGTGCATGACCAGCGCGGCGTCGAGCGCGCCGGCGGCGAGCAGGTCGGCGACCGGCACCGGATTGAGCGCGACGGCGATGCTCTTGGCGATGCAGTACTGGCGGATCACCGTGGCGGCGATCTCGCGGCGGATCTCGATGATGCGCGTGCCGACGTTGTCGCTGAGACGTCCGGCAAACAGGCTCGCATTGAGCGCCGAAAGCGTGCGTCCCTCGCGCACCAGAATGTCGGTCAGGCGAACGCGCAGGGCTTCGATGTCGGCGCCGCGCTCGCGCAGGTGCACGTGTTCCCGGCCGTCAGTGTCAACGCGCAGCTCGCGCAGCGGCGCCGGACGTGCACTGACGGCGACGACATCCTCCGCACGTACCAGGCCTTCGGCACGGTCGCGCAATCGCTGCAGAAGGCTCACGCGCTCGTCGTCGGCGTAACGGTCGGCCTTGTTCAGCGCCAGCAGCAAGGGGCGCTCGGTAGCCGCGAGCACGGCCAGGGCGTCGCGCTCACGCGAGGTCATGTCGCCATCGACGACGAACACGACGAGGTCGCTGACCGCCGCCACTTCGTAGGCGAGGCGTTCGCGCGTGTCGCCATCGAGTTCGTCAATGCCGGGCGTGTCGATCAAGTGCACGCCGCTGCCGCCGACCTCGCGCCATGGCTTTGGCGTCGCGTCACGCGTCGTCCCGTGCAACACGCCGACCGTGAATGCATTCTCGCCGAGCAGGGCATTCGCGAGCGCCGACTTGCCTACGCTGACACGCCCGAAAACGGCGAGATGCAGTTCGTCGCGCTCGAGCTTGCCAAGCATCGCTTCGAGGCGGGCAAAGTCGGCCGCGAGTGCGCTGCGTACCTTGGCGGGAATGTTCGGATCATCAAGCAGCGCTCGCAGGCTGTCGGTGGCCTGCTCGTGGTGGTGAACGCCCGCGCCTGCGGTCTCGGCATCGCCGGTATCGCGGTCTTCGCGAAATCGACGACGCAGGCGCGACCAGAGGGAATCTGCACTATTCACGCGTCGATGGTAGACCGTGCAAGCCGTCGCCGCCACGAGCAGGGAATGCATCGATCACGTGCGCGCAAGCCGTGTGGTGACGGCTGTGCAGGCTTGATCAGAGCATCTCTGCACGCGCGCCACAGTATCGATCGCTCAGATCATTTCGCCACGAGCTTGAGTTTGCCCTTGACCTTGACCTCGTCGGCGATCGTCGAGGTATCCGCGTAGTCGCCGGTGCCGACATTGAAGTCAAGTCGCTTCAGATCCGAGGTCACATCGAGCGTGGCACCGGCAGCGCCGGGCGTGAACACGACATCGAGGCTGACTGGCTTGCTGATGCCTTTCAGTGTCAGCGTGCCGTCGGCGATCACCTTGTTGCCGTCCGTGCGGAATGCGCTCGTCACGAAGGTCGCCTGTGGATGCGCGGTGATGTCGAAGAACTCGCTGTCGGGCAAGCTGCTGTCACGGTCGCTGTCACCAGTGACCGCGCTGGCGAGGTCAACCTTGACCTCGAAGCGTGCACTGGCGAGGTCGGCTGGATCGTAGCGGATATCAGCCTCGAAGCGTTCGAAGCGGCCGTCGAAACCATCGCCCTGAAAACTGCCGGTGAAACCCAGCGTGCTGCCCGGCGCGACGCTGTAGTCGGCGGCCAGTGCAGGCAATGCAGCAAGGCCGAGGATCAGTGCGGAAAAGCGGACAGTCATTGGCGGTTTCCTTTGCGGTCGGAACGCAGGCGCCTGAATGGCAGCATGCGCAGCAGGGTGTTGTCGCGTTCGATGAAGTGGTGATACAGCGCGCCGGCGACATGTGCCACGAACACCGCCACGAGCACCCAGAACATGAGTTCGTGCGCATCGATTGCAAGCTCGGCGAGGGCCGCGTCCTTTGCTGCGATCGATGGCAGGTTGAACAGCTTTAACCATTGCAGCGGGAAGCCTGACGCGGAGTTGTACAACCATCCGCTGAGCGGCATCGCCAGCATGAACAGGTAGAGAATGCCGTGTACCGCGTGCGCGCCGACGCGCTGGATGCGCGGCATCGGCTCATCAGCGGGGCGGCGGTCGATGAAGCGCCAGAGCACGCGCAGCAGGAAGAGAGCGAGAACGGTCAGTCCGATCGACTTGTGCAGCGCGTACATGTTGAGCTTGTCCATGCCGCGCTCCATCCCGGTCATGATCAGCCCGAGCGCGCCGGCGGCGATGATGCCGAGCGCCATCAACCAGTGGAACGACTTGGCCAGCACGCCCCAGCGGTGTTCAGTGCTCCTCAGCGCCATTCGACGGCTCTCCTCGTGTTGCCCTGGGGTCGAGGATAGCCTCGACTTCGATGCGCATTTCCACATCGGCTCCGACCACCTCTCGAAAGCGCTCGATGCCGAACGCGTAGCGGTTGATGGTCATGCGCGCGCTGAACCCGGCCTTGGTCTTGAATGCGTACTGATCGCGACCGATGCGATTGAAGGTCACCTGCATCGTTACCGCGCGAGTCTGGCCGTGCAGGCTGAGCTCGCCTGAAACGACGCCGCTGTTGGCGCCGGTCTTCTCCACCGAGCGACTGACGAAACGTGCCGTCGGGTGACGCGCGACATCGAGGAACTGTGACGACTGCACCGCGCGCGTCCACTTGTCCTCGCCCATGTCGAGGCTGGCCAGGTCGACGCTGACATCGAGCTGTGCCGAGCTCCAGTCGTCGGCATCGAAACGCAGCCAGCCGCCGGAGACCTTCGCGCGGCCAATGCCGTTCGAAAGCCCGAGATGGTCGACAAACAGCACGACCTGCGTATGTACCGGGTCGAAGCGATAGCTGTCGATATCGGCTCGCGCGAACGGCGCAGCAGTCGCCAGCACGGAGGCGAGGAGGACAGCAACGGCGTAGGCAGCTTTTGCTCGCATGCCCGCAGCTTGGCAAATTCCCGTGGCAGTCGCCAGCACATGGCCATTGACGACTTGTCGCGCCGAAGTGATCAATCGCGTTCGCTTCGTTGCGCGCCGGTGTCGCGCAATGTCTGCATGACGAGACGCGCGACACGCTCGACGCGCTCTCGGCCAGGCTCGGCGAGCAACGCGTGTACGTGGCGCTCGGCCGCGGCCAGGTCGAGACGCGCGTTCTCGGCCAGGGTCAATGCGATCGCTCGACCGACGCTGTCGAACACGAGTCCGTAGGCGATCGCATGCAGCACGCCGCCGCCCAGCGTGCCGAGGCCTGGAAACGCCTTCAGCGCATTGCCGGCGATTGCGAGCACCAGTGCGGTGGTATTGCGCACGGTCAGGCCGAGACGCGAGAGCAGGCCATCGACGTCGAGTTCGCGCACCGGTACGTCGTGGATGCGTGCAAGCTCACGCACCATTGCGGTGCCGAGCGCGCCCTGGATGATGATGTCGCTGCCGGGCGCGACCGCCGCCATGGCGCCGACCACGGCACGTCGCGTGTAGCGCGCGACGGTGGCTTCCGACTCGCGCTCGGCGGCGATGCGTGCCAGTTCGCCGGCTTGCAGGTCGACATGCGCCAGCACCGCGGCTGCGCGTGCCGGTTCCAGTGCGTCGACACCGACCGACGTGAGCTCGGCCAGCGTGGCCAGCAGGGCGTCGACATCGGCGCTGCGCTCGCGCTCGACGCGTTCGCGACGGCCATCGGCGAGCTCGCGCTCGAAGCGTTCGGTGCCGCCGCCACTGACTTGCACGAGTGCCTGGATGACGTCGCTGTAGCGTGTGCGCAGGGCGGTGGCCAGGGCGACACGTTCGCTGTCGTCGTACAGATCGCACTTGTTGAGCACGAGCACGAGAGGTTTGCCGAAGCGGGCCAGCCAGCGCAGTTCGGCATCCTGTGCACGGGTCAGGTCGGAAGCCGCCACGTAGAGCACGAGATGCGCGCGCAGTGCTTCGTCGCGTGCCAGTTGCTCGCGCTGTGCGCCGGCCACTTCGGCGCTGCCGGGGATGTCGGCAAGAACGAGTTCACGGCCATCGGGAAGCCGCCCACGGAAATGGCTGACCTGCTGGGTGGTCCCGCCGAGCACGTCGACATCGACGGCTGCCTGCGGCGCGAGCGTACGGATCAGGCTCGACTTGCCGGTACTGATTTCGCCGAACAGCGCGACATGGCAGTCGCCGCTCTGGCGGCGCCGGTCGAGTTCGACGAGCTCCTGCTCGAGTGAGGCGGAATCGACGCCACGCGTGGACAGGTCGAATACACGAGCTTCGATCTGCTCGCGCGACGGTGCCAGTTTCGGATCGCGTCGGATGCCGCGGGGACGGCTCGGTCGCAGCAGCTTCCACGCCAGCACGGCGATGCCCAGGCCGATGACGGCGAGCGCGAACAGCAGCGGCACGCGTGCCAGCAGCGGCATCTCGAGCAAGCGCTGGTAAAGCTCGAGGGCGCTGTTGAGTGTACTGATGGCCAGGCCGAGCAGCAGTGCGATGGCCAGGCCGAGCAGCGCCAGCAGGACCAGTCGAAGTGGCAGACGGGAAGACGACATGCCGCGAAGTCTACTGCAGCGGCCAGGCGACACCGGTAGCGTGGACAACGATGTCGAGCGCCGCAGCGTGGCGCGACGCATGCCGATGCCGATCACCGGCGGCTTCGTGGCAGCATGGACCAACGATACTTTGCTCAATTCTGCGCAACCGGCGCGCTGATGCTGTGTAGACTTGGCGCAGCGGTTCCCAGGGCCATGCTTCCCTGGCCATGCGAAGGAGTGCAGTGATGGGACGCCTGCTCGCGATCATTCTGGCACTGGCTTGCGTTGCGTCGGCGCGCGCGGCAGTGCCACCCGCGGTTCCGCTGTTCGATGTGCTCGGTGTCGCCGATGGCTTGCCGTCGAGCGTCGTCCAGGTCGTCGAGCAGGATCGCGAAGGCTTCCTGTGGTTCGGCACGGGTGATGGACTGGCGCGCTACGACGGCGTCGAGTTCCGCGTGTGGCGCCACGATCCGGCCGATCCCGGGTCACTGCCGAGCAATGATGTTTCGGCCATCGAGATCGATCGCGACGGTCGCCTGTGGGTCGGTGGCGAGGCCGGCGGCGTCAGCATGATGCTCGAGGACGGCAGCTTCCGGACATTTCGCCGCGTCGCCGGCGACGCCGCGAGCCTGCCCAGTGACGACGTCCTGTCGATCGCCGATGCAGGCGGCGCCATGTGGGTCGGCACCTTTCTCGGCGGTCTCGCCCGCGTGCACGAGGACGGGCGCGTCGAACACATCGAACACGATGCCGATGATCCGGCGTCGCTGCGATCGAACAATGTCGTGTCGCTGCTGACCGATGCGCAGCAGCGCTTGTGGATCGGCACCGATCGCGGCCTTGACGTTCGCACCGCGGATGGACGCATCGTGCACGTGTCGCTATCCGCGTTCGACGAGCAGCGCGGCGATCTGATGGTCGTCGGAATGCTCCCACAGGCCGACGGCAGTGTGCTGGTCGGTACGCGACGCGGCATCGCCCGGGTCGGCGCCGATCTCGCCGTGCGCGAGATCATCGTTGGCGCCGACAGTGGCGGCGGTATCGTCACTGGCCTGGCCTACGACGACGACGGCGCCTTGTGGGCGAGCACAACGCGTGGCGTGCTGCGCATCGAGAATGGCAAATCACAGCATTTCGGTGCTGGCGAGCCGATGACCGGTGACCTGCCCGGACTCAACGTGAAGCATATGCTCAAGGATCGTGAAGGCGGCCTGTGGTTCACGCTTTCCGATGGCGGCGTCGCCCGGCTGCCGGCACGCTCGCGCCAGTTCGCTGCGTGGCGACACCGGCCAGGCAATGCGGCCAGCCTCACCCACACCCGCATCAAAGCGGTTGGCGTCGACGCGCAGGACAACGTCTGGGTCGTCAGCAGCAACGACGGACTCGATCGCATCGATGCGCGCACCGGCGCGATCACGCGTCATGGCGAAATGCTCGGCGTCGGCGGCACCTTCCTGCGCGGCATCCTCGCCGATGGCGAGCACCTGTGGGCCGGTGGCCACGCCGATGTGCGACGCCTTTCGCTGCGCGGTGGCGCCGTCGTCGAGTTGCCCCGTGGCAGCGGTCCTGCACGCTTCCCGGACGGACCTGCCGAACGCATGCAGATGGATGCCAACGGCGAACTGTGGATCGCCACGCGCGGCGGCGGCGTCGCCCGCGTCGATCCGGAATCGCTCGCGGTTCGCAGTTACTCTCCGGCGGAAGGAACGCTCGGCGAGACCGAAGTGCGTGCGCTGAAGCTCGATGCCGACGGCACGCCGTGGGTTGCCGGTGCGCTCGGCGTCGAACGATTCGATGCGACTGCCGATCGCTTCGTTGTCGTGCCCGGTGCGCCGCGCGAGCTGGTACATGCGATCGCGTTTGCTGCAGACGGTGCGCTCTGGGTGCACCGTCTTGCCGCACTCGAGCGTCATGTGCTGCGCGACGGCACCTTGCAGGTGGATCTGCGCCTGAGCGCCGAACACGGCTGGCCGGCGATGTCGATCAGTGCGCTGCATGTCGCCGGCGACGGCAGCGTCTGGGCAGCCAGTCCGCGCGGTCTCTGGCGCGTCGATCCGGACAGCAAGTCGATTCGTGCATTCACCGAACGCGATGGCTTGCCGAGTGCCGAGTTCACCAGCGGCGACTTCGCCATCAGCAGCAGCGGCGTCGTGCATGCACCGACGCTCGGCGGTGTGGTCGCTTTCGACCCGTTGACGATCCGGCTCGACACGGTGGCACCACCGTTGCGCGTGACCGGCTTGTCGGTGCGTCGCGAAGGCGCCGTGCGCGAACTCCATCCACGTGGCGCGCCTGCCGAACTTCGCCATGATGACCGCGACATCACGTTTTCGCTGCGCGCGTTCTCGTTGGTCAATCCTGCCGGCAATCGCTACCGGTTCCGGCTCGAAAAGGTCGACAGCGACTGGGTCGAAGGCAATGCGCGCGGCGAGCGCGTGTTTTCCGAGTTGCCTGCGGGAAGGTACCGGCTGCATGCACGTGCCGCCAATGCCGACGGTGCGTGGGCCGATCTCGCACAACCGTTCGAGTTCACGGTGACTCCGTCGCCGTGGGCGACGCCACTGGCCTGGCTGGTCTATGCATTGCTGACGCTCCTTATCGCGTTCCTCGCCCTGCGCGGCTGGCGCGCACGCGTCGAGCAACGCCATGCACTGGCGATTGCCGAAGAGCGTCGAAGTTATGCCGAACGACTCGGTGCCGCCAAGTCGACGTTCCTGGCCACGATGAGTCACGAGATCCGCACGCCGATGACCGGCGTGCTCGGCATGACCGAATTGCTGCAAGGTACGCCGCTGGACGAGCGCCAACGCGGTTATGCCGATGCGATCGCGCGTTCGGGCGATCTGATGTTGCGGCTGGTCAACGACAGTCTCGACCTGGCGCGCATCGAAGCCGGCAAGTTCTCGCTAGAACCGCGCGCTTTCGATCCGAGTCTGCTGGTGCGGGAAGTGGTCGCCCTGGAGGCGCCGCTGGCTTCGCAGAAAGGACTGGAACTGCTCACCCGCATCGACCGCGGCATCGCCACGCACGTACTCGGTGATGCGCTGCGCATCAAGCAGGTACTGCTGAATCTGGTCAACAACGCGATCAAGTTCACCGAGCGCGGTCACGTTGAGGTGCGCCTGTCGGCACCACGCGCGGGTCAGCTTTGCTTCGAAGTGGCCGACAGCGGGCCGGGCATGACGGCCGACATGCGTGAGCGACTGTTCGGTCGTTTCGAGCAGTCCGGCGGCATCGCCGAACGGTTCGGCGGCAGTGGTCTCGGATTGTCAATCGCGCGCGAACTCGTCGAGCTGATGGGTGGGCGCATCGAGGTGAATAGCGTGCTCGGCAGCGGCACCACGTTCACGGTTGAGCTGCCGCTGTCGGCCAGCCTGCAGGACGATGCGCGCACCGGCATCGAACCGGGTGTGGCGAGTGCTCGGGTCGGCACGCGCGTCACGCCGGGGCTGCACGTGCTCGTGGTCGAGGACGATGCAACAATCGCCCGCGTGATCACGACGATGCTTGCCGAAGCCGGTCATCGCACGACGCATGCGCCGCACGGACTGGCGGCGAT
>JBBSOU010000063.1:0-21753 GCA_038259445.1 Lysobacterales bacterium | reverse complement strand
CCCCTGCGTAGCGGGGGAAGGTGCCCGGAGGGCGGAAGGGGGCGCTTTTGATTGCGATTTCGATCTGACACGCGCAGAGGCGCCCCCATCCGCCCCTGTCGGGGCACCTTCCCCCGCTACGCAGGGGAAGGGCGGTGACGTTTTGACGTGTCGGCAGATTCTTTTTCTGACAGCACGCGTCGGTCGTTTCTAATTCTCGATCAACCGCGCGGCCTGTTCGCGCAGGGCGACCAGGGTCGAGGTGAAATCGGCCAGGCGCTGGCGCTCCTGGTCGACTACCGCGGCCGGTGCATTGGCGACAAAGGTCGTGCTCGCGAGCTTTCCGTTGCACTTGGCGATTTCGCCTTCGATGCGTTTCTGTTCCTTCACGAGTCGTGCCTTTTCGGCGCCGAGATCGATCAGGCCGGCGAGTGGTATGAGCACGCGCAGATCGCCGACGATCGCGGCTGCACTGGCCGGTTCGGATTCGCCGTCGGTGAGCCAGCGCTGCGACTCCGTGCGTGCAAGGAACGCGATCTGCGCGCCGAAACGTTCGCTGCGCGAGCGGTCCAGCGCCGAACCGTGCGCGAACAGCAACGGAATCTGCTTGCCCGGCGATACGTTCATTTCGCTGCGGATGCGGCGGACGCCGCCGAGCACCGCGCGCAGCCATTCGATGTCGGCAATCGCCTCGACGTTGGCGCCGTCATCGAACTCCGCTTGCGTCGGATACGTTCGCACCGAGACGCTGTCACCCGTCAGGGCAAGCAGGGGCGCGACGCTGTGCCAGATCTCTTCGGTGATGAACGGCGTGATCGGATGCAGGGCGCGCAGCACCGCCTCGAGCACCTCGAGCAGCGTGCGCCGCGTCGATTCCGCCTGCGCACTGCTGGCGTCGGCGAGGGCAGGCTTGGCCAGTTCGAGGAACCAGTCGCAATAGTCGTTCCAGACGAATTCGTACAGCGCCTGCGCGAGCAGATCGAAACGGTACGTCGCAAAATGCGCCTCGACTTCGCCGAGCGTGGCCGCGAGCCGCGAGCGGATCCAGATCTCGGCCCCGCTGCGTTGCGCCTTGCCGATTGCCGATTCCGCCTTCCCGATTCCCGAGTCATCGCAATTCATCAGCACGAAGCGCGCCGCGTTCCACAGCTTGTTGCAGAAGTTCTTGTAGCCTTCGGCGCGCCTGAGATCGAAGTTGATCGTGCGCCCGTAGGTCGCCAGCGCGGCAAACGTGAAGCGCATCGCGTCGGCGCCGACCGCGGTGATGCCGTCGGGATAGTCCTTGCGGATACGCTTCTCGACCTTCTCGCGCACCTGCGGGATGAGCAGCGATGCGGTCGATTTCTGCACCAGCGTTTCGAGGTCGATGCCGTCGATCAAGTCGAGCGGGTCGATCGTGTTGCCTTTCGACTTCGACATCTTCTGGCCTTCCGCATCACGCACGATGGCGTTGATGTAGACCTCGCGAAACGGCACCTTGCCGGTGAAGTACTGGGTCGCCATGACCATGCGCGCGACCCAGAAGAAGATGATGTCGAAGCCGGTGACGAGCACCGCGCTCGGCAGGAATGCCTGGTCCTTCGACCAGTCGGCGACGACCTTGCCGCCATCGATCGTCGGCTGATCGTGCGGCCAGCCCATTGTCGAGAATGGCCACAATGCCGAGGAGAACCACGTGTCGAGCACGTCCTCGTCCTGTGTGAGCGCACCGACCGGCGCACTCGCTGCGTGCGCGCGTGCGTCGGCCTCGTCTTCACCGACGAAGATGTTGCCGGCCTCGTCGTACCACGCCGGAATGCGATGGCCCCACCACAGCTGGCGGCTGACGCACCAGTCCTGGATGTTGTCGAGCCATTGCGTATACGTGCTCGACCAGTTCTCGGGAACAAAGCGGATCGCGCCGCCACGAACCGCCTCGAGCGCCGGCTCGGTGATCGCCTTGCGGCCACCCGGGCCCGGCTTGCCATCGGCGCGCGTGTCGCTGGTGAGGTCGAGGAACCACTGGTCGGTCAGCATCGGCTCGATCACGGCATCGCTGCGCTGGCTGATCGGCACCTGCAGCTTGTGCTTCTTCGTTTCTACCAGCAGCCCGCGTGCGTCGAGGTCGGCGACAATTTGCCTGCGCGCGTCCCGAGTCGATTTGCCTCGGTACTGCGCCGGGATCAATTCGCGGATTTCGAGCGCTGAATACGCCTGTTCTGCCGCGTGTTTCACGGTGTGCGCGGTCGCAGCGGATTCCAGGGTGTCGCCGAGGATTCGAGCTTCCTTGTCGAGGATCGCCAGCAAGCCTCGCTCCGGCAGGGCATCGAACACGCCCGAGCCCACATGCCGCTGCCACACCTGGTAGTCGTTGAAATCATGCGCCGGCGTGATCTTGACCGCGCCTGTGCCGAATTCGCGTTCGACGTAGGTATCGGCGATCACCGGTATTTCGCGGTTGGTCAGCGGCAGCGTGAGGGTCTTGCCGATCAGGTGCTGGTAGCGTTCGTCATCCGGATGCACGGCCACGGCGACGTCGCCGAGCATCGTCTCCGGGCGTGTCGTCGCGACGACAATGCCGTCGCCGCCATCGCTGGCCGGATAGCGGATCGACCATAGCGAGCCATCGCGTTCCTCGCTGTTGACCTCGAGTTCGGAGACGGCCGTCATCAGCACCGGATCCCAGTTGACCAGACGACGGCCGCGGTAAAGCAAACCATCGCGGTACCACTGCACGAACACACGACGCACCGCGGTGGACAGGCCCTCGTCCATCGTGAAGCGCTCGCGCGACCAGTCGACCGACGCGCCGATGCGACGCATCTGGTGGGTGATCGTCGAGCCGGAGAGTTCCTTCCACTGCCAAACGCGATCGATGAAGGCCTCGCGACCGAGATCGTGGCGGCTCTTGCCATCGGCGGCGAGCTGGTTCTCGACGATCTTCTGCGTGGCGATGCCGGCATGATCGGTACCGCCCTGCCACAGCGTGCGCCGACCGCGCATGCGCTGATAACGACTCAGCGCGTCCATGACGGTTTGCTGGAATGCATGCCCCATGTGCAGCGTGCCGGTCACGTTCGGTGGCGGCAGCAGGATGCAATACGGCTCGCCATCGCCTTGTGGCGCGAAGCAGCCGGCGGCTTCCCAGCGCGCGTACCACTTCGGTTCGATCTGTCCGGGTTCGAAACTTTTTTCCATGGGGGCGTGGTGCTCGGTCCGCGGTCGCGTGGTCGATGAGGGAGCGCATTGTAGGGTGCGCAAGGGTGCTTGCCGATCAAGGCTACCCCCTTGCGCCCTTCGGGCACTGTGTACTCGCCACATCCCTGTGGCTCGCCCTGCGGGCAGCTGCGCTGCAAACATCGGCAATCCTGTCGATGTTTCCCCGCTGCGCAGGGGAAGGACAAGCAACGGCTGGAGCGAACAGGTGGGTGGCGATGTTCTTTCCCTTCCCCTGCGCAGCGGGGGAAGGTGCCCGGAGGGCGGATGGGGGCAGGCACGCTGCGTTGAAGTGGATTCGTGCGAGACCTACATGTCGTGCTTGTTCAGCTCATAGCCGAGGCGCTTGTACTCGCTCCAGCGCAGGCGCGAGCCGTCGCGCTCCGCGGGATCGGCGGCGACCACTTCGAGCACGCGTTGATGCGCGCCGAGCGCACACTCGTCACGCAGGTTGATGGCGAGCGGGCGCGCCTCCGCGTCGATCCCCGGCGGCACGATCAGCACCGCGGTGATCGCGTCATCGTCGTCGCCGGCGATCTGGTGGGCAATGAACGCGTCGGCATCGAACTCCCACAGCAGGGTGTCGATTTCCTCGGCCTGGTCCTGAGTGCGCGCGTAGATCACGGTGGGCTGCTCGCTCGCGAATGCGCGTTTGGCGAGTTCGCAGACCAGCAGCAGCGGCTGCTCGCGGAAGCGCGGCTTGTCGATCAGGTAGAAGTCGGCGCGCGGCATCGTCGCCCGACCTACAGGGTCGCTGCCGGACTGGCCGGTGCGGCCGCCATGCCCATGGCCAGAAACATGCCGAGCATCATCGCCAGCGCGCCGCCGACGACGATGCCGAAAAAATTGAGGATCGGCTGAAAACGTGCTCCCTCGGGCCGCGTCTTGTAGAGGTAGTACGGAACAAACACCGAGGTCAGCAGCACGACGCCGACGTTCAGCCACCACGGTCGCTGGATGTCGAGCTGCCGCGAATCGATGCCGAGCCAAAGGAAACACGCGATCAGGATCGCCAGCTGGTAGATCCAGTTGAGCGCGCTGCTGCGCATGCTGGCGATCGCCTCCTGCGCGGTGGCCGGATCGGTCATGCCCGGATACAGCAACGCGATCGATACACCGAACACGAGGTTGATGCCGAACACGGCCGCTATCGCCTGCGACTTGTAGCGCTGCAGCGTGTCGACCTCCGCGCTCATGCGCAGCGGTCGATCAGGTACTGGGTCAGCAACGGCACCGGGCGTCCGGTGGCGAGGCCCTTGCGCCCCTCATCCCACGCCGTTCCCGCAACGTCGAGATGGGCCCAGCGATAGCCCTTGGTGAAGCGCGACAGGAAACAGCCGGCGGTGATCGCACCGGCGTACTTGCCGCCGATGTTGGCGATGTCGGCGAAGCCCGAGTCGAGCTGACCCTGGTAGTCGTCCCACAGCGGCAGGCGCCAGGCACGGTCGAGTGAGGTAGTGCCGGCGGTGAGCAATTGCGTGGCCAGCTCCTCATCGTTGGTCATGAGTCCGCTGGCATGCTTGCCGAGTGCGACCACGCAGGCGCCGGTAAGCGTTGCCGCATCGATGATCACCTGCGGATCGAACTTCTGCACGAAGGTCAGTGCATCGCAAAGGATCAGTCGACCTTCCGCATCGGTGTTGAGCACTTCGATGGTCAGCCCGGACATGCTGGTCAGCACATCGCTCGGGCGATAGGCATTGCCGTCGGGCATGTTCTCGACCGCGGCGACGACGCAGACGATGTTGATCGGCAATGCGAGCTCGACTGCGGCGACGAACGCACCGAGCACGCCGGCAGCGCCGCACATGTCGAACTTCATTTCTTCCATGCCGGCGCTCGGCTTGATTGATATGCCGCCGGTGTCGAAGGTGATGCCCTTGCCGACCAGCGCATACGGTTTGGCGCCATTGCCGGCGCCGTTCCACTGCAGCACGATCAGCTTCGGTGCGTTCGCCGAGCCCTGCGCGACGCCAAGCAGCGAACCCATGCCAAGCTTCTGCATGTCTTCGCGTTCGAGCACTTCGCAGGTCACCCCGGTATGCGTGTCGGCCAGTGCCTTGGCCTGGCTGGCGATATAGGCCGGGTTGCAGATGTTCGGCGGCAGGTTGCCGAGTTCGCGCGCGAAGCGCACACCGGTCGCAATCGCCGAAGCCTGCGCGAGCGCCTTCGACTGCGTGGTGGAAGCAAACGCGATCGACTCGATCGAGCGCGTCGCAGCCTTTTCCTTCGGCTTGAAGGTGGCCGTGTAGCGATAGGCCTGATGATCGGCGGCGAGCGCGGCGGTGCGCAGTCGCCACGCCTCGTCACGCTCGGGTACGTCGATTTCGGTCAACCACGACGTCGCCGACGTCACCGGCAAGGACTTCAGTGCGCGCGCCGATTCATTGACGGCGCGATGGAACGCGGCGGCATCGAATTTCTTCTGCTCGCCGAGACCCACCACGAGCACGCGGGCCGCCTTCGAACCGCCGAGGCCGAACAGCATCGCGGTGCTGCCGAGCTTGCCGGAGACGTCGCCGCTATCGATCAGGCGAGTGAGCGCGCCGGTACTGGCATCGTCGATGCGCGTGGCCGCGGAGCTGAGGATGCGGTCTTCGTAAACGCCGACGATGGCGCATGCAACGTCGGCACTTTCGGGGCTGTCACTGGTCTGGCTGAACGTGAGTGTCATCGAGGTTCCACGGTATGGGATGCGGTGGGCTTGCAGCGCGATCACGCGCAGGTCGCTAGACTTGCGCCATCCGCGCGACGGGCCTACGCCGCGAAACCCGCAATTCTAAGGCAAACACCACCGGTGCTGCGCATCATCGATCGTTATCTGCTCCGCGAACTGCTGGCGAGCCTGCTGGCGGTCGGTGCGGTGTTGCTGTTGATCAGCATCGGCGAGACCGTTGTCGCGGTGCTGAGCCAGGTCACGCGCGGGCGCGTTCCGGCCGATCTGCTGTTCACGCTGATCGCCTTGCGCGCCATCGACAGCCTCAACGTGCTGCTGCCGCTGGCGGTGTTCCTCGGCGTTCTGCTCGCCTTCGGCCGACTTTACCGTGACAGCGAGATGTCGGTACTGGCGGCTTCCGGCCTCGACTTGCCCGGTTTGCTGCGGCCGTTGGCACTGCTGATCGTGCCGATGTTCGTGCTGATGTCGTTCGTCTCGTTCTGGCTGGCGCCGTCCGCGGTGCGCCTGTCGCAACAGATGATCAGTGACTCGAACCGTTCGCTGCTGATCGCCGGCCTCGAGCCGGGACGATTCGTCGCACTGCCGGGGCAGGAAGGCGTCATCTTCGTCGGTCAGATGTCGGCGGAAGGCGCGCGTTTTGAACGCATGTTCGTCGAGAACGAACGCGTGCAGGAAGACGGCAGTTCGCAGATCAGCGTGATCACGGCCGCGCGCGGCCAACTCTATCGCGACACCGCCGGCGGCGAGCGCTTCCTCGCCCTGGAGGATGGGTTTCGCGTGGAAGGCACGCCGGGCCAGGACGACTATCGCCTGCTGCGTTTCGCGCGCAACGACATTCGCCTGCCCGAAAACGAAGCCGAAGAGAGTCCCGATTCGGTCAAGCGTGCCGCACCACTCGGTGAACTCTGGCGCAGCGAGGATCCGCTGCAGCGTGCCGAACTGCACTGGCGCCTCGCGCCACCGCTGTCGGCGATCGTGCTGGCCCTGCTCGCGCTGCCGCTGTCACGCCAGAATCCGCGCCAGCCGCGCTACGCGAGCCTGATCATCGCCGTGCTCGCGTACATTGCCTACGCCAACTTCCTCGCCGTCGGTCGATCGTGGCTTGCGCAGGACACGATCGACTTCGGCTTTGGCCTGTGGTGGGTGTATCTGCCGACCGTGGCGATCGCCGCGCTGCTGCTGTGGCGCGGCCAGCCGCTCCGCCGCACGCGCGCGGCACGTCGGAAAGCGGCATGAACCTGCGCGTGAAAAAAGTCGATCGACTGATCGCCGTGTCGGTGCTCGGCGCAATCGCGCTCGTCTGGTTCGTGCTCGCCGGTTTCGATGCGCTGACGGTATTCATCGGCGAGCTCAATGACGTCGGCAAGGGCAGCTATACCCTGGCCAAGGCAGCGTCGTACACGCTGCTGACGATGCCGCGCCGCCTCTACGAGATGTTCATCTACGCGGCGCTGATCGGCGGCCTGCTCGGGCTCGGCGGCCTGGCCGGTTCCGGCGAGCTCACGGCATTGCGTGCGGCCGGCATGTCGAAGCTGCGCATCTGCGCATCGGCCGTGCTGACGCTGCTGGTGCTGACGGCGGTCGTCGCCGTATTCGGCGAGACGGTCGCGCCGTTCGGCGACCAGCAGGGCAAGGCGCTCTCGCTCGGCGCCAAGTCCGAAGGCGTGACGCTGGCCAAGGGTGGCAGCGTCTGGGCACGCGATGGCCAGACCGTTGTCAATGCCGGCAGCGGTCGCACGCTGCAGGACGGGCAGGGCGAAGGCGTCGACCTGAGTCGCGTGCGCCTGTTCGAGTTCACCGAAGATGGCAGGCTGGCGACCATGTCGGTGGCCGCCCGCGCAACCCATCGCAACAACGAGTGGACCTTGTTCGACGTGCGCCGCACGACGTTCTCCGACGACTCCGCACAAAGCGTGCAGGAGGCGAAGATGCAGTGGAGCTCTAGCCTTGACCCCGGCCTGCTCGCACTCAGCATCATCCGCCTCGACTACCTCGGCCTGCGCGACCTGTCGCGCAACATCGCCTATCTCGAACGCAATGGCCAGGATTCGCGCACGTTCCGAGAAGCGTGGTGGGCGCGCGCGTTCTATCCCCTCAATGTGCTCGTGCTGGTGTTCTGCTCACTGCCGTTCGCGTTCGGCGCACTGCGCAGCGGCGGCATGTCCAAGCAGTTGTTCATCGGCATCGTGCTCGCCATCGGCTTCTATTTCCTGCAGCGCGCGACCGTCAGCATGGGATCGGTGTACGGCGTGGCGCCACTGCTCGCGAACCTGTTGCCGCCGCTCCTGCTGGTGGCCATTGCGACGGCGTACTTCCGTCGGACCGAATAGTCCGCGCGCGATGCCTACACTTTCGGTTCACGCACCATGCGCGCGTCGGCGGCGAGGTCGTGCCACGCGCGTCCCTGCGGATCGGCGAGGCACCAGAGGAAACCGGCACCACCAGCGAGCAGCGAGACCAGCGCAACGCCGAAGCGCAACGCGGCGCGCGCGAGTGGCAATCGCGGCCCCGTGGTGCTGACGATGCGCAGTCGCCACGCGCGCATGCCGATGGTTTGCCCGCCATGCATCCACGACACCAGGAAGTAGCTCGCAGTCGCCACCAGCAGCGAGGCCTGCAGGACGAAGTGGTAGAGCGGCGGCTGATCGGCGACATCGACATCGCCGTCGAAGGCCAGCAGTACCAGCGCCGCGATCGCCATCCAGACCGCGATCAGCACGAGCAGGTCATAAAACAACGCGGCAAAGCGCAACAGCAACGAGGCGGGCAGGGCGTCTGTCATGGGTACTCGTGAGTGGGCGAACTTTGCCAGGGATACTCTGATCATGTCTGCGCGGGCAGTGCGGCTCCAATGTCCTGATTCAAATGCCGGGGTGAGGTCCACAACGCCCTCGCGCCGGCGCGCGCGGCTCGCCCAAGCCACCAGCCTGAGCAGCGCCACGCACACCAACGGGCGAGCCTTGTGGTCAGCATGCCGCCTGCGCAGACGTGATCAACGCATCCCTAGTGTAGTGTGAACCCATGATCGCGCGAGGTCGCACCGCGATCAGTGGCCGGCGACCGATCGTCGCGTCGATCGGCCGATCCATTGATTCGCGAGTGATCCGTGCATGCCTGCTGAAAGCGCCGCCGAAACCCCGATTGCTGCTGCCGACCAGGCCTTGATCGATGGCTTCCTCGAGCGCGCGTGGTCGGAACTCGGCCTGGCCGACAACACGCTGTCCAGTTACCGACGCGACCTCACGGGATTTGCACGCTGGCTCGCAACCGACAGTTGCGGTCTCGTCGACTGCGGGCGTGAGCGATTGTTTCGCTATCTCGCCGAGCGCACGTCGAGCGGCGGCCGCAGCGGCCGCGGGTACAACGCAAAATCGAATGCGCGACTGCTGTCGAGCCTGCGCCAGTTCTACCGCTACCAGCAACGGGATGGACGCATCGCTGAAGATCCGACGCTTCTGGTCGACGCACCAAAGGTTTCACGCAGTCTGCCCAAGGCGCTCGCCGAGGGCGAGATCGAGAGCCTGCTGCGAGCGCCTGCGGATACGCCGCTCGGCATCCGCGACCGCTGCATGCTTGAGCTCATGTACGCCACCGGCTTGCGGGTGACCGAACTGGTCAGCCTGCGCACCGAGCAGGTCAATCTGCGCCAGGGCGTTCTGCGCGTGACCGGCAAGGGCGGCAAGGAGCGTCTCGTGCCGATCGGTGCCGAAGCGCTGCACTGGCTTTCGACCTACGTCACCGACGCGCGCGCGATCGTGCTCAAGGGCCAGCGCAGCGATGACCTGTTCGTGACCGCTCGAGGCGACGGCATGACCCGGCAGATGTTCTGGACACTGGTGAAGAAGCACGCGCAACAGGCCGGCATTGCCGCCAAGCGGATCTCGCCACACGTGTTGCGGCATTCCTTCGCGTCGCATCTGCTCAATCATGGCGCCGACCTTCGCGCGTTGCAGATGCTGCTCGGCCACAGTTCGCTGTCGACCACGCAGATCTACACGCTGGTCGCCAAGGAAGGTCTGAAGCGACTGCATGCCGAGCATCACCCGCGCGGCTGAGCCGCCTCGGACTTGGTCGGCCGGTGTGCTCGTGACAGAATTGCAGACTTCGCCGGAACCAACCGTCTCGACAGTGGTCCATGACGCTGTCCTTGCGCAAAGCCTTCCCCGAATGCCCCGAATGTTCTTTCCACTGCTGGCCGCCTCGTTGCTGGCGCTCGCGCCAGTTGGCGCCGGCGCGAGCGATGCCGCGCGCGCGGCCATCCAGAAGGTGGCGCCGCTGGAACGCATCGCCGGCTTTCGGGAATCGGCCCTGCCGGGCTATTTCGAGGGTGTCATCGGCGGTGCCGTGGTCTATGCGAGCACGGATGGCCGTTTTATCGTTCGTGGCCAGGTCGACGACACCCGAAGCGGCACGAGCCTGACCGAAACCAGCATGGCCGAACGCCGCGTCGCCGTGCTCGGTGCCCTCGACCCCTCCCTGCGCCTCAGCTACGCGCCGCCGGAACCGAAATACCGGCTGACCGTATTCACCGATGTCGACTGCCCGTTCTGCAAGCGCCTGCATGCTCGCATCAACGAGTATCTCGAGCTCGGTATCGCGATCGACTACGTGTTCTTTCCGCTCAGCATCCACATTGGCGCCGAGCGCAAGTCGGTCGATGTCTGGTGTTCGGCTGATCGTGCGCGCGCCTATGACTCGATCATGGCCGGCCAGAAACTTCCGCCGCGTACCTGCGACCATCCGCTGGCGACGATGATGCAGGCCGGCAACGCGATCGGCGTCAATGCCACGCCGACTGCGGTCGGCCCCGATGGTCGCGTGTTCGCGCCGGCCGTGCTGATGTCACCGCAGCGCTTGCGCGATGCGCTCGCCGCCGCCGATGCCGGCGCTGTCGTCGCCAGCGAATCGCCCTCTTCCCGCTGAAACAGGACTGTCGATCGATGCGCATGTTGCTCGCCCTGGTGTTTGTCGTGTTGCCCGCGCTCGGTCATGCCGCCACGCCCGAGGAAACCGCGCGCAAGGCCGTTGCGGCGCTCGCGCCACAGGCCGAGGTCGATGCCGTGCAGGTGTCGGCGGTGCCGGGATTTCTTGAAGCGCTGGTCGGCACACAGGTGATCTACGTCAGCGTCGACGGCCGCTACATCGTCGACGGCAACGTCTTCGATGCAAGCGTCGGTCGCAACATCACCGAAGCAGCTCAGGCACACCAGCGCGCGGTTGCGTTGCGTCGCATCGGTGCCGAGAAGCGGATCATCTTCGCACCGCCTGCGCCGAAGTATGCGGTGACCGTGTTTACCGACATCGACTGCCCGTTCTGCCGGCGCTTCCATGACCAGATGGCGCGCTACAACGAACTCGGTATTGCCGTCGAATATGTGTTCCTGCCGCTCGACATCCACCCCGGCGCCGATCGCAAGGCCGAGGCGGTGTGGTGCGCGAAAGACCGCAGGCAGGCGTTCACTGCAGCCATGAGCGGAGCCGACACGGGTACCGCGAGCTGTGCCAATCCAGTTGCCGAAACGAGCCGGACGGCCCGCGCGATGGGCATCACCGGCACGCCGACCGCGGTTGCTGCGGACGGCACGCGGCTCAGCCCGCAGATCGCGATGTCGCCCGACCTGCTGGTCGCGGAACTCGCCCGAATCGCGCAGAATCCCGTTCCAGCGCGTCAATGACCACCCGAAATCCCAAGGAAATCCGATGAATCGCCTACTGCTCGCCGCTTCGATCCTGCTTTCCGCGATGCCGCTCGCGCACGCCGACGAGGCCGCGGTGCGCGCCGCGATCAAGAAGATGGCGCCGACCGCGACGATCGACAAAGTGGAGAAATCTCCCATTGACGGCTACTCGCAGGCCATCGTCGGCAGCCAGCTCGTGTATGTCAGCAACGATGGTCGCTACATCCTGCAGGGCACGTTGTACGACGTCGACGCCAAGCTCGACCTGTCGGCCTCGCGCATGTCGCGCGAGAACGTGGCCAAGCTCGCTGCCTATCCCGAGGCGCAGCGCATCGTGTTCGCGCCGAGCGGCAAGCCGAAGTACAAGGTCACCGTGTTCACCGACATCGATTGCGGCTACTGCCGCAAGATGCACTCGCACATTGCCGAGTACAACGAGCGCGGCATCCAGGTCGACTACCTGTTCTTCCCGCGCAGCGGCCCGGGCACGCCGTCGTTCGACAAGGCGATCTCGGTGTGGTGCGCCAAGGATCGCAACGGTGCGTTCACTTCTGCCAAGGCCGGGCAGGATCCGTCCCCGCTGAAGTGCGAGAACCCGATCGCGCAGGAATACCAGCTCGGCATCACTGTCGGCGTCGACGGCACGCCTGCCGTGTACGCGCCCGATGGCAGCCGCATCGGTGGCTACCTGACGCCGGACCAGCTGCAGGCCTCGCTCGAGCGGATCGCCGCGTCCGCCAACTCCGGCGGCTGATCTGCGTACGGCGCACCCGCCACGGGTGCGCCGTACTTCCCGAGTGTGATCCGTGCGCTGGCTCCGCGCGCCGCCTGTGGCATCAGCTATCATGCGCGGCCTTCACTTTCCGTCCGCCATGATCGTTGTCGACGGCCAGCCGGCCCTTTCCGCCTTCCGCATCGAGCGACAGAACGCCGGGCTTGCGCGCATCGCGCCGGGCTGCGTGCTGCGTGCGGCGCGCTTCATCCATTTCGTCGAGACGCCCAATCCGCACGGCGTCGACAGGCAACGATTGTGCGCGATCCTCGATGCCGGCCAGGCCGGAGTCGAACCACCTGACCTGTGGGTGGTTCCGCGCATCGGCACGATCTCGCCGTGGTCGAGCAAGGCGACCGATATCGTGCGCGGATGTGGATTGCCCGTAGTCCGCGTCGAACGCGGTATCGGCTACGACGTCGACGGCATGCCGCCGCGCGATTCGTCGGCCTGGCACGCGGTGGTTGCAGCCCTGCACGATCCGATGACGCAATCGGTGCTGACCAACTCCGATGACCTCTCGCAGGTGTTCGCAGTGGGCGCGCCAGCTCCGCTCGTGCACGTCGGCCTCGGCAATGAGCCGCTGGCGGCGCTCGACGCTGCCAATTCGCGGCTTGGACTGGCTCTCGCTGCGGATGAAATCGTCTATCTCGCCGACCGCTATGCGGAACTCGCACGCGACCCGACCGACGCCGAACTGATGATGTTCGCGCAGGCGAACTCCGAGCACTGCCGGCACAAGGTATTCAACGCCGACTTCACCATCGGCGGCGAACGCCAGTCGAAGTCGCTGTTCGCGATGATCCGCAACACGCATGCGTTGGCGCCGCGCCACACCCTGTCGGCGTATTCGGACAACGCCGCCGTGATCACGGGCTCGCCGGCCTTGCGCTTTTTTGCCGATGCGCAAACGGGCCTCTACGCGAGCATCGCCGAACCGGTGACCTATGCGATCAAGGTCGAGACGCACAATCATCCGACGGCGATTTCACCGTACGCCGGCGCGGCCACTGGCGCCGGCGGCGAGATCCGCGATGAAGGCGCCACCGGGCGTGGCGGCAAACCGAAGGCCGGATTGACCGGCTTCAGTGTGTCGCATCTGCGCATACCCGGCCTGTCGCGCGCATGGGAGTCGCAGCGCGCCTTGCCGCCGCGTTTTGCCAGCGCCTTCGAGATCATGCGCGATGCACCGCTCGGCGCCGCCGCCTACAACAACGAGTTCGGTCGCCCGTGCCTCGGCGGCTATTTCCGCACGTTCGAACAGGCGACCGATGAAGCCGGTCTGTATCGCGGGTACGACAAGCCGATCATGATCGCCGGCGGCCTCGCCAACCTGCGCGCGCCGCATGTCGAGAAGGGCGTGCTGCAACCGGGCGACGCCGTCATCGTGCTCGGTGGCCCGGCCATGCTGATCGGTCTCGGCGGCGGCGCGGCATCCTCGGTATCGGCGGGCACCAGCTCGGCGGCACTCGACTTCGCTTCGGTGCAGCGCGACAACGCGGAAATGGAACGACGTTGCCAGGAAGTCATCGATGCCTGCTGGGCGCGCGGCGCGGACAATCCGCTCGTGTCGATCCACGACGTCGGGGCCGGCGGCCTGTCCAATGCAATTCCGGAACTGCTCAACGATTCCTCGGTCGGCGGCAATCTCGACCTCGCGCGGATTCCGTGCGACGACCCGCGTCTTTCGCCGATGCAGATCTGGTGCAACGAATCGCAGGAGCGCTACGTGCTCGGCGTGCGTCCGGCAGATCTCGACCTGTTCGCATCGCTGTGCGCGCGCGAGCGCTGCCCGTTTGCCGTGGTGGGCCATGCGACGGCCGAGCGCCGTCTGCTGCTGAAGGACTCGCGGAGCGCGAACGGCGACTGCGGACCGACGCCGATCGACCTGCCGCTCGAGGTGTTGTTCGGCAAGCCGCCGCGAATGCATCGCCACGCGACACGGCATGTGCCGACGATCCTGGCGGCACCCGATCTCGACGGCATCGAACTCGACGAAGCGATCGGGCGCGTGCTGCGTTTTCCGGCGGTCGCCAGCAAGTCGTTCCTGATCACGATCGGCGATCGCAGCGTCGGCGGCCTGTGCGCGCGTGACCAGATGGTCGGGCCGTGGCAGGTGCCGGTCGCCGACTGCGCAGTGACACTCAACGACTTCGACGGTTTCGCCGGTGAAGCGATGGCGATGGGCGAGCGCACGCCGCTGGCGGTGCTTGATGCCGCCGCGTCGGCGCGCATGGCGGTCGGCGAAGCGCTGACCAATCTGGCCAGCGCGGCAGTCACGCTCGATGAAGTGCGACTGTCGGCGAACTGGATGGCGGCCGTCGACCATCCCGGCGAAGACGCCGCGCTGTACAACGCCGTGCATGCAGTGGGCATGGAACTCTGCCCCGCGCTCGGCATCTCGATTCCGGTCGGCAAGGATTCGATGTCGATGCAGGTCAAGTGGAACGACGGCACCGCGCGACGCACGGTGTCGCCGGTTTCGTTGATCGTCACCGCGTTCGCGCGCAGCGACGATGCGCGACGCGCGCTGACCCCGCAGCTCGTGGCCGATCAGGGTGACAGCGCGGTGTGGCTGATCGATCTCGGCGCAGGCAAGGCGCGCCTCGGCGGATCGACGTTGAACCAGGTGTTCGAGCGCGACGCCGGCCGGCCGCCGGACCTCGACGATCCGGCACGGTTGCGCGCGCTGTTCGCCGCGGTCCAGCAGGCCAACGCGGAGGGCCTGCTGCTGGCGTACCACGATCGCTCCGACGGCGGTGCGATCGTCGCCTTGATCGAGATGGCACTGGCCGGGCATTGCGGGCTTGAGGTCGAACTGGCCGACTGGGCCGCCGCGCCGCTGCCGGCACTGTTCAACGAAGAGCTCGGCGCACTCGTGCAGGTGCGCGATCGCGATCGCGATCGATTCCAGGCGCTGCTCGTCACGCATGGCCTCGACACGGTCAGTCATGTCGTTGCGCGCCCCTGTGCGGACCTGCATGTGACGCTGCGCAATGGCGCCGCCGACGTCGCGCGATGGCCGTGGCGCGAATTGATGGCGGCATGGTCTGAGACCAGCCACGCGATCCAGCGCCTGCGCGACAATCCGCAATGCGCCGACGCCGAGCTGGCGCTGCGCATCGACGAAGGCGATGGTGGGATAGCCCCGCAGCTCACGTTCGATGCCGAACGCGATGTCGCCGCGCCATTCATCGCACGCGGCGCGCGCCCACGGGTCGCGATCCTGCGCGACCAGGGCGTCAACGGGCAGATCGAAATGGCCGCGGCGTTCACGCGCGCCGGCTTCGACGCAGTCGACGTTCACATGAGCGATCTGCAGCACGGTCGACACCGGCTCGGCTCCTTCACCGGAATGGTCGCGTGCGGCGGCTTCAGTTACGGCGATGTGCTTGGTGCCGGTCGCGGCTGGGCGGCATCGATCCTCTACAACGATTCGTTGCGTGCGCAGTTCGCCGACTTCTTCACCTCGGCGCAGACGTTCGCGCTCGGCGTCTGCAATGGCTGCCAGATGATGTCGCACCTGCAATCGATCATTCCCGATGCGGATTCCTGGCCGACGTTCCAGCGCAATGCCTCGGAACAGTACGAGGCGCGCCTCGTCACCCTCGAAGTGGGCGACTCCGACTCGATCTTCCTCCAGGGGATGGCGGGTTCGCGTATCCCGGTGGTGGTCGCCCACGGTGAAGGGCGCGTCGTGTTCGGGGATCGCGGCGAAGCGCAGGCCTGCCTGCGCTATGTCGATGCGCTCGGCCGGCCGACCGAACGTTTTCCGCTCAATCCGAACGGTTCGATCGGCGGCGCGGCAGGCTTCTCGGCCGCCGGTGGTCGCGTGACGATCCTCATGCCGCATCCCGAGCGCGTGCACCGCAGTGTGCAGATGAGCTGGGCGCCGCGCGAGTGGGGTGATGTGTCGCCGTGGATGCGCATGTTCCGCAACGCGCGTGCGTGGGTCGGCTGATGCAGCTGTCGCCGATCCGCGAGTTCGCCCTGAAAGCCGTGCTCTGGCTGCCAGCCGGATTTTTCCTGTGGTTTCTGCTGGCGGAATTGCTGGTGTGGCCGGTCATCCGCATGGCCGAGCTGGCGATGACGTCGATCTGGCCCGACCTGTTCGCCGACGTGACACAGATCGGCCACACCATGGAAGTGACCACGCGCGTGCTCGTCAACCAGGTTGCCGCCGATGGTCGCAGCGGTATCGGTGAGTTGATCCTGAGCCAGAACCCGCTCATCTACGGCTATTCACTGCCGCTGTTCAGCGGACTGGCAATGGCCGCGCCGATCACCGTGCGCCGGCGCCTCGTTCAGTTTGCGATTGCCTTCATCGTGATCTGGCTGGCGCAGGCGTTCGGCGTAGTCGCCGAGAGCATCAAGATCCTCGGCTTCGACAGCGGCAGTGCCGGCGCGGCAGCGGTTGGCAAGGCCGGCATTGTCCCTGACGTGATCGCGATCGCCTACCAGTTCGGCTATCTGATCCTGCCCGCCGTGGTCCCGGTCGTGCTATGGATCGGGCTCAACCGGGAATTCATCGAGGAATTGGTCCATCCTGTTGCGGAACCGGCCCGCACTGATGCGGGTCAATCCACCGATACCCAGGAGTAGTCGATGTCCGTTGTCGCCGAGGCGGTTCCGCGCGAATTGGCCGAAGTCATGGTCTCCGGACCCGAGCTCGACGAGCGCATCTGCCAGTTCCTGGTCGCTCGCGGTCGCCTCAAGGAGACTGACCTCGCGCGCGGCAAGCGCCTGCACGAAGAAGATCCTTCAGGTCGACTCGTCGCCCTGTTGACGCGCCTCGGTCTCGTTTCCGAGCGCGACATGGCCGACGCGGTGTCGGAGATCATGAACCTGCCGCTGGTCGGTGCGAAGGATTTCCCGGAATCGCCGCCGCCCAACGTGCAGGTCTCGGTGCGCTTCCTCAAGCAGCACCACATCGTGCCGATCAGCGAAACCGAGACCGAGGTGCAACTGCTCATCGCCGATCCGGCCGATCACTATCCGGTCGAGGCGATCGAGCTCGCGACCGGTCGCAAGGTCGTGCTCAGCGTTGGCCTGCGTCCCGAGATCGACGACCTCATCGAGCGCTTCTACGGCCAGGGTCGTTCGGCGATGGGATCGATCGTCGAGAGCCTGAGTGATGACAACTCGCGCAGCGAGGACGACATCGAGCACCTGCGCGATCTCGCGTCCGAAGCGCCGGTCATCCGCCTCGTCAACCTGGTCATCCAGCGCGCCGTCGAAGGGCGTGCGTCGGATATCCACATCGAACCGTTCGAGAGCCGGCTGAAAGTGCGCTACCGCATTGACGGCGTTCTGCACGAAGTGGAATCGCCGCCAGCGGCGTCGACTGCCGCAGTGATATCGCGCGTCAAGATCATGGCCAAGCTCAACATCGCCGAGCGGCGCCTTCCGCAGGACGGCCGCATCATGATCCGCGTTCAGGGCAAGGAGCTCGATCTGCGCGTGTCGACCGTGCCGACCGCGCACGGCGAGTCGGTGGTCATGCGTATCCTCGATCGCGAAGCGGTCGTGTTCGACTTCCACACGCTTGGCTTCACCGACGAGTTCCTGCCCAAGTTCAACAAGGTGCTCGAGTTGCCGCACGGTATCCTGCTTGTCACCGGCCCGACCGGTTCGGGCAAGACCACCACGCTGTACACCGCGCTTAGCAAACTCAATACGCCCGACGTCAAGATCATCACGGTCGAGGATCCGGTCGAGTACCAGATAGAAGGCATCAACCAGATCCAGGCCAAGCCGGCCATCGGTCTCGACTTCTCGCATGCGCTGCGCTCGATCGTGCGCCAGGATCCGGACATCATCATGATCGGCGAAATGCGCGATCTGGAAACCGCGAAGATCGCGATCCAGTCGGCATTGACGGGTCACCTTGTGTTGTCGACCCTGCATACCAACAACGCCTCCGGTGGCATCACGCGCTTGCTCGACATGGGCGTGGAGGATTACCTGATCACCTCGACCGTCAACGGCATCCTCGCCCAGCGTTTGCTGCGCAAGCTCGACCGCCCGAGCGCAGAAACCTACGAGGCATTGCCCGAAGTCGTGCGTGAATTCGGCCTCGACCGGCTGACCGACCAGCGACCGATCAAGCTGTACAAGCCGGTGCCTTCCGCGCTGTATCCGAGCGGCTACTACGGACGCACGACAATCATGGAGTTCCTGGTCATGAGCGACCCGCTGCGCCGCCTCGTCATGCAGCACTCGGGCATGGGCGAACTCGAAACCCAGGCGCGCAGCGAAGGCATGCGCACCATGTACGAAGATGGCCTCGTCAAGGCCCTCGACGGCCAGACCACGCTTGAGGAAGTGCTGCGCGTGACGCAGGAGGGCTAGCTGAAAGTAGGGGCTAGGGTTTGGGGGCGAGGGCGCATGGCTGTAATTGATCTGGGTTTTGTTGCTAGACAGGAAGCGATGAATCACTTGATGCGCGAAGGATAGAGATCAGGGACGAGGAGCAGGGCGCATGGTTGAAAGCTATCGGGATCTGGTGGCGTGGCAAAAGGCGATGAATCTTGTTCAAGGAATCCATGAAGCTACCGTGGAACTGCCAGCAAGTGAGAGATACGGATTGCTGTCTCAGTTGAGACGCGCAGCGGTATCGATGCCGTCGGCATTGGCCGAGGGTCATGCGCGCGCTTCGACGCGGGAGTTCTCGCACTACGTCTCGATAGCGCGGGGTTCCTTGGCTGAAGTGGAAACGCAGTTGTTGATTGCACAGAGAATGGGTTTCATCGATACAGGTGGTGTCGACGTACTTCTCTCATCATGTGATGAACCCGGCCGGGTACTCAGGGGTCTGCGGAAGTCTCTGGACGGCAAACTTGCGGCAGTACCGCGTAAACGCGCCCCCGCCCCTCGTCCCTAACCCCTATCTCTATGACTCTCTACTACTACAAAGCCGTCACCGCGGCCGGCGAGACGCTCGAAGGCCGGATGGACGTGGCCTCGCATGACGACGTCATCAGCAAGCTGCAGGATGCCGGCAGCGTCCCGCTCGAGGTGCGTGATGCCGCGACCGGCGATGGCGGCGGCCTGCTTGCGGCGCTGACCAGGAAGGCGACGCTCAACGAAGCGCAGATCGTGCAGTTCACGCAGCAGCTGGCGACCCTGCTCGGCGCCGGCCAGCCGCTCGATCGCGCGCTGCAGATCCTGCTCGACCTGCCGGAAAGCGAGAAGGCGCGCAACCTGCTCGAGCGCGTGCGCGACGTGGTGCGTGGCGGTGCGACCTTGTCCGACGCGCTTGAAGCCGAGCGCGAAACGTTCTCGCGGCTTTACGTCAACATGGTGCGCGCCGGTGAAGCAGGTGGCTCGCTCGAAGACACCCTGCGCCGCCTCGCCGATTACCTGGAGCGTTCGCGCCAGCTGAAGTCCAGCGTGATCAATGCACTCATCTATCCGGCGTTCCTGGTCAGTATGGTCGTGCTGTCGCTGTTCGTGCTGCTGGTGGTCGTGGTGCCCCAGTTCGAGCAGATGTTCGCCGACATGGATGTCGAGCTGCCGCTGCTGACGCGCATCGTCGTCGGTGTTGGCTCGACCCTGCAGAGTTTCTGGTGGCTCATGATCGCCATGGTCGTGTTCGCCATCGTCTGGTTCCGGCGCAAGCTCGGCGATCCGGTTTCGCGGCTCGCGCTCGACGAGCGCTTGCTCAATATGCGCGTGGTCGGCGACGTCATCCGCAAGATCGAAACCGCGCGTCTGTCACGCACGCTGGGAACTTTGCTCAAGAATGGCGTTCCCTTGCTGGGTGCGCTGACGATTGCGCGCAACGTCATGAACAACTCGGCGCTGGCCAGTGCAGTGGCGATCGCCAGCGAGGAAGTGAAGACCGGTAGTGGCCTCGGCTTCTCGCTCGCGCAGTCGAAAAAATTTCCCAAGCTGGCGCTGCAGATGGTCAGTGTCGGCGAGGAATCCGGCGAGCTCGATTCGATGTTGCTCAAGGTCGCCGACACGTTCGACGTGGAAGTGCGCAATACCCTCGAACGCCTGCTGGCGGCGCTCGTGCCATTGACCACGGTGGTGATGACGGTGGTGGTTGCGATCATCATGCTTGCCATCATCCTGCCGATCCTGAAACTGACCAGTTCGATTCAATGAGGAGACTGTCATGAACATTCGAAACGCACGTTCGCTGCGTGCATTGCCACGCAGCGGCGGTTTCACGCTGATGGAAATGATTGCCGTGATCGTGCTGCTTGGCATTGTCATCGCGATTGTTGGCGGTGGTGTCATGGACACCTTTGGCGGCGGCAAATACAAGGCCGGCGAAATCGCGGTCAAGAAGCTGGCCGGCCAGGTCGAGCAGTACCAGATGACAGTCGGACAGTATCCCGGCTCATTGCCCGACCTGCTCAAGCGCGATGGTCTCGGCCCGTATGCCAAGGAAGCCGACTTGAAGGATCCGTTCGGCAACGCGTACGCCTACAAGCGTCCCGGCGACGCCGGGCGTGACTTCGACATCGTGTTTCTCGGCAAGGACGGCAAGCCGGGCGGCGACGGCACCAACAAGGATTACGGCAGCTGGGAATGAACAGCCGGGAATCGGCAATCGGGAATCGGGAATTGGGACCGCAGAGTACTTCTTGCGCTGTTCGAGTTTCCCGAGTCTCGTCGTCCCGATTCCGCAGTGCCACGCTCGGCAGATCGCGCGGCTTCACGTTGATCGAGATGATCGCGGTGATCGTGCTGGTCGGCATCGTCGCGGTGGTGGCCGGTGTGTCGTTTGCCAAGAGCCTGTCCGGTGCCAAGATCCAGGCGGCCAGTCGAGATCTCGTCGCCGCACTGCGTTACACGCGTGGTCAGGCGATCGTCAAGGGAGAGCAGAAGGTGCTCGTGCTCGATCTCGAGAAGAACTCCTACCAGGCACCGGGTCGAGGTTCGATCGAC
Source organism: Lysobacterales bacterium (assembly GCA_038259445.1). Lineage (GTDB taxonomy): Bacteria > Pseudomonadota > Gammaproteobacteria > Xanthomonadales > Rhodanobacteraceae > Dokdonella. Next base: position 551 of record JBBSOU010000063.1, on the reverse strand, counting down.
CTGCCCAAGGACATGCAATTGCGCCTGACCACCGCCCAGCAGGAACTGACCAGTGAGAATGCCGGCGGTATCCGCTTTTTTCCGGACGGCAGCTCGACCGGCGGCAACATCGCCGTCGTACTCGGCGAACGCGAGTGGAAAATCAATGTTGGCTGGCTGACCGGCGAGATCACACTCGACAAGCCCGAGGAAGTCCGGTGAGCTCGCTTGCCCAGCCGCCGAGCATTGGTCTCGCGTCCCCTGAGCCGCCGGCAAACGTCGGCAGGATTGCCGATGTTTGCAGCGTCAGCTGCCCGAAGGGCGAGCGACAGGGATTTGGCGAGTACACGCTGCCCGGAGGGCTGAAGGGGGCGCTCTGCGATTTTTTCGCACGAGCGAGAAGCGCCCCCTTCCGCCTTCGGCACCTTCCCCCGCTGCGCAGGGGAAGGGAAGCGGACAATGGCACGCTCGACGGATCAGCGCCGTTTGCGCACGACGACACGCTCGACGGATCAGCGTCGTTTGCGCACGACGACACGCTCGACGGATCAGCGCCGTCTATTGCCTTCGCT
>JBBSOU010000062.1:0-21884 GCA_038259445.1 Lysobacterales bacterium | reverse complement strand
GTGCTGATTTTCGGCGTTGCGCTGAGTTCGATGAGGTGGAGCTGACGGTGTACGCGCTGGCCCGGTCACTGCTGTTCCATCTCGATGCCGAGAAGGCGCACGAACTGTCGCTGAAGGCGATCGAGGTTGCTTATCGGACTGGCTTCAATCCGCTTCTGGCAACACGACCGGCGGCGTTGCCTACGCGCATCTTCGGCATCGACTTCCCGAACCCGGTCGGTCTCGCCGCCGGTCTGGACAAGAACGCCGCGCATATCGATGCGCTTTCGTCGCTCGGCTTCGGTTTCATCGAGGTCGGCACGACCACGCCGCGCGCGCAGGCCGGCAATCCGAAGCCGCGCATGTTCCGGCTGCCCGAACACGACGCGGTGATCAACCGTCTCGGTTTCAACAATGGCGGTGTCGATGCGCTGGTCGCCAACGCCGAGCGTTCTTCGTTCAGCGGCGTGCTCGGCATCAACATCGGCAGGAACAAGGACACCGACAACGCGCGCGCGATCGACGACTACCGCTTCTGCCTTGAGCGCGTGTACGCGCGCGCGAGCTATGTGACGGTGAACATCTCGTCACCGAACACGCAAGGCTTGCGCGACCTGCAGGAAGAGGAAACGCTGCGGCGCTTCATCGGCGAAGTCTGTGATGCGCGCGAATTGCTTGCGGCGAAACATCGCGCACGCAAGCCGATGCTGCTGAAGATCGCGCCCGATCTCGATGGCACCGAGCAGGACGCAATCGCCGAGGTGCTGCTGTCGAGCGCGATAGATGGCCTCATCTGCACCAACACGACGATCGATAGAACGGTGATTGCAGGTCATCCGCTGGCCGGCGAGGCGGGCGGACTGTCCGGTCGCCCCCTGCTCGAAAAATCCAACGCGGTGCTGCGTGGCATGACCGAACGGCTCGATGGCCGCCTGCCATTGATCGGCGTCGGTGGAATCCTCGCCGGCGCCGACGCCGCATCCAAGATCGATGCCGGTGCGACGCTCGTGCAGTTCTATACCGGCATGGTTTTCCGCGGTCCATCGCTGATCGGAGAATGCGTCGAGTCGATCCGACGCGTTCGCGCGACAGCCGACGCATGAGCAGCTATCGCACCGACGCGGCGATCTCGACCGGTGTCGGCTATTCGATCGTCGAGAACGCGTCTCTCGAGGGACGCAACACGTTCCGCGTTGCCGCGCGAGCCGCGATGCTGATCGACGTACGCGATGCCGCCGCACTGCCCGAGGTGTTCGCGTTCGACGGCTTGCACACGCAACCGCTTCTGATCCTCGGTGAAGGCAGCAACATTCTGTTCGCCGGAGACTGGCCAGGAATCGTGCTGTCGATGGCGACGCGCGGGATTGAAATCCTCGATGGCGACGGCGACACGGTGCGCGTGCGCGTTGCTGCTGGCGAAAACTGGAACGATCTCGTCTACTGGTGCCTGGCCCATGGCTTCGGCGGACTCGAAAACCTCGTGCTGATTCCGGGCACGGTCGGTGCTGCGCCGATCCAGAACATTGGCGCGTATGGCGTCGAAGTCGGCGAGATGATCGAGCGCGTGCAAGTCTGGGATCGCGAGGCACGCGCGCCGTCGACTCTCGAGAACGCGGAGTGCCGCTTCGCCTATCGCGACTCGGTGTTCAAGCAGCAGCCCGCGCGCTATCTGGTCGTGGCAGTCGAGTTCCGCTTGCCGCGCGCGGCCGTCTTGCGGCTCGATTATGCCGGCATCAGCGATGAACTGGCCGCGCTTGGAGACGGAGAACCGACACCGGCCCGCGTTGCCGAAGCAGTATCGCGCCTGCGCCTGCGCAAGTTGCCGAACCCTGCCCTGATCGGCAATGCCGGCAGCTTCTTCAAGAACCCGATCGTTGACACCACCATCGCCGATGCCATTCGCGGAGCAATTCCGGCGTGTCCGGCATGGCCGGCCGGTTCGGCCATAAAACTTTCAGCCGCGTGGCTGATCGATGCGTGCGGAATGAAGGGGTATCGCGACGGCGATGCCGGCGTCTCCGATCAGCACGCGCTCGTGCTCGTCAATCATGGACGTGCGAGCGGTGTCGACCTGCTGCGCGTCGCGCGCAAGGTCGCCAGCGAGGTCTGGCAACGATTCGGCGTGAAGCTCGAAGCCGAGCCGCGCGTCGTCGGCACGCGCTGATTCGCGGCTGCGATCACATTCACTGCACTGCCGGCCACAGTACAGTACGCTTCAGCATCGATTTGCACCGACGTCGGCCCCAGTCGCCAGTGGCACAGCGGAGAGTTCCATGAGCACAACGATCGCGCCGTCGCCGCTTCTGGCCACGCGCAATTCCCTCGTGTCAGCCCTGCGTGCGGCGATCGGATTGCCGGAAGCGCAAGCTGCAGCCGACATGCGCCGGCCCGACAAGGCCCCGATCGACCAGCGCCTGGTCGAAACCGAAGCCGAGTTGCCGCCTCTGTCGCCCGCCGCCACGCCACCCGACTGGATCCGCTGGCTGACCAAGGCGACCTACGGCTACAGCATCGGCGAAGCCGTCGACTTCCAGGCCCTGCCCGGTGCCAGCGTGTCGGCGAAGTGGGACAGCTGGGTCAACCGGCAACTCGACCCGGCCTCGATCGTCGACACCGAGTGCAGCAACCGCATCGCCGCCGCCGGCTATCTGACGCTCGGCAAGTCGCTGCCGCAGCTGTGGAACGACCACGTGCGTCTCGACCCGCCGTACTTCACGCGCATGCTGCCGGCTGCCGAAACCGAATGCGCGACGATCGTGCGCGCCGTCTACAGCAAGCGTCAGCTGTACGAGCGCATGGTCAACTTCTGGCACGACCATTTCAGCGTGTTCGGATTCGATTACGACATCGGCCCGCTCATGCCGAGTTACGACCGCGACGTGATCCGCGCGCATGCGTTCGGCAACTTCCGCTCGATGCTCGAGTATGTCGCCACGTCCACCGCGATGCAGCTCTACCTCGACAACTATGCAAGCCGCGGCGCGGATTTCAATGAGAACTACGCGCGCGAGCTGCTCGAGTTGCACACGCTCGGTGCGGCCAATTACTTCGGGCCGACGCCGCCGTTCGAGGTGCCATGCCTGCAAGCCGACATCCATTGCGAGGGCACGGTTCCGGCCGGCTACGTCGACAACGATGTCTATGAGGCCGCTGCTGCGTTGACTGGCTGGACAATCAGAAACGGCTACTGGCAGTACCCGACCGAAAACGATGGTGCGTTCACCTATCGCGCCGACTGGCACGATCGCCGCAACAAGATCTTCATGGGTCTCTACATCCCGCCGAACAGCCAGCCGGCGATGCAGGATGGCCGCCTCGTACTCAATCGACTGTGCGCGCATCCGGGCACCGCGCGCCACATTTCAACCAAGATGTGCAGGCGTTTCGTCGGCGACAATCCGTCGGCGACATTGATCAACGCGGTCGCGCAGGAATACGCGGCGCAGATCAGCGCGCCGGACCAGATCGCACGCATGCTGCGCGTGATTCTGACCAGCGCCGAATTCAAGTCAAGCTGGGGCGGTGGCATGAAGCGACCGTTCGAAGTGGCGATGGGCGGCCTGCGCGGCATCGCCTCGGACTTCACGCCGAAGCCCGACGATACCAGCAACTGGACGACCACCGAGCGCTTTGCCTGGCACATGCAGTTGAGTGGCCACCGTTCGTTTTCGTGGAGTCCCCCGAACGGCTATCCGGATCGACAAAGCGCGTGGGCGAGTACCGGCTCGCTGGCGATGACGCTGAAGATGCTCGCGTGGCTGCCCGAGATGCGCGTCAACAACGACGGCAACTCAAGCCTGCTTTCCGACATTGCCACGCATACCAACGCAGTGTTCCCGCAATCGGCGGCGCCGACCGCCACAACCATGATCGGCTACTGGTGCGACCGCATTTTCGGCTACCGGCCGGAGCCGGTCATGTCCGTTGTCACCGGCTTCCTGCAGCAGAACGCCGGCGTGGCCGAAACAATCAACATCACCACCGACAGCTGGAACATCAACAATCTCAAGTTGCACTACACCCAGCAGCGACTGCGCACCGCAGTCGGCATGTTGATGATGTCCGCCGAATACTTCCGCAGGTAATCGCCATGAGCAACTTCGACCGTCGCGATTTCCTCAAGACCTGCGCCACCGGCATGTTGACTGCCGGCCTCGTGCCGGGAGCGCGGCTGGCTTTTGCCGAAGTCGCGGCGAACAGCTACGACACGCTGGTCATCGTGTACCTGCGCGGAGGCTGCGATGGACTGAGCCTGCTCACGCCGATCAGCGGAAACGACCGCGGCTTCTACGAAGCGGCTCGCCCGAACCTGCGCGTGCCGGTCAGCGGCAATGGCGCCGCACTGCCGCTGGCGAATTCGGCAAGCGCGAATGCGACGTGGGGATTGCACCCGCGCGCGGCTGCACTGAACACGATCTACCAGGCCGGGCGCATGGCCGTGGTCATCGGTGCGGGCATGCCGGCGCCGGTCACGCGCAGTCACTTCGATGCGCAGCAGACCATGGAATACGGCACGCCGGGTTCCACCGGAATCAGCTCCGGCTGGCTCACCCGCCATCTGGCCAGCGCCAACTTGCCCGCCAACATCACGATTCCGGCGCTGTCGGCCGGCAGCATCACCGCCAACAGTCTCATCGCGAGCACCGAATCGGTGACCATGGGCAATGGCGGTGACTTCAGGATAGACAGTTCCGCGTGGAACTGGAACTCGCGCGATCGCTATGTCGATGGCAACGGCAACATCAATGCGCCTGCGGGCTTTCAGGGGCTTGTCGAGCGATTACCGGAATTGTGGGCGGGAAATTCTCCGCTTGAGGCATCCGGTCGGCAGACACTCGATGCGCTATCGATCATGCGCACGATCAATTTTCAGAACTACGTCGCCGCCAACGGTGCAACCTATCCGAATACCGGCATCGGCAACCAGCTCAAGATGATCGCGCAGCTGCTCAAGGCCAACCTCGGCATGCGCGTTGCCGCGCTCGATCTTGGCGGCTGGGACACGCACAACGACCAGGGCGTGCCGACCAGTACATACGATCCGTTCGGCAACAATGTCGAGCAACTGTCCGCGGGGCTGGCTGCGTTCTATCGCGACCTCAACGGCACCGGCGCGAACAACTTCGCGCAGCGCACGAACATCATCGTCATGAGCGAGTTCGGCCGCCGCCTGCGTGCAAATGGCAGCAACGGCACCGACCACGGCTATGGCAGTGTCATGCTCGCGCTGGGCGGCTCGGTCAACGGCGGCCAGGTCTATGGTCGACAGGACTTCGCCGGCCTGGCCGGCGAAGCGCTGTTCGAAGGTGAGGACGTGCGCGTCACGGTCGATTTCCGTCGCGTACTTTCCGAAGCGTTGATCCGTCGCGCCGGCAACAACCGCCTTGGCTATATCTTCCCGGGTTACGCCGGCTACGCGCCGCTCGGCATCTTCGCCGGCACCGACCTGCCGCCGGATTACACCAACACCTTCGACCGCGTCTTTGCCAGCGGTTTCGAAACGGCCTGAGTCGAAGACTGCCTCAGCCGCAGTCGAAATGGATCAGGTTGGCGGCGCCGGTTTCGGACGCCTGGCCGAGACTGATCGTGCCGGATCGACGCAGTTTGAACGCGTCGCGATGGACCAGCAGTTCCTCATTGCCGATCTTGATCCACGTGCCGTTGGTCGAGCGGTCGGCGATTTCGAAATGGCCGCGCTTCCATTCGATCATCGCGTGATCGCGCGAGACCCAATCGGCATCGATGGTCAAACCATGCCCCGCCTCGCGTCCGAGCGTGAACGGCTCCGACAACTCGTCGAGCTTGTACTCGCGATCGCGATGCGTGAGCAGCAGGCGCATGCGTTCGTTCGGCGATGTCGAAAAATGCACGACCCTCTGCACGGTAGTCACGTGCGACACGTCTTCCTGCCACATGACGTCGACGATCTCGATCGGCATGAGCTTGCCGGCCACGCGCGCGGTGCCGACCGAGCGCACGCGCAGGCCCGAGGCATTGGTGATGCCGAGTGACGTGCTCGCAGTGGCGACGATCTGGTCGCGCTTGGCCAGCGCAGCCATGCGCGCGGCGACATTGACCGCGTCACCATAGACATCGTTGTCTTCGACCAGTGCCTCGCCATGATGCAGGCCGACGCGGATGCCGACATTGTCGACGACGAATGACGCATCACCCTTGACGCGACGCTGCATGTCGGTTGACGCCAGCAAGCCCTGCAGCGCACTTGGAAACGTGCACATGACTTCGTCACCGATCGTCTTGATCAGCCTGCCGCCATGACGTTCGGCCACTTCGACGAGCGCATCGAGCACGTGCGAGATGATCGTGCGCGCCTGCACATTGCCACGGGTCTCGAACAGCTTGGTGCTGCCCGAGACGTCGGCGAACAGGATCGTGAGGGACTGCGAGACCGTCATCGCGTCGGATGATAGGGTATTCGCCGCACAGGCTCCACCGTCGGCGCCCCTTGATTGACGCAATTCGAGCAGGTCTCACCAGACCACGATTGGAACTCCGCCGTCGTGCTGGCGTCGAAACGGAAGCCGCCAGGATGCCAGGACGACCCGACTCAGCCTGCTGATTGTCTGGGGAGCGAACGCAGTGCGAGTCGTGCCGTCGTCCCTTGAGTGGCGGAAGGCTCCAGACTCAGCAGCCAGCCCAGGTGCTCGCAAAGGCGGCTGATCAATTGAAGTCCGATACCGGTCCCTTCGCGCGATTCGCCCCGTGACATCCGCGCGTAGATCACGCTGATCTCCTCGGGCGACATGCCATGGCCCGGATCGCGAATTTCCACGACGGCATCGGTCGTAAGGTGTATCGCGATCTCACCGCTGTCACTGTTCTCGATGGCGTTGCGCAGCAGGTTTCCGATGGCCGCTTGCACTACCGGAAGCGGAGCCATGATTTCGCACGGCAGGGTCGAAGCCAGCGTGATCGTCAGGCCGTGTTGCTGGGCCATTGCGCGATAGTCTTCGACGATTTCGGGCAGCAGCAGGTCCAGCGAGATGCGATCGCTCGACTTCGCCAGCCGGGAAGGATCCCTGGCCAAAACCAGAAGAAGTGCGATCAGCCGCTCCATCTCGCTGGCCGTGCGCACGATTCGCGACAGCTGCATGCGTGCCAGACGCATGTCCGGCTGCGCTGATGCCAGCTCCGCTGCGCCGGCTATCACGGAGATGGGTGTGCGCAGTTCGTGGCTTGCAGTATCGATGAATTCGTGTTCTCGCCTGACGAATTGCGCGTTGCGCTGCAGGTAGTCGTTAAGCGCATCGGCAATGAAGACGAGCTCGGTGCTCGCCGAACCGCTGAGCGCGATGCGCCCACCGCTACGATCCGGACGCAGGTTGACGATCTGCTGCGCCAGAGTACCAAGCGGTCGGATCAAGCGGTCCACACCCCACGCAAAACCGAAGCCGAGGAACACGATCATCGCCAGCATCGAGGCGAGAACGCTCAGCGCCAGGAAAGCTTCCTGTCGTTCCAATTCCGTGATGTCGAGGACCAGCGCCCATTTCGAGCCATCGATGACCCGCAGCAGCGCGACCGACTGCCGCCCTTCGACGATGATCTCGTCGTGCACGCCGGGGGCGGCGTTTGCCAGAGACTGGGGAAGCGGGCGTCCGGCGTCTGACCCGAGAAGTTGCAGTGTTTCCGTATCGCTCCACTGATAACCCGATCCATCGTGCAGGCGATCCTGCAGTTGATCGAACTGTCCCTCAAGCAAAGCCTGCCAAAGCGCCTGTTCGGCGCGCTCGTTGACGACGAAACCGAAAATGATCACGGCAATCGATGACAGCAGCAAGTAGCCCAGCAGGCTTGTCAGCAGGCGCTGGCGAATGCTGCGATTAGCCGCCATCGGTGGCGACGATCGATGGCCCGAGTCGGTAGCCGACCCGCGGTAACGTGTGCACCAGTTTCTCCTGGAACGGTCCATCCACGCTGCGGCGGAGTTCATAGATGTGGGAACGAAGCATGTCGCCGTCCGGTGGCTCCTCGCCCCACAGCGTCTGCTCAAGTCGATCCCGAGTGACCGCTGCCGGACTGGCCTTCATCAGCACTTCGAGCAGCTTTCGGCAGGCCGGAAAAAGATGCAGAGAGCGTCCATCGCGGGACACGTCCAGCGTGGTCAAGTCGAATCGCAGATCCATCACCTGAAGCACCCGACTGCGGCCTTGACCCGAAGCACGCGCGACAAGTGCTTCCAGACGAACCTCAAGTTCCGGCAATGCGAACGGTTTGGTCAGGTAGTCGTCGGCACCGGCACGAAAGCCGGCAATCTTGTCCGGAAGCTCGTCACGCGCTGTCAGCATCAGCACTGGCACCGCGCAACCGGCGTCGCGCAGCCGGCGCAGCACCTGGGGTCCGTCGAGCCGCGGCAACATCCAGTCGAGCACGACGGCGTCGAACTGCATCGTCGTGGCGAGATGCAATCCCGTCGGGCCGTCGGGAGCTGCATCCAGCGTATGGCCGCGTGATTCGAAGTACTCGAACAGGTTCGCCACGAGGCTTCGATTGTCTTCGACGACCAGCAAGCGCATGGAATCAGTCTCCCTCAGGTGCCAATGAGCTTGCACGAACGTGCGTCGGAGACGAGTCGGAATGGATTCCGACGCTTTTCCCACATCGCGCCATCGACCATGGCGCAATTGAATCGCAGAGTCGTGCTCAACAATGGCCAACTTCCTGCGCGCCCTCGTCGCGGATCGACGTCTGATCGGATTGCTTCTGCTCGCCTCGATCGCATTGGGTGCCGGCCTGGGCCTTCGCGACCCATCACCCCCCGACGAGCCCCGCTTCGTACTAGCGGCACGTCACATGATCGAATCGGGCGACTGGCTCGTGCCACACCGTGGTCGCGAATTCTATGCCGAAAAGCCCCCCGTATTCATGTGGATGCAGGCAGCGAGCTTCGCCTTCGTCGGTGATTGGCGCGTCGCGTTTCTTCTGCCTTCGTTGCTTGCCGGGTTGGCGACACTGTGGCTGACCGCCGACATGGCGAAGCGCCTTTGGGGCAGAAAGTATGCGGTCTGGGCCGCAGCGGCGTTGCTGGTATGCCTGCAGTTCGGCCTGCAGGCGAAACGTGGCCAGATCGACATGGTGCTCGTGGGCATGACCACGCTTTCACTGTGGGGCCTGCTCCGACACCTGCTGGTGGGACCCGATTGGAAAGCCGCCTGGCTCGGCGCATTCGCCGCGGGATTGGGAACGGTCACGAAAGGCGTGGGCTTTCTGCCCCTGCTGGTACTGCTGCCGTGGATTCTTGTGCGACGCGATTGCATGCATACGTTGTCGCCGGCGCAAGGCAGCGCCGGGCGTTGGTTCATCTTTTTGCTCGCATTCATCGCGGGAACGGCGGTATGGCTGGGCCCATTGTCCATTGCGCTGCTGCTCGACAACGACCCGGCACTGCGCGCGTATGCCTCGGAATTGCTGTTTCACCAGACAGCCAATCGCTATGCGAACGCGTGGCATCACGTGCAGCCGGTCTGGTACTACCTGCAGGTCATCGCAACCGTCTGGCTTCCCGGCGCCCTGCTGCTGCCATGGTTGCTGCCGGCGTGGTCGCACAGACTCAAGCGTGGCGATCCGCGATACGTGGTCCTGCTCGGCTGGGCCATCCTTGTCTTGATCTTTTTCAGCATCAGCCCGGGCAAACGCGAGGTGTACCTTTTCCCGATCCTGCCGGCACTGTGTGTTGCTGCTGCGCCACTGCTTCCCGCATTGCTTCGCAAGCAGGGTGTACGCAGGATGTTGTTCGGCTACGTGCTGGTCATGGCGGCTGCGCTGACCTTGCTCGGCAGCTCGGAGCTGTTCGGGATCAGCAACTGGACAGTGCGCCTGGCCGAACAGCGCGGCCTCGCGGCAACGGCTGTCCACAATATCCTGGTCTGGCTCACGTTCGCGGGACTGGCAGGTCTCGCCATGGCAGCCGTTACGCGCTTGTCTCGCAGCGGAACCTGTGTCCTGCTGTTCACGACAATGCTGTGGTTGGTCTATGGCATCGGTTTGACGCCGGCTCTGGACGCACATAGTTCAGCACGTGCCCTGATGGAATCCGTTGGTCGTCAGATCGGGCCTGACGCAGAGTTGGGATTGATTGATTGGCGCGAGCAGAACCTGCTGCAGGCCGACCGCGCGGTCACCGACTTCGGATTCAAGCAGCCTCTTCATGCGCAGTGGGCGGAGGCTTCGCAATGGGTGGGTCAGGCACCGCAACGGCGATGGCTGCTGGTGCTCGATGACTCGCTCAGCTCCTGTGTCAATCGCGCCGGCAGCATCGACGCCGGACGCTCGAATCGTCGCTCGTGGTTGCTCGTTCCTGGCACGGCAATATCGGGCGCATGCCTCGCGCCGGGGATGGATCGCGAAGACGACGGCGAGTAGGCGCTACAGCGATCGTTGCGCAATGGTAAAGGCCTGAGGTCATGGCGGGCCTTGCGATCCAATCGTTGATGGGAGCGTTTAACGAGGACTGAACTCGACTCCCACGTCACTCCGACATCGACGCATCCATGCTCGATTCTCAGGCTTGGATGGCAAACGAACCACCTCATGCAACGCACACGCAAAGTTGCCGGAAAACGTATCGAGCGATCGGCGCATCACTCGCGCGCTGCCCTCGCCGCCATCGACGACGCAGCTGACGTTGATTGGTCAGCAAGACGAAGGTCATGGCGGTGGCGAATGCCAGCGCTGTATCTGCTGCCTGCACTGGCCCTCGTCGGGTCGGCCTTGGCCGCCATGGTGTCCGGATTCGACTTCTGGATGGCCGACCGCCTGTACGCGTTGCAAGGCGGGAACTGGGTGTTGCGACACAGCTATCTCGCAACGAAAATTCTGCACCCGGCGGGGCGCGACGCCAGCACGATCGCATGGATTTGCGTGCTTGTCCTGTGCGCGTCGTGCAGCCGTTTTCCACGTTGGTCCCATCATCGGCGCCCGCTGGCGTGTCTCGCCGCAAGCGTCCTGCTTTCGACGCTGCTGGTATCGTGGATCAAGTCCTGGTCGAACGTGGATTGTCCGTGGGATCTTCTTCGCTACGGAGGTGAAAGAGCATATTCCCACGTGTTCTCGATTCGACCCGAGAACACGCCTGGAGGCGCCTGCTTTCCAGCAGGTCATGCCAGTGGCGGGTACGCCTGGATGGCAGCGTACTTTTACTTCCTTGCCGTTGCGCCAACGTTGCGTTGGCGCGGACTCGCCGTCGGCATCTCGCTCGGCATGCTGTTCGGCATCCTGCAACAACTGCGCGGCGCCCACTTCGTTTCGCATGATCTGGCAACCGCCGCAGTGTGCTGGTTGGTCGCGGTGCTCGTGTACGCATGCGCCGGACCGCCCATGCACCCGGAACTGGCGAATGCGCCTGCAGTTGACGGGAAGTCGACCTGGATGGTGGCTCGGTGAATGCAATCACGCTGCCCACACGTTCAACCCGGGGGATCCACAGTCGGGCGCTGCGGTGGCCGATCCTTTCGCCGGAAGCGCTCGCACTAGCGGCGAGTACGTTCTTCACCCTGTTCCTCAATCACGCATTCTGGCGAGCGGTCATTGCCACGGGGGACCTGCACGGACCTACGGGATGGCTCAGCCTCATGAGCCTTGTCGTGCTGATCATTGCGTTGCACGCCTTTCTCCTGCTCTTGCTTCTGTGGCCGGGCATCACGAAGCCTGTTGTCTGCGTGCTGCTGATGATCAGTTCCGTGGCCGCACACTACATGACGAGGTTCCCGATCTATCTCGATGCGGACATGCTCCGCAACGTGCTGCACACCGATGGCCGTGAGGCTTCTGAACTTTTGTCACTTTCCATGCTGCCGTCTGTTCTCCTGCTTGGCGTGCTCCCCTCGCTCGTTGTCTGGCGAACACGCATCAAGCGCCGACCCATGCTGCGTGCCATTGCCATACGCGGATGCTGGCTCACCCTGGTGGCGGTGGTCGCTGCCGGAAGCGCCATGGCGTCCTACCAGGACCTCTCTGCGCTGATGCGCTCGCACCATCAGCTACGTTACCTGGTCACCCCAGCCAACTATCTGGTCGCCCTGGCCGGCGCGCTGTCTGATCAGCGCGCAACGATCACTGCCCGTGCAGCGGTCGGCGAAGATGCAAGGGTTGCCGTGCGATCGAAGCAAGCAAAGCCTCGCCTACTCATACTCGTCGTCGGCGAAACGGTGCGTGCGCAGAATTGGGGCCTCAACGGATACATGCGGCAAACGACACCGGAACTGGCTCGAATCCAGCCCGTCAACTTCAGCACTGTCACCGCATGCGGTTCCAGCACCGAAGTGTCACTGCCTTGCATGTTCTCGGTGTATGGACGCGCAAACTATGACGAAACCCGGATAAGGCACTCCGACTCGCTGCTGCACATACTCGACCGCGCCGGCATCGCGACGCAGTGGCGCGACAACCAGACCGGCTGCAAGGGCGTTTGCGAGGGTCTTCCCTTCATTACCTATCGAACCGGGTCGAACCGGAACGACTGTCCAGGAGAGGAGTGCATGGACGAGGTCATGCTCTCCGACCTTGCTGAAGAAATTGCCAGACATCGCGGCGATACGGTGCTCGTCCTGCACCAACTCGGCAACCATGGCCCCAGCTACTACAAGCGATATCCGCCACAGTTTCGCCAGTACGAACCAACGTGCGACAGCGACGACCTCGGCGATTGCAGCCAAGAGGAAATCGTCAACGCCTACGACAACGCCGTGTTGTATACCGATGCGTTCGTGGCGCGAGCAATCCGCCTGCTGGAGCGCCAGTCGAGCCATGACGCTGCGCTCATCTACGTGTCGGACCACGGCGAGTCACTCGGCGAAGCGGGCCTTTACCTGCATGGCCTGCCGTATGCGATCGCGCCGAAGACCCAACTTCAGGTGCCGCTGACGATCTGGATTTCTCCCGAATTGCTGCGGTCACGCGCGATCGACATGGAATGCCTGCGCAAGCGAACTGCACAGCCAGCGTCGCACGACAACCTTTTCCACTCCGTGCTCGGGCTGATGGAAGTGCAAACAAGGGTGCATGTCGACGACCTTGACCTGTTTGCCGGATGCGACGGGAAGAACGCACGGACCGCCTTGCATGTTCCATGAAACGCCGAATTTGCCGATATCCGTCGTGATTCCTGCACACAACGAAGCAGCGAGTCTGCCGAGACTGATCGGCGAAGTCGTTTTCGTCCTGCGCGACATTGCCCCTTTCGAGATCCTTTGCATCGATGATGCCTCAACCGATTCGACGCTCGACGTGCTGCAGGCGTTGCGTCCCGGGTTTTCCGAGCTTCGTATACTTCATCACACGACCAGAAGTGGCCAAAGCACCGCCCTGCGAAACGGCGTAAGTGCGGCGCGCGGCGCGTGGATAGCGACGCTCGATGGCGATGGCCAGAACGATCCGGCTGACATTCCGAAACTCCTGCGCTGCCGAGACATGGCGGCACCTGAAGTTCGCATGATTGCCGGATGGCGCGTCGATCGCCGCGATACCGCTGGCAAGCGCTGGGCCTCACGCATCGCCAACGGTATCCGGTCAAACCTTCTGCGCGATCGGACGCCCGATACGGGCTGCGGAGCAAAACTGTTCGAACGCAAAGCGTTTCTGGATCTGCCCTATTTCGATCACATGCATCGGTACCTCCCGGCGCTCATGCAGCGCGCGGGCTGGCAAACCGTCAGCGTGCCGGTCAACCACCGGCCGCGAACGGCTGGCGCATCGAAGTACGGCAATCTCGAACGTGCGTGGGTCGGCCTCGCCGATTTGCGCGGCATGCTGTGGTTGTTGCGCCGAACGAAGTTGACGAAGGTGACCGAGCTATGAACATCGCAAGCATGAGCGCGCCCATTGAATGGCTGCAATGGACTGGCGTGCACATGTCGATCTGGAAACTGATCGGCTTGACCGGCGCGGCCATGTTCGGCACGCGCTGGCTGGTGCAGTTCGCGGCTTCGCGTCGTGCACGGAAATCGGTCATTCCGAAATCCTTCTGGATCATGAGCCTGATCGGCAGTGGCATGACGTTGAGCTACTTCCTTTTCTCGCCGAAGCAGGACGCAGTCGGCGTCATGCAGAACTTCTTTCCGGCACTCAGCGCAATCTACGGGCTGTGGCTAGACGCGCGGCACGGTCGTGAGAGTCGCGACGCGTGCGCAAGGGCACTTCCTTCGACGTCAGTTGCTCAGCGCACGGCCTGTGCCGAAGGCGGGAGCGGCAGCGTCCTCGAACTGCCCGGAGGTGAAGCAGAACGCACGAGGCGCGTTTCAGAACGTGCGTGCCGCGTCGATGATCTCGGCTTCGCCCGGCAGGACGAGCAAGGCGGCGCCGGCAAGTGGCGTGAACGTATCGGCTCCAACCACGCGACGTAGCGGTATCGCGCCGTGGCCGCCCTCGACGATGGCGGTGATCACGCCCTCGCCGACACCACCCGAGTGGCGGCCTTCATCGACAACCAGAATACGCTCGGCGCCGTGCGCATTGGCGGCAATGGCGTCGTCGTTCAGTGGCACGAGCCAGCGCAGGTCGACCACACGCACCTGCCAGCCATGCTGCGCCTCGATCTCGCGCGCGGCGCGCAGGCTCATCGGTACGCCGTTGCCATAGGTGAAGATGACCAGGTCGGCGGCCTCCGCGTTGTATACGCGCGGTTCGCCGAGGGTCATGCACTGGTCCAGTGACGGATACGCGAACGACCACTCGCCATCGCCGGGCGAGTGCAGGTCCTTGGTCATGTACAGCGCGATCGGTTCGAGGAAGATGCTGACCCGCCCATCGACGCGCGACAGTGCGGCGAGCGTGCGCAACATCATTGCCGCATCGTCGCCGCGACTCGCACAGCCGACGAAGAGCCCAGGGATGTCGCGCAAGGCGGTGAGCGAGTTGTCGTTGTGGAAATGTCCACCGAAGCCCTTCTGATAACCGAGACCGGCAACGCGCACGACCATCGGATTGCGGTACTGATCGTTGGAGAAGAACTGCAGCGACGCCGCCTCGCCTCTGATCTGGTCGCAGGCGTTGTGGAAGTAGGCGAGATACTGGATTTCCGGTATCGGCAGCATGCCGAGATTGGCATAGCCCTGAGCGAGCCCGAGGATGGTGGTCTCGTCGAGCAGCGTGTTGAACACGCGTGAACCCTTGAACGCCTTGTGCAGGCCTTTGGTCACGGTGTACACGCCGCCCTTCTGCGCGATGTCCTCGCCGAACATGAGCGCCTCAGGGTACTTGCACATCAGGTCGTGCAGAGCCTGGTTGATCTGGATCGCGAGATGGCGCGGCGGCAAGTTCTCGGGCAACCTGTCGGCGCCACCGAATACGGCCAGCCGGCGCTCGGCGTAGTCATCGCGCTCGGCCTCGGCCTTGACCGCGTCGGGTGTGTAAGGTGCCAGTGGTGCGACGACTTCGGCCAGCGTCGTGAGCTTCTGGCGCGCGTCGGCTGCGTGAGCGGCCGCGAAGCATTTCGCGCGAACCGATTCGTGGTAGTCGAGCAGCGACTGCGGTGTGAACAGGCCGGCTTCGAGTGCGATGGCCGCCGAACGCAGCAGCGGATCGCCCGACTCCACTGCGACCAGTTCCTCGAGACTGCGCCACTCGATCTCGAAGTCGGTACCGGCGTGGCCCATGATGCGCGTCGTGTGCAGATGCAGGAACGTCGGTCGACGCGAAGTGCGGCAATGCGCGACCGCGCGTTCGACATCGGCGAAGCCGGCGGCCAGATCGAGCCCGTCGGCATGGAAGTAGTCGAGATCTGCACGTCCGGCGAAGTTGCGCGCGATCCAGCCGCCGGGTGTCTTCACCGAAATGCCGATGCCATTGTCTTCGCAGACGAACAGAACCGGCGCCGGCAATTTCTGGTAAGCCGTCCACGCCGCGGCGTTGAAAGCGGTCTGCGCGGTGGCATGATTCGACGAGGCATCGCCGAAGGAGCAGATCGCTATCGAGTCACTCGGAATCGGCGACGCATGACCGATGCGTCGCGCCTGCTCGATCGCCAGCGCAGTACCGAGCGCCTTCGGCAGATGGGAAGCGATCGTCGAGGTTTGTGGCAACACCCACAGCGGCTTTGACCCCCAGACCTTGTGTCGACCGCCCGATGCGCGATCGTCCTTGCAGGCGGCGAACGATAGTGCCGAATCCATGATCGGATCGATGCCCGGCAGCTTGCGTGAGCGCTCGGCCATGAACGCGCCGGAACGGTAGTGCAGGAACGCCGGATCGGTATGCCGCGCCGCGCGCGCCACCATTGCGTTACCCTCATGTCCACTGGATCCGATCGTGTAGAACACCTTGTTCTGTACACGCAGCACGCGCGCCATCAGGTCGAGGTGGCGCGAGATCAACTGCGAATCGAACAGATCGAGAAAATCGCGCACCGTGCAACTGCTGCCGGCACGTACCGGCGCATCGTCGGCCGGCCGCGGCGATCCCTCGCCGGACCAGTCGCGAATGAACTCGACGAGGTTCTGGTCGCAGATCTCGGCGCGGTTGAGGCCGCGGTGGCGCGCGGCGATGGCGGGCGTCATGTTCGGGGGCGCAGTGTCGGACATGGGGTTGGATCGAAGTCGGCAAGAAGGCTATTGTAAGCGAGCGGCGCAATCGAGCCGGGGGCAACGTGAGCACACCTGACGATCCAGTCGATCAGCATGGGCGTACCGAGTTCACGCCGGAAGATGCCAGGCCGCCATTGACCGAGGCCGACCGGGACGGATCGCTGGTCGGCACGGATATTGGCCCGTATCGACTGATCGAGCGCATCGGCGAAGGCGGCATGGGCGAGGTCTTCCTCGCCGAACAAGGCGAACCGATCCGCCGGCGCGTCGCCCTCAAGCTGATCCGCCAGCAAGTCGTCGATGGCCTCTCGCTCGCCTACTTCGAAATCGAGCGTCAGGCACTGGCGCGCATGGATCATCCCGCCATTGCGCGCGTCTATGAGGCCGGACGCACCGAGCAGGGTTATCCGTACTTCGCCATGGAGTATATCGAAGGCGTCTCGCTCTCGCGCTGGTGCGCGGAGTCCAACCCCGATCGCACGACACGCCTGCGCATGTTCGTCACGCTCGTGCGCGGCGTCGAGCATTCGCACCAGCGCGGCGTCGTGCATCGCGACCTCAAGCCCGACAACGTGCTGGTCACGATGGTCGATGGACAGCCGTATCCGAAGCTGATCGATTTCGGTATCGCCATCGGCATCGACAACGGCCGTGCCAGAGCCACGTTCCATCGCGCCGGCAGTGCCGACTACATGAGTCCGGAGCAATTCGCTACCCAGCACGCCGCGATCGATGCACGCAGCGACGTCTTCAGTCTTGGTCGAATGCTGCTCGGCATGCTCATGCCGAGCGTGCGCCGCGACGGCCAACCCACCCAGCGACCGACCGAACTGCATGAGCGATTGCGCGCCTCCATGGCGGGTGTGAAGGATCCCGATCTGCAGGTGGTGCCGACCGAGCTGCGCCACCTGCTCGCACGAGCAATGGCCAACGACCCGGCCGACCGCTATGAATCGGCCGGCGCGCTCGCCGACGATGTGCAGCGCTTCCTCGACGGACGTCAGCTGCGCGCGGTGCCGTACTCGGCCGTGTACAGCGCGCGCAAGTTCGTACAACGCAACCGCGTGGCCGTCGGCTTTTCCGCAGCAGTCCTGTTTGCGATCGTCGCCGGGCTCGCGGCCACCCTGTGGGCGCTGGCCGCTGCGGAGCGCGAGGCCCTCAGTGCACGCGCGAGCGCCGAGTTCCTGACCACGATATTCGCGAGCGTCGACCCTGATGTCTCACGCGATCTCGACAAGACGCTGCTGCGCAAGGTCCTCGACGAGGCCGCAGCACGCGCCAACCGCGAACTGGCGGCGCAGCCGCGCGTGCGCTCGGATGTGCTGCGCGCGATCATCAACAGCTATATCGGACTCGGCGATTACGGTCCTGCGCTCGAACACGCCGTCAGCAACTACCGGGAGACCTTGGCCGACCACGGAGCGCAGAGCCGGCTCACCGTATCTGCCGTGCTGCCGCTGACCGACGCCATGATCAAGAACGGCAGGCTCGACGAAGCAGAGGCCGCCCTGCGGCCGAATATCGCATACGCCACCCGTGCGTTCGGCGCCGACGATGAGGTTACGCTGCGCCTGCGCCATCACCTGGGCATCACCCTGCGGGATCTTGGCCAGAGCGGCGAAGCACTGCAGAATCTCGAAGCGGCAGTAGAGGGCCTGCGTGTCGCGCTCGGACCTGACGCCGCACCCACCGTCCACGCGGAATTCGCGCGCACGATCGTGCTCGCCGATCTTGACCGCCGTGACGAAGCGATCAGTGCCTTGAGCGAACTGATTGATCAGCAGGCGGCGATCAAGGGCAGCGACCATCCATTCGTACTGTCGCTGCGCAACAGCCTTGCCGTGTACTACATGCAGTCACGCCGCTTCGCCGAAGGCGAACGCGAGCTCAAGGCACTGCTTGCTCCCTATGCTGCACAGTTCGGCGACGACAACGACCTGACGATCATGGTCAAGGGCAATCTCGCCGGCGCCTTGCGTCAGCAAGGCAAGGTCGAAGAATCGGGCCCTTATTATCTCGCCGCAATGCAGGGCAACCGCACCATCTTCGGCTCCGAACATCCGCGCGCGATCATGACTCTGCACAACTACGGCAACTGGCTGCTCGACGCCGGTCGAGTCGATGACGCGGAACGCGCCCAACTCGACGCCCAGGCGGATGGCGCACGCGCACTTCCGGAGACGCACCCGTTCCACGCAGAAGTGATCACAAGTCTCGGCAAGGTGCGCACGCGCCAGCAGCGCTTCGAGGAAGCCGAGCACTATCTGCTGCAATCGGTGGAGATGAAAACGGCACTGCGCGGCCCCGGCAACAGCCGACTCTTCCAGAGCCGCGAAGCATTTCGCGAGCTGTACACGGCGTGGGGACGGCCCGACGACGCCGCGCACTACGCGGAACCGGACGCGCCCGCCAATCCTTGAATCGGCGCGGCTGGGCCGTGATCCCGATCGCGACTTCAGTCGCGATCAAGGCCGTCCAGACGTTGGTGAGTGTGCGCCGTGTCGAGTTGCCGACGATCGAGCACCCATTGCAACGAACCCAGGCTGTCCACGCACGCGTTCGAGCCAGGCGTTGATTGCCGGATAGAGCGACAGGTCGAATCCGCCATCCGCCGCGGCATGCGTATAGGCGAACAGCGCGATGTCGGCGACCGAGTAACCGCTGTCGACGAAGAACTGCCGCGCCCGGAGATGCTGTTCCATGACCGAAAGTGCCTGCGCGCCACGCTCATGCAGGCGCGGTAGTTCACTGCGCCGCGCGTGATCCACTGGCAGGAACACGCAAATGAAGCGTGCCACGGCAATGCAGGGCTCATGGCTGTACTGTTCGAAGAACAGCCATTGCAGTAGCTGCGCGCGTTGCCATGGATCGATGGGCAGCAGCGGCGAGTCTTGCGAGAGGTAACAGAGGATCGCATTCGACTCGGCCAGGGTGCGGCCGTCGTCGAGTTCAAGCAGCGGCACGCGCCCGTTCGGATTGCGTGCGAGGAACGCCGGGGACCGTGTCTCGCCGTTGAGCATGTCGACGTCGATCCAGCGGTACCGCTCGCCCAATTGCTCGAGCAGCAGCTGCACCTTGTAGCAGTTGCCGGATTGCTCCATGCCGTACACGGTGATCATGCAGGAGCTCGCGCTGCGCACTCGATCGTGTCAGAACGACTCATTTCGCGCCGAGGTAGTCACACGAAGGCAACGCACGAAAGATCTGAGGAAAATCGCGCGTGGTGCAGAGCCACTGCACGCCCATGGCCTCGGTGCCGGCGAGGTCGGGGACAAGTTCGATGACACCACCGTCGCGCCCTGACAGCGCATCGAACTCAAGCCGTATGTGCCCGCCGTCGACGACCGTCATCGAGCGCAAGCTGCGCCCACGATACTTCTCCGGCTCGGGCAAGCCGGCAACGGCATTGCTGGACGGCATGCGCCCCATCGCCATGTACGACTCGGCCACCGCGACTTTCGCTGACGACGCGGCAATAAAATCGCCACGAATCGCCTCGATGGCGCGTTGCTCGCCAGCAATCAGCGCGTCGAGCTGCGCACCCTGCTGCTGCGACTGCTGTTGCGCCTCGATTGCCTGGCGCGCATGACTCTGGTCGTAGATGCGATAGGCGCCGAGCGCGACAAGCGCGCCGAGCAGGCTGGCGATGAAGGTAATCAGGCCGTGACGCATCAACGCAGTCTCCACTCGGTTCGCTGCGCGCTCAGAACGCGTTGATGCCCGTCACTTCGCGGCCAACCACGAGCTGATGCACGGTTTCCGTGCCTTCATACGTGATCACCGATTCGAGATTGAGGGCGTGGCGGATCGGGCAATGTTCGGTAGTGATTCCGGCGCCGCCGAGAATGTCGCGAGCTTCGCGCGCGATATCGATGGCGATGCGGCAGTTGTTCCATTTCGCCAGCGACACCTGGGTCGGCTGCATCGTGCCGGCGTCCTTCAGGCGTCCGAGCTGCAAGGACAAAAGCTGCGCGAGCGTGATGCGTCGTGCCATTTCAGCCAGCTTGATCTGCACCGCCTGGCGCGAAGCGATCGGCTGATTGAACAGGATGCGCGTCTTCGAATACTCGAGCACCTCGGTGAAGCAGGCAATTGCCGCTCCAATCGGGCCCCATGTGATGCCGTAGCGAGCCTGCGTGAGGCAGCCGAGCGGACCCTTCAGGCCTTTCACGTTGGGCAGGCGGTTGGCTTCCGGAACACGCACGTTGTCGAAGAACAATGCCGACGTGACCGACGCGCGCAGGCTCATCTTCTTGTGGATTTCCTGCGCCGTGAAGCCGGCGAAATCCTTCTCGACGAGAAAGCCCTGGATACCGTCATCGGTCTGCGCCCAGACGATCGCAACATGCGCAAGGTTGCCGTTGGTGATCCACATCTTCGACCCGTTGAGGATCCAGTCGGCACCATCCTTTTTCGCGTTCGTGCGCATGTTGCCGGGATCCGACCCGCCTTGCGGCTCGGTCAGCCCAAAGCAGCCGATGACCTTGCCCGCCGCCATGTCGGGCAGCCAGCGTCGGCGCTGTTCTTCGGTGCCGTAGGCGTAGATCGGATACATGCACAACGACGACTGCACAGAAGCGAAACTGCGCAGGCCCGAGTCGCCGCGCTCGAGCTCCTGGCAGATCAAGCCGTAGCTGACCGCATTGAGTCCGGCGCAACCGTATTCGGTCGGCAGACTCGAACCGAGCAGCCCGAGTTCGGCCATTTCCGGCACCAGTTCGTGCGGGAAGATCGCCTTGTCGAAACAGTCACCGATGATCGGAATCACGCGTTCGTCGGTGAAGCGCGCGACAGTGTCCTGCACCGCGCGTTCCTCGTCGGTCAGCAGCGAGCGGACATCGTAGAGATCGACAGGATTGAGCGGAGTGGCGGCCATGCATGCATTCCGGGAAAGGACCAAGCGCATCATTGTAGCGGTGTGCGTCTGAAGCGGCCATGGCCGTGCGCTGAAGTGCCCCTCGATTGCGCTTCCCCTGCGCAGCGGGAGAAGACCCTACTGCAGCGGCGTTGCGTCGCACGCATCGAATCACGATGAGAAGTAGGACGAAGCTCCTCAGTTCACGACCGAACGGCCGAAGCACTTTCGATGTTCCGTTCCCCTTGCTAGCGGAGCAAGCTGGCGCGCAGCGACGGATGGGCACGCGGGCTGGCATCGATGTTTCTTGGAACAATGATGTCCGAGCTTCGGGGCATGTCGAACACTGGTTCTCGGAATCAACAGACAAAGCGCCCCCTTCCGCCTTCGGCACCTTCCCCCGCTGCGCAGGGGAAGGAAAACGTCGCCTCTTCCCGCGAGAAAATGCATGTCGATTCTCGTCCCCTCCGCGCTGGAAAGTGAAACGAAGAATCCCTTCCCCTGCGCAGCGG
>JBBSOU010000061.1:0-22021 GCA_038259445.1 Lysobacterales bacterium | reverse complement strand
TGAAGTCGCCATGTTCGGTTTCCTTGGGCGCATTGTCGACCTGCTCGCCAGTGGCCCGGGTGAGGATTTCTTCAGCCGCCACGCCGATGAACTGCTGCTGATGGCCGGCATCACGCTGATCGTGCGTCCGTTGCTGGTCGCACTGCACAACCTGCTCGTCAACCAGAGCATCGTGCCGGGCTTGAGCAACCGCACGCGCTGGCTCACGCACAATTACGTGGTTCGCCAGAGCCTCACCTTTTTCCAGAACGACTTCGCCGGCCGCATCGCCAACCGCGTCATGCAGACCGGCACCTCGCTGCGCGAATCGGCCGTGCAGATCGTCGATGCAGTCTGGTACATCCTCGTATACACCGGCAGCGCAATGTGGCTGTTCGCGCAGGCGGATCCGTGGCTGATGGTGCCGCTGGCAGTCTGGCTGGTCATCTACTGCGCGCTGATGGCCTACTTCGTACCACTCATGAAGGCACGGTCCTGGGTCGCCTCCGATGCACGTTCGAAGACGATGGGACGCATCGTCGACGGCTATACGAATATCAGCACGTTGAAACTGTTCGCGCATGCGCGGCGCGAAGAGAGCTATGTGCGTGAGGCAATCGACGAACTCGTGGTCAAGCATCGTGCGCAGACGCGCGTGACCACCGGCATGGATATTTCCATATCGATCCTCAACGGCTTCCTGATCGTCGGCACCTGCGCACTGGCCCTGTGGCTGTGGAACCACGGCCAGATCACGGTTGGCGCGATCACGCTCGCCACCGGCCTGGTGATCCGCATCCACAACATGTCCGGCTGGATCATGTGGACGGTCAACGGCATCTTCGAGAACATCGGCACCGTGCAGGACGGCATCGAGTCGATTTCGCAGCCGACCAGCGTAAAGGATGATGACGAGGCACGACCGCTGGTCGTCGAACGCGGTGATGTCCGCTTCGAGAACATCCATTTCCACTACGGCAAGCTGGGCGGCGTCATAGCGGGGCTCGACCTCGAGGTTCGCGCGGGCGAAAAGATCGGCCTGGTCGGCCCTTCGGGCGCCGGCAAGTCGACGATCGTCAACGTGCTGTTGCGCATGTATGACCTCGAAAGCGGGCGCATTCTCATCGATGGACACGACATCGCCGCGGTGACGCAGGAAAGCCTGCGCGGACAGATTGGCGTGGTCACCCAGGACACCTCTCTGCTGCACCGTTCAATCCGCGACAACCTGCGCTACGGCCGTCCAGAGGCCAGCGACGATCAGGTCCAGGCCGCCGTGCGCCGCGCGCGCGCCGACTCCTTCATCGACCAGCTCGTCGATGGCGAAGGCCGGCGTGGCTATGACGCACATGTCGGCGAACGCGGCGTGAAACTGTCCGGCGGCCAGCGCCAGCGCATCGCGATCGCGCGTGTGCTGCTCAAGGATGCACCGATCCTGATCATGGACGAAGCGACCTCGGCGCTCGATTCCGAGGTCGAGGCGGCGATCCAGGAAAGCCTCGACGAGCTGATGGCCGGCAAGACCGTGATCGCCATCGCCCACCGCCTCTCGACCATCGCACGCATGGATCGCCTTGTGGTCATGGACAACGGCGCGATCGTCGAATCCGGCACGCACCGCGAGCTGATCGCCAGGGGTGGCCTTTACGCGCGGCTGTGGGCGCGGCAGACCGATGGTTTCGTCGCTGCGGATGGCGACGTCAGTTCGGCCTGATCGAGCGCACTTGCCAGTGGCGCATGCGCATTTCGCTCAATGGACCACGCGATGCCGTTGTCGCAGTCCTCCGCGTCACCAGATGCGGGGAACGACCCTCGTCTGCCAGACACCATTCGTACGGCCCATTATCAGAGAAGCGGTTGCAGGCGGATGCCGGCAGAAACGTGAATGCGACAAGAAGATTCATCGGACGTGTCGTTTCATGAGCGGTGATCCGTAACCACCTCCAGTCGACCCACTCGCGGGTCAAGGAGGAGTTCCGTGAACAAGCTTTCCCTGAAGCTGCCGAACGTGTTCGTGCGCGGCGCAGCAGTGCTGATTGCCTGCGCCACCTGCGTGAGTGTTCATGCGCGCGGCACCGAAACGATCCTGCGCGTCGGTCCCGGCGCCGGCTGCGACTTCCCTACACTGCAGCAGGCCATCAACGCTGCATCGCCGGATCCCAACATCTCCACCACGATTCGGCTGAGCACGGACTTCAACAACCAGGTCGTGTCGATCCTCAGTCGCAACATCACCATTGACGGGCGCTACCTCAATTGCGACGCCAACACGCCACAAGAAAATCTTCGCAAGACAATCGACGGCACCGGCGACGATACCGTCATCACGATCGACAACCAGCTGGCGGGTACACGCAATGTCACGTTGCGCAATGTGATCATCCGCGACGGCGGTGGCCCCCTTGGCTTTTCGGTCGGCGGTGGCCTCGACATCCGCGGCAGCGTCCGTGTCGACATCCTCGGCAGCTACGTCAGTGACAACCAGGCTACGGTCGGCGGCGGTATCTACATCACCGGCAGCGGCGCCACGCTGGTCGTCGACGGCGGCACGATCATCGGAGAACAGGGCAACGTCGTCGGAAACCGTGCGTTCAGCGACAACGCCTTCATCGCGCAGGGCGGTGGCATCGCCTGTTTCGCAGGTGCCGAACTGATCATCAACGACGGACGCATTCGCGTCAATTCGTCGAGCAACGACGGTGGTGGCATCTACCTCAACAACTGCGACCTGACGATTGAACCTCGTCCGGAGTTCGTCGGCGAAGGCGACGGATTCGTCACCCTGTTCGAGAACACCGCCAATCGAAACGGCGGCGGCCTGTTTGCCACCAATGGTTCCAGTGTGTTCTGGCGATCACTGCCGGTCGGCGCATTCGGTGGTCGTGCGACCGGAAACATTGCGCAGGAACGCGGTGGCGCGGTCTATCTGGACGATTCGAGCAACTTCGTCGGAAGCTGGCTGCGCTTCGAGGAAAACGCGGCCGACGACCGCGGCGGTACCTTCGCGGTACAAGGCACATCGAATCTCATTCTGCGTGGCGGGACCGGATTCTCGTGCAGTGGCGCGGACTGCCCCGGCATCTTCGGAACGCGCGGCATCACCGAGGGCGAGACCGCGACACTCGTCGGCGGCGCGATTTCGGCCGAGTCAGGCAGCACGGTCGACCTTCGTCAGCAGCGCCTGTACGACAACTATGCACGCATCGGCTCTGCAATCTTCCTCAGCGGCGCCACCACGACGGGCGATCTGCGCAGCGTGTTGATCGCGCGCAATGTTCTCTATCGACTCAGCAATAACGCCTCGACTGTGGATCTCTCATCCTCGGCCAAGATCCAGATGCGCTACGTCACGATGGCCGGGAATTTCCGCGTCAGCAACGTTTTCCCGCTTGTCGAACGCGCGGTCGCGAGCATCCGCGGCAACGGCAACGCGAGTACCACGGAGATCCGCAACAGTTCGCTCTACAACGACGCGGTGCAGGTCTTCAACTCGCTGGTCGGAGCGACCGCAACCGGCAGCTGCGTGATTGCGCACGAAGATGTGTCGTTCCTGCCGGCGGCCGTGGTCGATCCACTCTACGTCGATCCGACCGGAAACAATCCCGACTACTCGTTGCAGCCGAACTCGCCGGCGATCGACCGCTGCGCCTCGACGGGGACCAATGAGGCCGATGTACTGGGCGTCAGTCGTCCTCAGGATATGGCTGTGGAGGACCAGTTCGGACCATTCGATGTCGGCGCCTTCGAGTTCCCGTCTGACGACCTGATTTTCGAGGACGGCTTCGAAATCCTTCTTTGATCGGCGTCCGCGCCTGCGTGGCTGCACATCACGCAGGCGTCCCGTTCGCTTACCGTTTCGATGGAGAACGTGTCGAATTCATGAATGCGGTTCGTCGTTTGATGCGCCATTGGAGGATGTCGACGACCACGCAATCTGCTACGTTCCGCGCAATGCAGGAGTGTCCTGCTTCAGCAGTGTGGGAAAGTGACCACGCGCCATCAGTGTCACTGCGCCGCTGCTGTTGCTGGCGTTCGGCGCTAAGGCGCAGACCGTAGTCATCGAGGCCGGGCTGCTGCTCGATTGCACGGAGCGTGCACCGCGGGTTGGGTCGAAGTTGCGCTCGTGATGTAGGTGGGCACCGTATGCGAATCGACCGCGCCCACGCCTTGAGCCGAAAAAGCCTGAAGATTCGCTGATCGAATCTGCCACTGCCGATGCCATCACCGCATGCCTCGCTACACTGGTCCACTGCTGACACGTGAGCTTGCCGAGCAACTGCTCGCGGCAAGATCGCTGGCGCGCGATGACTGCGTCGCCTCATTCGACCTTGGCCGCACGACCGGAACGATCACGTTCGATGGCGATGGTTGGATACATCGTGGACACAACTACCCGATACCGCTCGACCTCAGGGAGCGCACGCTGTACGCGTACATCAATGACCAATTCGCGCCACTGCAGCGCTACCGCGGCAGCCTGATCAAGCTGGTGCCGACCGAATGGGGCGCGCCGACCTTCGAGATCGACGGCATCAAGATGCTGCCGACGTCGAAGGACTCGCCGTACTCCGATGCACAGCGCAAGGTGGACTTGATTGCTCCGTGTGGCAAGCACGTGCTCGACACCTGCGGTGGCCTCGGCTATTTCGCCGCGTGCTGTCTCGCCGAAGGCGCCACACGCGTGTTCAGCGTCGAGAAGAATGCTGATGTATTGTGGCTGCGCGAGTTCAATCCGTGGTCGCCCGACATCGACGCCGAGTCACGGCTCGAACTCGTGCACGACGATATCGTCAAGCGCATCACCACGCTGCCCGACCAGTCGTTCGACGCTGCGCTGCACGATCCGCCGCGCTTCGGCATTGCCGGAGAGCTCTATTCACAGGCGTTCTACGACGAACTGGCGCGCGTGCTGCGCACGAACGCGCGGATGTTTCACTACACCGGCACGCCAAACACGAAAACCAGTGGCCGCGATGTGCCGGGCGAGGTGGCAAAGCGCCTGCAGAAGTCCGGCTTCACGGCCGAACGCGCGCTCGATGGCGTGTTCGCGGTGAAAGGAAAGCGATCCGGGCGCGCCTGGCGCTGAGCAATCCCCAGACGCGATCAGGGCATCGCGGATCGGTCAACCGAACCGAGGCCCAATCCCATGCCCATGCTCGCGCCACCGGCTGCGGCGCCTCCGCCCATGCCGCCGCCCGCACCGCCTCCGCCGCCCTCGCGACCACCGCCTTCCCTTCCGCTACCGCCTTTGCCCGACGCGGAGGGTCGAGTCGGTCCCTGGCGCGGTATCGCCAAATCAGCCGGAATCGGATCAAGATCGAGCACCTCGCGGATGAAGTCGCGCAGCGAGGCGACCAGATCGCCAAGATGCACGCGACGGCCGGCAACGAATTCGGAGGCCGCCTGCGCGGCCAGTCGCACCTGTTCGTCAGTGCCGAGCAGCAGGATGTCCGAAAGCGCGGCTTCGACCACGTCGCGGATGCGCCTGGAGCGATCCGAGCCGGTGTCGGGTTCGTCTTCGACCACCCCTTCATCGTCGGCGGTGCCGGTATCATTTGCGACGGGCTTGCCCTGTTGCCGACGACGGACATCACGCAGGTGCGTCGGATCCACCTCGAGTTGTCCGGTGAACGATCCACCAAGCACCTTGTAGGCTGCGATGAGGGTGCGCAGGCGCTCGTTGATCTGCCGGTTCTCGCGCTGGCGACGCTGCTGGATCGTCTGCATCACGAGCAGGCGGATGCCGACGCCGATCAGCGTGATCACGGCAAGCATCACCACGGTAGTGAGAATGCCTTGCCACGAACTGAGGTCGAGATTGCGCATGCTGTTCCTGCAGACGGTTCAGGTGTTCAGGGTCGCGATGGAACCGCGGCCGCACCACCCTGCGTTGCGCTCAACGCGAAATCGATGGCGGCACACACGGCGGCAACCTGCGCGGCGTTGCATTGCTCCGGCGTCGCGCGTGGACTGTCCGGATACACCTCGGTAGTGGTCGTATAGGGCGCGTCGGTGATGCCGGCGCACAGCCCGAGGGATTTGACCGGATAGAGAATCACTCCCGGCGACACCATCGGCGTGCCGATCATTTCCCCATTTCGATCGGCCGGCGCGATATGGGTCACCGCACTGACC
Organism: Lysobacterales bacterium; assembly: GCA_038259445.1. Lineage (GTDB taxonomy): Bacteria > Pseudomonadota > Gammaproteobacteria > Xanthomonadales > Rhodanobacteraceae > Dokdonella. Next base: position 15,907 of record JBBSOU010000061.1, on the reverse strand, counting down.
GCATCGATGATCGCCTGCTGGAACTTCAGTTGCGGGTTGTTGCTGTCTCCAACCAGATAGAAGCCATCCGGAATCTCTCCAGGCTCGAATGGCTTGCCGTCGCGCGCTGCAAGCGCCGGCCGGAACTCGGATTCGTCGGTGTCGGTGGTTTCGTGCAGATCGACATGCACGAGCACGCGATCGCGAAGCGGTGCGACCAGTCGCATCAATGACGTGGCTTCTTCTGCCTGTCCTCCTTCGCGGAACGACCGATTGGGATCGACCGCATGCGCATTCCAGCGCTGGATGCGCTCGTAGGCCCACGGACTCACACACGGCGCGACCAGCAGGTTGACGCGCCCTGCATAGCTTGATGCCTTGGTTTCGACGAACTGCAGGGCGCCACGCACGCCACTGGTCTCGTATCCGTGCACGCCACCAGTAACGAGCACCACGGGCAGTTCATTGTTCCAATCGCGACTTCGGATGGCGTACAACGACTGGCGCACATCCGCATAGTCGAGCTGCCCATATTCAATGACGTCGAAATACGCCCTGCATTGCTCTATGCGCGCCGCCACGTCGGTGACGTAGCTGCGCATCGTCGATTGCCGTGCGCGCCATTCCGCTATTTCGGCGGTGGTCCAGGCCGCACCCGCCTTGCCGATCGGGTACGACGCTGCAGTGACATTCATCGTAGGCACTTCCTCGATTTGCGATTTCGGCCCGGAACTCTACCACCGCGCGGACACGTCACTCATGCCGTGAGCACTGATCCGCGGGAAACAGTCGCACGTCCGAACCGCGATCTCAGAGCTGCGAACGAATCGGATACAGCAGGCGCTCGGCAAGCTTTTCGCTCAACGGGCGGTCTTGCCATTTGGCCAGATCGTAAAGCTCGGTCGGTCCGAGGTCCTTCTCGAATACCGCGGTCATCTGTTCGCCGAACGTGCGATCGTAGATGTTGAGGCTGGCTTCGTCATTCAGGCGAAACGAGCGGATGTCGAAGTTGGTCGATCCCACCGACACCAGCTCACTGTCGATGATGAGCATCTTGGTGTGCATCATGGTCGGCGTGTACTCGTGAATCTCTACACCAACCTCGAGCAGCTCACCCCAACTCGACCGCGAACTGAGGCGGACCATCTCGGAATCGATATGCTCTCCCGGCACGAGGATGCGGATGCGCACGCCGCGCTCACGCGCATCGACGAGCGCCTTGAGCGCGAGTTCGTCCGGTACGAAGTACGACGCAGCAAGATCAATCGAGTGTTTCGCCGCCGCAATCGAAAGAAGGTACATCAGATGCATGCTTTCGCTGCCGCCGGCTGGTGAGGCCAGGAACAGGTGCGCACGCATGTCGCCGACCGGCTCGAGCGCCGGGAAATAGCGCTCGCCATGGAGCACCTCGCCGGAAGTCTTGATCCAGTTGTCGTTGAAGGCGGCCTGCAATTGCGCGACGGCCGGCCCCTCGATGCGAAAGTGCGAGTCGCGCCAGTGTTCCGCATCGCCGGCATTGCCTTGCCACTGGTCGGCAATGCCGATTCCGCCGGTGAAACCGATCCTGCCGTCAACGACCAAGAGTTTGCGATGCGTGCGGTAGTTCATGCGACTGAGGGTGTACCAGTGCAGCGGGCGATAGCGCTTGACCTGCACGCCCGCTTCTTCCATGCGATCGAGCAGCTTCTTGTCCATCTTGATGCTGCCGACCCAGTCGACCGTCACATGCACCGGCACGCCGGCGCGCGCCCGCTCCGACAATGCCTCGGTGAATTCGTCGCCGACTGCTCCAGACCAGTAGATATAGGTCTCGAACGTGACCGATGTCTTCGCCGCGCGGATAGCCTCGAGCATGGCGGGGAAGATTTCCGCCCCGTTCTGCAACGCGGTTACCCGATTCCCCGGCAGCACACCCGGCCCCATCATCACCGACATCTCGCGCACGAACTGTTCCTCGGCGACCCCATGCAGGTGCGCGATCCTGCGCTCGAGCTTCTTCTCCGGGGTGGCGAAATTGAGCGCGAGCGTGACCACCACGGCTGTCGCGAACACCGTCATGATTATCGGCCAGAGCATCTTCTTGCGACTCCAGTGCAAACGCATTGACATCCTCATTGGCGCTTGCGCGCATGGCAATTGCGCCGGACGGCGAATCCTCCGATCCACTCCGGCACATCAGGCATCTGTGTCGCGGCACCCCCTCCGACGACGGCGGAAGGTGCCACCGACAGCATGAACGACAGACAAACCAGGATTCACACATGTGCACTCCGGCTCGTTCCCGCTTCGCTCGATACGCCGACCTCACGGTCCGCAAGCACCGTGTTGCACCAACCTCGTCGGCTACCATGCACCCACCCCATCCGCTGCAGGTGCCGTCATCGTCTCCATCGAAATGATTCTTCTCGGTGTCGGATTGCTGCTCGTGCTTACGGTACTGGCGGGCAGCGTGTCGAGCCGTTTCGGACTGCCCGCGCTGATCGGCTTCATCGCGTTCGGCATGATCGCCGGATCGGAAGGTCCGGGTGGCATCGTTTTTTCGGACTACGCCCTCGCACAGAATGTCGGCATCGTCTGTCTGGTCATCATCCTGTTCTCCGGTGGACTCGACACCCAGTGGCGCATCGTGCGCAGTTCGGCCTTTCCGGCACTCGTCCTCGCCACGGTTGGCGTGCTCACCAGCGCCCTGGTCGTCACAGCGACGGCGATGCTGCTGCTCGACTTCACGATGCTGCAGGGCTTCCTGCTGGGTTCGATCATCGCCTCCACCGACGCTGCCGCGGTATTCGCGATCCTGCGCTCGAGCGGCCAGCCGTTGCGCACCGATGTGCAGAGTCTGATCGAACTCGAATCCGGTTCGAACGATCCGATGGCCGTGTTCCTCGTCGGCGCGGCCGTGTTGCTGATCGCGACGCCAGGAATGTCGGGAATGTCGCTGGTGCCGGAATTCGGCGTGCAGATGGCGGTTGGCGCCATCGTCGGGCTGGCCATCGGCGCAGGTTTTCCGTTGCTGCTGCGACGGGCGCGTCTGCATGTCGGCGGACTCTCACTGGTCATCTCGATCGCGGCAGCCATACTCGCCTACGGACTCGCGGTGCTGCTGGGCGGCAACGGATTCCTTGCTGCCTACGTCGCCGGTATCACTGCCGGCAGTCGCCGGTTCCCCGACAAGCAGACGATTTCCCTGTTTCAGGATGGCCTCGCCTGGCTCGCTCAGGTGACCATGTTCCTGACCCTTGGTCTGCTCGTCTATCCGAGCGAGCTGCCCGGCGTGATCGGCCCCGGCCTCGCCATCACGATGGTGCTGATGTTCATTGCACGACCGCTCAGCGTGTTCTTGTGCCTTGCACCTTTCGGTCAGTACGGCTGGCGCGAAAAGATGTATGTCTCGTGGGCCGGACTGCGCGGCGCGGTACCGATCGTGCTGGCGACGATTCCGATCGTTGCCAACATCCCCGGAGCGCAGGCCATGTTCAATATCGTGTTTTTCGTCGTGCTGGTGTCGAGCGTGATCCAGGGGCCGACGCTTGGCTTGCTGGCGCGACGGCTTGGATTGAACGAATTACCGGCAGCCACCGACGACCAGGATTAGCCTGCGTTGCGTCCGCTCCGATGCCGTGACTTTTGGCTCCGACCGAGGGTGACGAGCGGCACACGCGCAACTGCGCTGTCGTGGCGCACAGTCATCGCACGACGCGCAACGAGGATGGTGCACCGTGCGAACACGTTCGAAAGTGCTGCTTGGATTGACTGGTTCGCTGGCCGCCGTCACCGGCATATTCGCGCTGGTGCTGAGTCACGATGCGCCCTGCCCCACGGTCGATGCACAGCCAGCCGCTGGAGGCACGGTCAAAGCCCTGCGCGCGTATTGCTACGGCGGAACCGCGGCACTCGAGATCGAGCACGTGCCGAAACCTGTCCCCGCGGATGGTGAGATGCTCGTGCGCGTGCATGCTGCCGGGGTCAATCCGCTCGACTGGCATTTTCTGCACGGCAAGCCATACGTCATGCGCATGTCTTCGGGATTCGGCAAGCCGTCCGAAGCGACCGTAGGCGTCGACTTCTCCGGTACGGTCGAAGCGGTCGGACCCGCAGTGAGCGAGTTCAAACCCGGTGATGCCATTTTCGGAGCAGGCAATGGTGCCTTTGCCGAATACATCGTGGTTCGCGAAGCGGGCAGCGTGACGCACAAGCCCGCGAACGTCTCATTCGAAGAAACAGCGGCCGTGCCGATCGCAGCGATCACCGCGCTGCAGGCGGTGCGTGACCACGGCAAGGTGACTGCAGGCTCGCGAGTATTGATCAACGGTGCTTCGGGGGGTGTCGGCACCTTCGCTGTGCAGATCGCAAAGAACATGGGTGCCGACGTCACCGGTGTCAGCAGCGCACGCAACAGTGAACTGGTGCGTGCTCTCGGCGCCGATCACACCGTCGACTATGCAGTGACCGACTTCACGCAAGGCGGCGCAGTGTTCGATGTCATCATCGACAACGTCGGCAACCACAGCCTCGGCGACTTGCGCAGCGCACTGAAGCCAGAAGGTATCCTCGTGATGGTCACCGGACCCAAGAAGGATGCATGGCTGGGCCCACTTTGGCGGATGCTCGGGGCCCGGTTGTCGGCGCCTTTCGTCAGCCAGCAGCAGACGACGGTATTCGCGCAATCGAGCAAGGCCGACATGGGAATCCTTGGCGGTATGCTCGCCGCCGGCACCCTGCGCGCCGTCATCGATCGACGCTTCAGCCTTGAAGACGCCGGCGCAGCGATCGACTACCTCGAGCAGGGACGCACGCGCGGGAAGAACGTGCTCGTGATGATCCCTTCGCCGGCCGGCGACGCGAACTACTGAACCAGCGCCGCGTCGACCATCGCACGCAGGGAGCGCGTCTCCTCGAGCATGTCGCCGTAGCGAAACGACTGGTTGCGATGCGAGGTCAGCAGGAAGATATAGCCATCGTAGACCGACCGTTCGCGCAGAACCTCCTCCACGCTGGACGGGAACGGAATCCGCTCGATCACGTTTGGACGGATTCTCTGCGTTTCGTCCTGCGGGCGGAAGCTCAGGAACTGGATGAGGTCAGGCCCACGAATGAGCATTTCGACGCCGGGGCGGTAGTAAGTCTCATCGAAGCGACGAACGTCATCCTGTTTCGTACGCATCACGTCGAGGTAGGTGACGATGCGCGAACGCAATGCATCGTCGCGGATCAGATTGAGGTCACCGGTAGACATCAGTGCAGTGGCCGTGCCGAGCACCGGATTGAATCGCCGCATTGATTGCGGCAGCGAAAGATCCTCGATCGTCGATGCATCGACCGTCAGGTCATCTCGCCAAAAGCGATGCAGCACGCGCGCGCTCGCTTCGGCGCGCAACCGCATGAAATCCGTGGCCTCGCTGAGTGTCTCCGCGCTGGCGCCGAGGTCGACACTGAGTTGCCTGAGGTACGACTGTTCGCGCTCGCGATCGCGCCGGTCCGCTGCCCATCCGCTCAACGCCAGCGCGACGAGGATGCCGGCCACCACGACAATGAACTCGGCCGTGAACCAGCGTATCGACGAAGCCCAGTTGTGCCCGGCTGGCCAGAATGCGGACGGGGGCTCGGGCTCGGTCATCGGTCGGTTTCCGTGGTGGCAGGCGCGGCGGCTTCGAAGTCAGGCGAGCGATTGCTGCGCGACTCACGCGGTTGTGGATATTGCCTCATTCATTTCGCTTGCGCGCGGCACAGCGGCAATCGCATTACGTTCGATCCTCACGATGCGCGTGCTGGAGCGAATTCACCGCGGTGGGGACGCAGCCGATGCCGATACAGCTTTTCGTACAGAGGCCGCACCGCATCCGCCACGCGCGCAGCCTCGTCTTCGAGGCGGATCTCTCGCGCCTGCGGCGGCTCGAAGCCGGTCGAGTTCCACACCGCCTCGTACCAATAAGGCGCCCATATGCCATCGCTGTCACGCGGACCCTTGGGCCAGTGCAGCATGCCGTCGCGGAACGGGATGCCGAAATGCGCGCACAGCATTCGCAGATGTGCCTCAGGGTCAACGAGGAAATCGTCCGCATCGATGACCGGCGGCGCATGGCCGTTGCGATCGCAGACTTCGTCGAACAGTCGCACTTCCTGCGGAAGGCCGATGTCTTCTGCGGTCACGCTGGGTCGCGTGCGCAGGTAGGAGGCCACGACCTCGATCGGATCACGGATCAGGAACGCATGGGTGACGCCGTCCATCCAGTCGTGCTCGATATGGTCGAGCATGTGGTGGCACATGTGCTTCTGGTACCAGATCGGCTGCGCATCGGGCACGGCGCCAACCATGGCATCGGCGACCTTGCGCCAATCGGATTCGCCAGCGGCAATGACCTCATCGCGCGCCGGATGATCGAGCCCGGTTTCGGCCAGATAGTGCGCATAGAACGGCTCGTCGCTGACCGCGCAGTCACCGCGGTTTTCCCACGCGCGCATCATTGCCGTGGAAAGGTTGCGCGGGCCCGACCACATGGCGATGCGCAGCGGAGTGTCGTGGTCGCTCATGCCGACACCGTGCGCGCCTTGCGTGCGGCGATGTCGCGTGCGACGTGACCCTTGTACAAAGCCTGGAGCCGTTCGACCATCGGTCCGCGCGCGCCGTCACCGATCACGCGACCGTCGACCATCCGTACCGGGACGACCCCAGCGAACGTGCCGGTGACGAAGGCCTCGTCGGCACTGTACACATCGGTCAGGCTGAAGGATTTCTCGAACGCGGCGATGCCGTCCTGCTGGCAGACCTCGAGAACGTTCGCGCGCGTGATGCCACCAAGGCAGTACTGTCCGGTCGAGGTCCAGACCTCGCCCTTGCGCACGATGAAAAAATGCGTCGAGTTGCAGGTCGCCACGAAGCCGTGCGGATCGAGCATGAGCGCCTCGTCCGCGCCGGCGGTGTAGGCCTGGATGCAGGCGGTGATGCAATTGAGCTTGCTGTGGCTGTTGAGCTTGGGGTCCTGCACGTCCGGGTATCCGCGACGCACATGCACGGTGAACAGCGTCAGTCCACGCGTGGCCGTGTCGGGCAACGGATTCTTGTACTCTGGAATGATCACGATCGTGGCCGGACCGATGCACACGCGCGGATCCTGGTAGGGCGTGCGCTTGAGTCCGCGAGTGACCATCAGGCGAACGTGCACGCCATCGTGCATGTCGTTGGCGCGAAGCGTGGCGACGATCGCCGCCGTCAGCGCCGCGCGATCGAGCCCGATATCGAGGGCAATCGCTTTCGCGCCCTCATAAAGCCGGTCGAGATGCGCCTCGAGAAAGGCCGGAACTCCGTCAACGATGCGCAAACCCTCCCACACTCCGTCGCCGAGGACGAAACCGGAATCGAACACCGACACGGTCGCCTCCTCGCGCCGCTTCATGACGCCGTTGACCGAAATGAGGATGTCGCGATTGCGCGGATCGTCGACGTAGTCGTGGCTGCCGTGGGTCATGCTGGAGTGTCCGTTGCGAAGTCGCTGGCGAGCATAGCTCGCTAGTCGATCAACAGGCGTGGCGGGGCGGCCGGAACCGGCGCCTCGTGGCGTGTTCGGCGCCGGCGCACGAAGGTCGCCCTGACCCGCTGCGATCTCAGGAAGTAGCTCGACCAGATCACACCGCTGAGGACGGAGCGGACGACGTCGGCGACCACATCCTTCTGCATGTCCGCGACGCGCAGGTGAACGATGGCGAGAGCATTCACGACCGCGACCAGCATGAAGCCAAGCATCAGCGCGATGTACACGTACGGCGCACTCGAACGCTGCTGGAAAAACACCACCGCGAGCACGATCGAGTGGACCAGCATCCAGATCACGCTGAACACCGAGAACAGGATAAACGGTGCCCAGGCGGGATCATAAGCGTCGCCGCCAGGCGTCGTCAGCGTCGTCCACGCCGAGTGGGAAAAGCCGTCACTCTCGCTGATCGCGGTGAATGCAATCACGATCGGCATGATCGCCACACCGATGGCCGGCAGCGCGAGCCAGCCGGAGATACCCTTCGGGGCATAGGGTTGGGCGTCGCCAATCGGTTTCGGGTCGAAACGCCACAGCAGCACGCCAAGGCCGATCGAGATGATCGCCGCCATCAGTGCGAACAACACCAGTATCCAGTTGAACGACGCGCCAGCATTTCCATTGATCGCGGCGGCGGATGGATTCGGCCAACTCAACGCGTAAGACGATGAATCCCGTGCGCGCGCGAGGTTGGCCGCATAGGCGACCGTAGCGGCGGCGGCGACCTCATCGGTACGCGTGGTGAAGCGGTCAACCATGCGCAACTTGCCGGGAGACGGCGTGATCACGCGTTCGTATGCGAACGCATGATCATCCACCGTGATCTTTTCCGGCTCGAGCGACCACGTGCCGGCAAGCAGGGTCTCGGTGGTGACCGTGACATCCAGCGGATGCTGGCGCCACAACGGTGCATCGCGCGAAATGGAATCCGGCGCGCGCAGCATGTCGTCGATGTCGGGCGTCCACAGTGTCGCCGAATGGCGGGCATCGCCTTCGTCATGCGTGGTGAAGTCCTTGACGACGTAGCGCTCGGTCGTCCTGACGCGATTGGCGGCCTCGTCGTCCTCTACCACGAGCGCCGAAGCCATCTCGATGCCGGGGTAGTACGACGCGTAGAAGTTCAGGTATCCCTTCTGCAGTTCGTCACGATTGGTGGTTGCCAGCGACTGCCGCAGGGATTCCGCGCGCTCGCCGGTGGCGACGGTGACAACCTTGATCTGTACGGGTTGCTCGAAGCCTTCCGACGCATCGATGGTGACGTACACATCGCGTTTCGACACCAGCGGCGTCGATGACTTCATTGATGTCAGTGCGCGCGATCCGCGAGCCACCACCAAAGCGAGATCGAAGTCGGCCTGGACGATGTTCGCCAATTCGGCCTTCTGCGTTTGCCGTGTCGGGTCGAGCCAGTAACTCGCGTCGTCGATGCGGGCGCGCACGATCACGTGGTCGAACTGGCTCGGGCTGGGCAGGCGGGCATGCAGGGCACGCCGTGCATCGGTCGCCACCAGTGCCGCATTGGCGTCAATGCCGAGAGCATCGAGCATGGTCAGCATCAGCAGCGTCTTGTCCTTGCAGTCACCGAAACGGCGTTCCAGCACGAGCGCTGGCGGCGACGGAACATACGATCCCGAACCTACTTCGATGCCGAGATAGCGGATCTCACCCTGCACGAACTGCAGAACCGCGCGAAGCCGTTCTCCCGGCGTTGTCGCCACCGATGCAATCCGATCGATCTCGGCGCGCAACGGCGCATCAATGCTCTGCGCAACCTCGTACATCGGCAGCGCCCAGTCGGCGACCGCGGCCCAGTCGGCGTACGTGCTCCATCCGATCGCCGCCGACGGGTCATGCCAGCCGGGCTCGCCGCTGTCCGGCACGCGCGCAGAGGTATCCGTCGCGCGCCAGGTCCAAGAGCGCATGCCTGCGTCATCGACAACGCTCGGCGCGATCGTCGTGTGCCGTGGCGAGAGGCGCATACGCTGCGGCTCGTTGGTCGACAGGCGGGCATGGATTCTTGCCACCGGAACACTGTACTGCAGGGCAAATGCCCCGGAGTCATGTTCACCGAAAGCCGGATTGCGACCGGTCACGGAGTACGCGTAGTCGACGGTATCGCCAACACGCACGTCATCGAGAAAGATGCTCGCGGTCTTGCGACCGTCATAGATTCGACGCTCGAGATCGGACTCGCGCTGCAGGATGCGCACTGAAGCTCGTCCAAGCTTGTCGATCGTCGTGCCATCACGGATCACGTCGAGCGTGTGCAACTGCAAGGTCTGGAACGACGGATCGAACGTGATCTCGACGTTTGCAATCGTCTGCAAACCCTGCGCATTGATCGCATTGATCGCCATGCGCCGATAGGCCGTGCGCGCGCTGCGCGAGGTACTCAGCTGGGTATCGACCAGCAGATAGTACGCACCACCGCTGACCTGCTCGAGCACATCCGGGTTGGCCACGCCGCGTTCCACGGCTGCGATCCACGCCGGCACCGGCGCGATGCGGTAGTCGGCCGACGGCAAGGCGGCTGCAGGAACCGCGAACCCGAGCATCCAGGCGAGCAATGCGATGGATGCAACAACGGGTGAGGCGAAGGCGGGACGGTGCATGCAACCTCCGTGTCGACGATGCCGGAGTATCGGCGAAAACCGGCATCGATGTCTCCGGTCGCAGGCGAGTGTGGCCGGGGTGTTCTGCGCGCGCTCGAACGTCACGCTGTCAGCGGCTTCATGCGGCCGCCGTTTCGCGATTTCCGTTACGTTCCAGCGTCGCCGCGCTCGCTCTCGATACGCGCGTCGAGCACGGCATCAAATCGCCTGGCGAGATTGCGGCACGCGTCGCGTTCGATGAACGGATTGACCGCCGGATCGTCCCTCTGACGCTGCGTTCTGGAATCAAGCGCAAAGTACTCGGGATGCACCGTGATCAGGATATCGCACGGCAGTTCGGAGAGCGTGCGGATGCTCTGCCGGAACGACGTGACGAGATCCGCATGGTTCGGGGCATCGAGGAAGCGGAAACCCGGTGCGGCGATCGCGTTGAGACTGTCGGCATAGACCACATCAACACACACATCTGCCTCGCACGATCGCCAGGTCCAGGTCGTGCTTCCCGGCGCATGACCTGGCGTGAAATGGGCCGTGACCGCGAGGTTTCCAATCCGCAGCGTCTCGCCATCGCGCACGTCATCGACGCGGTGGACCGGCGGCCATTTTGCGCCGTCGATGTATCCGGCCTGTGGGTCATCGGCCACCGCATGCCCCAGCCGCAAGGCCTGCGCACTCGACGGACTGGCTGCGACACGTGCGCCGCTCGACTGCTTCAGGGCGGCGATGCCGCCAGCATGATCGAAATGCGCATGCGAGTTGAGGATCAGCTTTACCTCGTCCATGCGCACCCCGAGTGAACGGATATTCGCCTCGACCAGCGGCGCCGCCGTCGCCAGTGTGCCGTCAAGCAGAATTGCGCCCTCACTGCCACGGATCAGAATCGCACTCAGGCCGGCCGTTCCGACATAGTAGGTATTGCCATGGATGTGGACCGGCACCTGCGGCCGGCTCCATTTTTCCGACCCACTGGCGAACGATGGAAACAGGGCCATCACGAAACCGACAGCGGCGAATCCTGCCCTCATGTTCTCTCTTCGGCAGTTTGGGATGGATCGAGTCTGCACGGGAAATGTGGCGATTCCCGGGCAAACTGTCGCTCACGCAATGCTGCTGGCGCGCGCGATCGCCGGCAAACGCATGGCCCCGGCTGATCAGGGCTTGATTTCCGCCACACCCACGATCAATCAGGGGAACCCGATTTTTCCTGCATGCCCTTGAAGGTCTCGCGCAACTGCCTGCTAGTCACATCAATCTCGCGTTGCGGCTGGAACAGCGCACGCTGGTCTTGCGCAAGCGCGCAGTTGCGCGAAAGCGTCGTTGCACCGTCGGGCTTTGTCGCTGTCACATCCTGCAGATTGACAACCACGGCAAGCGTGTCGCCGAGCGGCGACAGCGCGCTGCAGACCGTATCGATCATGGCCGTTGTGCGGTACCTCGCGCCGTCGACCATGACGATCAGATTCGTCCTGTCGAGCCAGATCACCGAGCGCACCCCTCCGATCGGCCTTACCGCCGCACGTGCCGCTTCGCGGTCGATGCGACGGCGCGGATCGGCGATGCGCGCAGAACGCCGCACGCTGCTGATGACGTTGTCGACCGATGTCTCCACGGCGCCGGGAAAACCGCTGCTCACGACCGCCTGCGAGCGTCCTGCAACCTGGGCCGAGCCAGCGAGAACGTGCAACAGCCCGGCCAGAATAGCGACCGTCAACACGAGCGCCGCGATCCTGCCGACCCACATGCCACCCGACCACACGGTCGCAATGGAACGCCAGTTTGCACGCCCGCGACGGAGCAGATTCGCGCCGCGACTCACTGTCGCGAGCGCGGCCTGCACATCGGCCAGCGCCCGCGGTCCGAGGATCGCGCGCAGTTCAATGCCATCAATCAATTGCACATGACGGTACTTTGCAGCGGCGTTCCGTGCGGCCAGCGTGAACTCGCCGCTGGTGACAACCATGGCGCCGCTTGCGCCCTCCGTGAGCATGATGCCGAGCAACTCGTGCACGTCGTTGTGCGGCACCTTGCGCGCGGTCCATCGCTTGCATTGCACGATGAGGTACTCACCGCCGCGATGCATCTTGAGATCGATGCCGCCGTCGTAGCGATGGCCAATCGCCTGCGCACCGACATGCTCGACTTCATAGCCCTGCTTGCGGTAGTGATCGCCGATCAATGCCTCGAAACGTGTGGGATCCATGCGCGAGAGCGCGTCATCCCATCGCCTGCGGTTGCGCTTGAGTGCCATGGTCGAGTGATCTCCGCTTCCGGTTGCGTCTGCAGCAAATGCATACAGAAATAAACGCGCAGCAATAAACGCGCCATCGCTGGACGTTTTCAGGTGTCCTCAGTGTCGTTTCACACGACGTGGTGCCGGGCCGGCAGCACAATGCGTCGCATGAGCACACCGACGACGATGAAAAGCACCGCGGCACTCAGCGCGAGCGACCAGTGGATGCCGATGCTGGCACCAACCAGACCTACCGTGATGCCACTGAAGGTGCGCATGCCGGATGCGAACATGTTGAAAACTCCGATCGCACGACCACGCATGTCGGATGGTGCCTCGAGCTGCACGAGGGTCTGCGCCATCGCATTGAACGACAGCTCGACGAAGCCGGCAACGAACAGCAGCATCAGTGCGAGCGGATAGTTCCCGCTCAACGCGAACGCCGCGAGTGCGGCGCACCAGACCATGGCAAGCATGCATGCCGTACGCGCACGTGGCTGCAGCAGATTGCGACTCTCCAGGACGACCCCGGCGGTGAGAGCGCCGGCCGCATCGGCGGCGAGCAGCATGCTGTAGTAGAAGTCTGCATTGCCCTGACCGAGAGCCTGGGCGAATCCCGGCATTTGCGCCTGATACGCGTTGCCGATGAACAGCGCTGCTGCACCGGCAAGCAGGGTCATGCTCAGGATCACGCGATGCTGGCTGATTTCGCGCAACGCGCGACCGACATCGCCGAACGAACGCACCGCGCGCGTGACCACAGCGGCACCGCCGACGCGGAACTTCGGGCCGTACGGCGCAACGACCAACCAGAGTATGAATGGCAGATACAGCATCGCGTTGACGAGCATGCCGAGCTTGGGCCCGAGCCAGAGCAGAAGGCCGGCACCGACACCCGGACCGACCAGCATGCCGAGCTGGCGAGCCGTCGCGTTCAGACGCACGGCACTCTGCAGATGTTCGCGACCGACGATGTCGTGCAGCAGCAGTTGCGACGGTGGCCCCCACAACACGCCCGCCATGCCATGCACAACCAGCAATACTGCGGCATGCCAGACCTGCAAGGTGTCGGTAATGAAGAGCACTGCCCATGCAATCGATACCGCCATGAACAGTGCCATGCCGATCTGGATCATGCGCCGCGGATCGAACCGGTCGGCAAGCGCACCGGAGTGCACCGAAAACATCAGGAACGGCAGCCAGTGCGCAATGACCGCGAAACCGCCGAGCGCCGGCGAATTGAACGTCTCGAACATGACCCAGTAGCTGATCACGTGCTCGATGTTGTCGGCCATCATGACCAGCGCCGACAGCAGGAAGTACGTGCGGAATCCGCGATGGCGCAATGCAGCGAAGGAAACCGGCCGTACCGGCGAGGTGCTTGAGTCGCTCACGGAACTCCCGGATTTTCTGAAGTGGGCACGCGTCGATTCGCGAATACACGTACGCCGCGCCGCCACCAAGAGACAAAATCGCATCGCGGTCGAACGACTGCTGGCGATGATAGTGGAATGCATCCAGGCAGGAACCGGCATCGACGTGAGGCCGGAAAGGTGGGTGGGGAACGGGGGCTGGTTCTATCAACCCGACATTCCGCGCAACAGCAGCGTTCTGCGCACCCAGCGAAAGGCGCCGGGTTGATGAAGCCAACCCAGCCTGCGAAAGGCCAACCCGGCATTCCGCATACCAACCGGCATTCCCCACACCAGCCGAAATGCACCAGCTTGAGAGCGTCTCGTAGGCAACGCAGCAATCCACGTCGATCACGCGCGCGCGCAGGCCGCGTCCATGCATCACACGATCGTGCCTCGCTCACCCTGCATGAGGTTGACACGCAACCTCAGCAATTCCAGGCAACGTCTCGATTGGGAGTTCGCCGGCATTCAACGCATTCCCGAGTGCGAAACGCGTTGACGCGTTGACACGTGCGCCAGGAAGTGGCGTGCGCATTTCCAAATGACAACGTTTACCACTTGATAACCAGGGTTCATTGACTCACAGTGAGGGTGCTGCGATACCCGCTGCGGGGAAGGGTCTCGGAGCTCATCGGCCGCCGTTGTGTACACGCTCATCGTCGCGCCATCATCCGACGCAAAGTCACATACTCTTCAGGGGAATCTCCATGCGCACTCGACACGCCACAACCGTCTTCACCGGCATGCTTGCTCTTGCCGCGATGGTCCCGGGCACTGCCTTCGCGCAGCTATGCACGCTGACTTCCTCTGGCGCCACCTACTCGATCCCGGCTACTTCGCACTACGACTCTTCACCGACGTCCAACTTGACCGGCATTGGCACCGGAGATTACCTGTTCGAGGATGGCTGGGCGTTCCGGGTGGCCGGCGATACGCAGGAGACCTTTTTCCCCGCACCAGCAACGACAACGTGCGCAGGAAATGCCGGAACCATCACCTGGACCGACGTTTCCACACGCGGACTGTTCAGCGCAACCAACTCGCTCACGCTGTCGAGCGGAGCCGCCGGTTCGGGCGAGTTGATCCTGACCATGTCGATCACCAATCTCAGCGCGGTTGCACCGCTCGTGATCAGCCTGTTCCATGGGGCCGACTTCGACGTCAACGGCACGGCTGCGACGGATAACGGAACGCTGCTGGACGCAAACACCTACATCCGGATCACCGACACGACGGCAGGTGTCGTCGAATACCGTGCACACAACACGCGCGCTGACGCGTTTCTCGTCAGGCCGTTTGTTGCCGCCACCGATGTTTTCGGCGTGCTGGCCGATACGGCCGTCACGAACTTCGACAACACGACCTTGCCCGTCGGTCCAATCGACATCACCACTGCATTCCAATGGAACCTGACGATCCCGGCCAGTGGCACGGCGGCTGTGAGTGTCGCCCTCAACGGCAATGCCGGTCCGGCGACACCGGTTCAATTGCTGCAGTATTCGGTCGACTGAGTATCGATGTCACCTCACCCGACCATCCGGGCGATGCCCGGATGGTCGGGTGAGGGCGCGTTGATTGGATTCGAGAGCAACATCGGTACCGTGCATCGAAAAGAGTCGCCATTCGGTACAGGGGAAGCCTGCCGGCAGTCGACCCCGGAGCTTTCCCGAAGCGCCCGAGGGATCCGCGGTGTTCGCTACTTGGCAGGGAATGCCTGCCCGAACTTCACTCTCGCAGTCTTCGAACGCACGTCGGTAAGCCTCCAGCCAGTTGCCGTCTCGTCCGGATTGGCCGGTATTCTTGCCGTAGGCGCGACCCTCGACCTGTCGTGAATCGCCGCCCCGGCTGACCTGCAACGATGTCTCGATTTGCGATTCCATCGAGACGGCGAAGGCGCCCGGCGCGAAAGCCCAGGATTTCTCGAAGTCGGCGTCGATCTCGATGCCGTTGCTGCCGCGTTTGCTGCGATCGCCGACGACAACATAACCGGCCCCGCTGAAACGCTTGCAACAAGTCGCGCATCACACCGACGACTGTCTGGTCGCCGTCGAGCAGAATGTCGCCCAGGCCTTGCCGCAACTGTTGCGCGTGCGTGCGATCGCCTTCGACTTGATCGCCTCACTTTCCGAACTGACCTTGGCGCGC
>JBBSOU010000060.1:0-22045 GCA_038259445.1 Lysobacterales bacterium | reverse complement strand
TCGAGACCGATCCTGGCGAGATTGAATTCATCAACGCGCCGGCGCACGCGTACCGGCGACAACGCGACCGCGAGCAGGCGATCGAGGATCGCCTGATCCGCATCGAGTTGATACGGTTGCTGCATGACCCAGCGCGCGCCATCGCGAACGAAATGGCGCTCGACGCATTGCGCGCAGCGCACGCGCACGCTGCTGACGGCAGCAGTGTCCAGAACCGTGAGCGGCGGCTCTTGTGCAGCCTGTTCCCGTCGCACCTGCCACGCGACCAGCGCGCCAAGTGCGAGCACGATGATGACGAGCCACAGATTGATCCGCGCCGCTCGTTTCATCAGCGTCGCTTGCGCACACGCCAGACCAGCAGGCCGCAGATCGCGAACGCCGCCGGCAGTGCAATGAGGAAACCGAAGCCGAGCACGCTGAGTGCGCTGTCGGAGAGTTCGAGCGTGCGATCGGGCGCGCTGCGATCGGGAATGTCGATCAGCGCATCGTCGGCGAGCAGCCAATCGAACACGCGCGTGCCGAAATCTCGGTTGCCACCATTGCCAAGGAAACTGTTGGACAGGAAATCGCCGTCACCGATGACGACCACGCGCTGGTCCTGCGCACCCGGGCGTGGCGACAGGCGCGTCAGCGCGACGCCGAAGTCGAGTGGGCCTGACAGCTCGCCATCGGTGCCGTCGTAGCGCACATTGCCTTCCGCTTCGCCGGCCTTCGGGATGTGTCCGGTTTCGTTCCATGACTGCGCGGAGCTCTGCAGGACCGGCTTGAAGTCCCAGCGCGGCGGGGTCAGCTGCGCGAGTGCGACCGGTTGCGGAAACAGCGTGGTCAGGTCGAAACCGCGCGTGATCGCATGTTCGGCATACTGTGTCGCCGCGACCATGCTCGGATCGCCGATGCCGAGCGACTGGCTGATGCCGTCGACGATCACGCCGGGCAGCACGCGCAGCGACAAGGTGTCCGCCAGAGCGTCGAGGCCGACCGATTCGCCGGGCTCGAGCAGCCACAGCAGGTTGCCGCCACGTTCGACGTAGTCGACCAGCTCGCTGGTGATTGCGCCCGAGAACGCGACACGTGGATTGGCGATGACGACCAGATCGACATTGTCGGCGATGCGCGGCGTCGCGCCGAGCGCGACATGCAGCACGCGCACGCCGCGCTGGCCGAGGATCGCGCCGAACTGCCCGAGGTCGGCATTGGCGGCGCCATCGGCTCGACGCTGTCCCTCGCCCTCGAGGAAGACGACGATGCGTTCGCGCGCTCGCGACAGACGCAGCAGCGCACTGCTCAGTTCGGCTTCGCTGAGTACGCGCAGGCGTTCGCTGCGACCGGCGTAGCGCACGTCGATCTCGCCATCGATCTGCACGCCGGCATCGCGCGTTGCCGCCGGATCGGCGTCGGGGTCGATGAAGGTCAGCGCAAAGTCGGGCTTGATGCGCCGATAGCGTTCGACGAATTCGCCGATCGTTGCACGCAGGCTGCCGGCCGGACGCGCATAGGAGACGATCTCGACAGCGCCATCGAGATCGTCGAGCAGGTCCGTCGATCGTTCGCTCAGGCTCGATCGTTGCGCATGGCTGACATCGCGCACGAATCCATGGCGCGTGCTGAGGAACCCGACCAGCAGCACGATCGCGAGCAGCAACAGCAGATGCAGCAGGTTGTGCAGACGATCGCGCAAGGTCAGCCCCGCGTACGGATGGTGTCGAGCCGGCGCGCGGCAAGCGCCAGGGCGAACACGATGACGAGCAGGAAATAGATCACGTCGACGCTGGCGATGACGCCGCGCAGGAACGGGTCGAGGTGCGTCGACACCGCGAGCCAGTTGACCAGCGCGTAGTCGACGCCGCGCACGCGCGCGCCCATGTCGAGCAGGGCCAGCAGCGTGCCGGTGACGAGGGTCGCCAGCGCGGCGAGCGCGGGATGGCTGGTCCACGCCGAACAGGCGATGCCGATCGCGGTCAGGGCGGCAGCCAGCAGGAGTACGCCGAGCGTCGCCGCGCCGAGGCGGCCGAGATCCAGCCCGGTGCCGATCTCGAGCGACAACGGCATGAGTACGGCGAGCATGAGCACGAGCATGACAACGCCAAGCGCGGCGAGATACTTGCCAATCACGATGCGCGTGCTGCCGATGCCGGCCGCCAGCAGCAGGGGCAGGGTATGCGCACGCCGTTCACCGGCGATGCTGTGCATCGTCAGCAACGGCACCAACAGCAGCAGCAGGCCGGACGCGTTGCGCAGCAGCGGAATGGCCACCAGTTCGGTCACGCCGGGCGCGTCGGCGAGCGCACCGAGTTTCGGGGCGATCTGCAGGAACGCATCAAGCGCGACCAGGAATTGCCAGGCGAACAGCGCACAGGTCAGCGCCAGCAGGCCCCACGCCAGCGGCTGCACGAACTGACGGTGGAGGTCGTTGCGCGCAAGCAGCAGGATCGTGCTCATGCGGCTGCGCCGATCGCGCCATTCTCGGCGGCGATCGAGACGAAGATCTCCTCGAGTGCACTCTTGTCTGCGCGCAGTTCCCGCAAGCCGAACCCGCGTTCGCTGACGGCTGCGGCCAGCGTGCCGGTGGTTTCGCCCTCGCGTACGACGATGCGCCAGGTGTTCGCATCGATCGCCGATGCCTCGGCAACCGGCGCAAGTGCCAGCCAGTCGGAAGGCGCAAGCAGGCGTTCGACGCGAACGCGCGTCGCACCGGCCGAATCGAGCGCCGACAGTGATCCGGAATGGCGCAAGCGTCCGCGGTGCAGGATCGCCACCTCGTTGCAGCAGGCGAGCACGTCCGACAGCACGTGCGTGGAAAGGATCACCGCGTGCGACGCACGCAGGCTCGCGATCAGTTCGCGCAGTCGCATCGCCTGCACCGGGTCGAGACCGGACGCCGGTTCATCGAGAACGATCAGGGCCGGCTCGTGGACGATCGCCTGGGCGATGCCGACGCGTTGGCGGAAACCCTTCGACAGCAGACCGCACAGGCGCTTGCGCATCGTGCCGAGCTCGCAGCGCTCGATTGCGCGGTCGACGTGGCCACGCGCGTCGCTGCCGGCGAGTCCGTGCAGGCGTGCGCAGAAGTCGAGGTACTCGTCGACCGTGAGCTCACCATACAGCGGCGGTTCCTCGGGCAGGTAGCCGATCTCGCGGCGTCCGATCGCGGGCTCCGCGTGGATGTCGATGCCGCCGACCCGAACGTGTCCCGCGCTCGGCGCGAGCAGGCCTGCGACCATTCGCAGCGTGGTCGACTTGCCGGCGCCATTGACGCCGAGCAGGCCGAGTACGCTGCCACGGGCCAGACTCAGGTCGAGATCCTCGACGATCAGGCGCCCGCCAAGCCTGCGGCTGACCCGGTCGAGGTGAAGTGCTGACTGCGCGTGATCCATCCGGCCGGATTGTTCCGGGTCGGCTGCACAAGGGCAAGCGCAGTTGCGCACACGCACCGCGCCACCATACGTCCGCGCATGGAAAAACAGGAGCGTGAGCGCATGCACGCGTTTGATTGTTCGAGGGTTTCCGCACTTGCGCCGGCACACTGGAAGCCCCATAACGGTCACGGTATATTCCAGCCTCCCGCACCCGGACAGAATCGCCCCATGCTTGATTCCCTGCTCGCCTTCGCCTCCCGCGGCATCTTCGCCGATGCTTCCTGGGGTACCTGGGTCATCTACTTCATCGCCGTCACGCAGATGACGATCATGACGGTGACGCTTTACCTGCATCGCAGCCAGACGCACCGTGGCGTGGATTTCCATCCGCTGCTTGCGCACGTGTTCCGACTGTGGGCGTGGCTCAGCACTGCGATGGTGACCAAGCAGTGGGTGGCAATCCATCGCAAGCACCACGCGCGCTGCGAAACCGAAGACGATCCGCACAGCCCGATGATCCATGGGCTCGACAAGGTCCTGTGGGAAGGCGTCGACCTGTACCGCGTCGCCTCCAAGGACATGAGTGAAGTCGAGAAGTACGGCCGCGGCACGCCGGACGACTGGATCGAGAGCAATCTCTATGCGCGCTGGCCGACACTCGGGCCGACCGTGCTGCTGTTCATGAGCTTCGCGCTGTTCGGCGCCGTGGGTGTCGCCATCTGGGCACTGCAGATGGTCTGGATCCCGTTCTGGGCCGCCGGCGTGGTCAATGGACTCGGTCACTGGTGGGGTTACCGCAATGTCGAAAGTGCAGACACCTCGACCAACCTGTCGCCGTGGGGTTTGATCATCGGCGGCGAAGAGCTGCACAACAACCACCACGCATTCCCGAGCTCGGCGAAGTTCTCGATGCGCCGCTTCGAGTTCGACATCGGCTGGGCGGCGATCCGCGTCCTGCAGTTCTTCGGCCTGGCCAAGGTGCTGCGCGTCGCGCCGACACTCGATGTGCGCCCGAACGTGCATTTGCCGGACACCGACACCATCAAGGCGGTGATCACGCATCGCTTCCAGGTCATGACCGACTACTTCCGTGGCGTCATCGTGCCGAGCCTGCAGGAAGACGCGAACCGTGCCGGTGCGAGCCTCAAGGCGATGCCGCGCAAGCTGCGCAACGCGCTCGGCAGCGGCGGTCGCTGGCTTGACGCCGACGCGCGCGAACGCATGAGCCAATGGGTCAGCGATGCGCCGACGGTCAAGACCGTCATGGACTACCGCAACCGGCTGCACGAGGCGCTCGAAAACCGCAACGGTGATGCCATGCTCGAATCGTTGCGCCAATGGTGTCGCGAGGCCGAGGAATCCGGCATCCGCCACCTGCAGGAATTCGCCGCGCGCCTGAAAGGCTATCGACTGGCGGAAGCCCGCGCCTGATCGCTCGCTGTTTCTCAAGACGAAAACCCGCCGAAAGGCGGGTTTTTTGTTGCAGCGACAGAGCGAAAGTCACTGCAAGATTCAGCGCTTCAGCGGCTCACCCTGCGGGCTCGTCGTCATCGCAACGTTCGCTTTGGCACCTTGCCTTGGCAGTCCGGCGTTCGCCCGCGTGATGCTGAGGCAAAACCGCGCGCTGGCGCGCGCAACGAACCCCGCGCCGTCGCCCCGGTGCACGCCGGGACCCAGTGACGTTGCATTGCAGGGTGCGTGGCGATGCAAGCAAACGGGAAACAAAAAACCCGCCGTCGGGCGGGTTCTTGCTGGAGATCAAGAGCAAGGGCGCTGGAAGATTCGCCGCATCAGCGGCTCACCCTGCGGGCCCATCGCTTTCGCGATGGTTCGCTTCGGCATCCTGCCTTCGCAGTCCGGCGTTCGCCGCGTGAAGCTCCGGCAAAGCCGCGCGCTGGCGCGCGCGGGCCGTCGCTTCACTTGATCTTCGCTTCCTTGTAGGCGACGTGCTTGCGGATGACGGGATCGTACTTCTTGATCTCCATCTTCTCTGGCGTCGTCTTCTTGTTCTTGTCGGTGGTGTAGAAGTGTCCGGTGCCGGCCGAGGACACGAGGCGGATCTTGTCGCGCTTGGTTGCCATGATTCGTTACTCCTCAGATCTTCTCGCCGCGCGCACGCAGCTCGGCGATGACGACGTCGATTCCGCGCTTGTCGATCGTGCGCAACCCGTGACTCGACACGCACAGCTTGATCCAGCGGTTCTCGCCGGCCAGCCAGAAGCGACGATCATGCAGGTTCGGCAGCCAGCGGCGGCGCGTCTTGTTGTTGGCGTGGGAAACATTATTGCCGGACTGGAAACTCTTTCCGGTGACTTGGCATACCTTGGACATGCGAACCTCGTCGATTCAGGTTACCGACCTTGGCCAGGACGGAGACGGCCCAGCGACGACAATGCGCCACACGATGCTGGAACTGCTTCGGCGAACGGTCAGGGCGAACCGTGTATCGCGACCTGTCGACCCGGTCTGACCGGGCGGGGGTGCCGAAGCGAGCCGCACTTTATAGACGATCCCCGCCGTGCGCGCAAGGTTGCGCAACTCGCGCCGTCGCAGGGCGGACGCTCCTCGAACCGCACTGTGCGGAACGTGGGCCTCACTCGACTTCGTCGACGCGCGTGACCCGCGAGCGCCGGATCAGCCAGCCAACTCCGCGCAGATCGGCGATGCCGACCCACGCGCGCTGCAGGTTGCTGTACTTGGACACGCCGGCGCTGCGCGCGCGGTGGCCGACCGGCACGCTGCGCACCTGCCAGCCGGCGCGCTGGAACAGCGCTGGCAGATAGCGGTGCATGTGGTCGAAGTAGGGCAAGTCGAGGAAGGCCTCGCGTTCGAACAGTTTGACGCCGCAACCTGTGTCTGGCGTGTCGTCGCGCAGAAGCCTGCTGCGGATCGCATTGGCGATGCGCGACGCCAGCCGCTTGCTGCCACTGTCTTTGCGGTTCACGCGCCAACCGGCGAACAAGCGGATCGCATCCGCCGATGCATCGCGCAAGTCCAGCAACGCGGGCAGGTCGGCCGGATCGTTCTGTCCGTCGCCATCGAGCGTCGCGATCCACGCGCTGCGCGACGCCTTCACGCCATTGCGCACAGCCAGGCTCTGGCCGCTTCGCACCGCGTGCCGGAGCACACGCAACTCCGGAAATGCCCGCCTGGCCGATTCGAGTTGCTCGAGCGTATCGTCAGAACTGCCGTCATCGACGAACACCACTTCGAAGTCGGTCCGCCCGCGCAACGCCACAGCAATTTCGCCGAGCAGCGAGACGACATTGTCGCGCTCGTTGAACACCGGCACGACGACGGAAAGTAGGGGCATGACGCAAGTTCCGGCAAAGGGCGTTGGGGATACTCTGACCAAGTCTGCGCAGGCGGCATGATGAGCACAAGGCTCGCCCGCCGGCGCGCGCGCGTTGTGCACATCACCCCGTCATTGGATTCAAAAGATTGGGGCCGCACTGCCTGGGCGCAGCTCCGCGTTGTGGCGACTCGACAGACGGCCAGTCTGCCTTCGTCGCCACGCCTTGATCTGCGCGCAGGCAGTGCGGTGACGCCTGTGCAGACTTGATCAGAGTACCCCTGGTGGCGACGGCAAGCGTGCACTGGATCGGGTGATTGTCGCGCAGCCACGCGGTCACTGAAATCTTCGGTGCCGATTCACGTTGGCAAGTCGAGAACCGCTTTGTGGGAGGGACTTCAGTCCCTGTGCAATCCCGGTGTGTCGATGAGCTTCCAGACTGACGTTCGTCCCCCAACACGCCGCGCGGACTCAGCGGATCTTTTCAAGGATGCCGTCGAGCTCGTCGAGACTGTGGTAACGGATGACGATCTTGCCGCGCCCGCCGCGGCCGTGGTCGATGGCGACACGTGCGCCGAGTCGGCCAGCCAGTTCGGACTCGAGCGACTCGATGTTGGCATCGCGTTTCTGCGGCTTGCCGGCGACCGTTGCCGTCGGCTTGTCGCCACCGCGCGCGGCCTGCTCGAGCTGACGCACCGACCAGCCTTGCGCGACCGCTTCCCGTGCAAGCGCGACCGCGCGGGCCGCAGGCAAGGTCAGCAACGCGCGCGCATGGCCCATCTCGAGCGCGCGCTCGTCGAGCAGGGCGCGGATCTCGGTCGGCAGCTCAAGCAGGCGCAACAGGTTCGACACCGAGGCGCGCGAGCGTCCGACCGTATCGGCCGTCTGCTGGTGGGTGAGGTCGAACTCCTCGATCAGTCGCGCCAGCGCCTGGGCCTCCTCGAGCGGCGACAGGTCCTCGCGCTGGATGTTCTCGATCAGCGCAATCGCGATCGCGGCGCGATCATCGATCACGCGCACGAGCGCCGGCACTTCGTCGAGGCCAGCCAGTTGCGCCGCGCGCCAGCGCCGCTCGCCGGCGATCAGTTCGAACTGCCCGGCCTTGATGGCGCGCACGATCAACGGCTCGATGACGCCCTGCGTACGGATCGACGCCGCCAGTTCCTCGAGCTTGTCGCCATCGAAATGGCGTCGCGGCTGGAAACGGCTTGGTGTGATCGCGGTGATCGCGAGCTGACGAAGTTCGCCCTCGCCGTCGACCGCAGTGGCCGTTGAACCCTCGTCGCGCCCGCCAAGCAGGACATCGAGTCCCCGGCCGAGCCCGAGCCCGCGCTTCTTTGCTGCCATCGTGGTGTGTTCCTGACTAGACGACCGGCGCGGTCGGGGTGCGTTCGCGGCGCAACATCTCGCCGGCAAGGCCGAGGTAGGCGATCGCGCCGCGCGACTCGCGGTCGTAGAGATTGATCGGTTTGCCGTGACTCGGCGCCTCGGCGAGACGGATGTTGCGCGGAATGACCGAGCGCAGCACCTTGTCACCGAAATGCTTGGTCAGCTGCGCCGAGACTTCGTTGCCAAGGTTGTTGCGCACGTCGAACATCGTGCGCAACAGGCCATCGACCTCGAGGTTCGGATTGAGCCGCTTGCGCACGGCGGTGATCGTGTCGAGCAGGCTCGAGAGCCCTTCGAGCGCGAAGTACTCGCACTGCACCGGAATCAATACGCCGTGCGCCGCAGTCAGCGCATTCAACGTCAGCAGGTGCAGCGACGGCGGGCAGTCGATCAGGATCGTGTGGTAGCGGTCACCGAGCTTGTCGAGCTGTTCCTTGAGCCGGTGTTCGCGCGCCAGCGCATCCATCAGCTTGATCTCGGCGGCAGTCAGGTCGCCGCTGCCGGGCAGCAGGTCGAAGCCGGCTTCGGTGCTGACGATGGCCTGCTCGATCGTTGCTTCCTCGAGCAGCACGTCGCAGCCGTTCGGCTTCGCCTCGCGCTTGTCGATGCCGACGGCCATCGTTGCATTGCCCTGCGGGTCGAGATCGACGAGCAGCACGCGCCGGCGCGTCTCCGCGAGCGCGGCGGCGAGATTGACGGCGGTGGTGGTCTTGCCGACCCCGCCCTTCTGGTTGGCGACCGCGATGATGCGCGTCATGCATGTGTCCCTGTGCCGTTGCCGCTGCGCCGGATTGTCACGAGATGCCGTTCGGCGTCGAGTCCGGGCACATCGAGCCGGGTTACCGACTCGACCTCGAAGCCCGGCGGCAGATTGTCGAGCTCATCCTGCGGGAAGCGGCCCTTCTGCGCCAGCCAGCGCCCGTTCGGCGCGAGCAGATGGCCTCCCCAGCCCAGCATGTCGGCCAGTGTGGCGAACGCGCGCGCGGTGATGCAATCGAATTCTCCGTCCACCGCCTCGACGCGAGACTCGGCGACACGTGTCGTGTCCAGGTGCAAGTGGCGCACCGCCTCGCGCAGGAAGCGCGCCTTCTTGCCGTTGGAGTCAACCAGCAACACCTTCTCGCAGGGCCTGCACAATGCGATCGGAATGCCCGGCAGTCCGGCACCGCTGCCGAGATCGGCGAGCCGATCACCACGCACATGCGGCAGGACGCTGAGCGAATCGAGCAGATGGCGCGTGATCATCTCTGCGCCATCGCGCACGGCGGTCAGGTTGTAGGCCGTGTTCCAGCGCATCAGCAGATCGACATAGTCGAGCAGGCGTTCGATGCTCGAATCGGACGCGGTCAGTCCGAGCGCTGCGACGCCCGCACAGAGCCGCTGTCGCAGCGGGTCGCGCTCGGACATGCCTTGCTCGGAAACGAAAAGGGCGCCAAGTATCGGCGCCCGCGTCCGTCAAATCCAGCGCGTCGGCTATTCGCCGGGACGCAGGTCCACGCGCGTGACGAGCAGACCGCGCTCGCGCACTTCGCCGTTGAGCGTGCTCTTGAGCCAGTGGCGCAACTCGCCGTGGTCCGTCGCGGGCGAACGCGAGGCGATCAGTTCATGCGCGCGGTCGCGCAGCAGGGTGTCGACCGACTCGATGACGATGTCGGCGCGCGCCGGGTCAATCACCTGGAAAAAGAGGGTGCCGCGGTATGACTGGCCCGAGGCCAGGTCTCCGACCAGCGGCAGCGAGCTGCCAGTCAGGCTGATCTTGTGCGACACGCGCTCAATCAGCGGCATGAGGAAATGCATTCCGGCACCCACGATGCGCGTGTGACCACCGACCCGACGCAGCGAGTAGACCTGGCCCTCGGGGATGCGGCGTACCGAGGCGATCGCAAGGACACCGAGCGAGCAGAGCATGATCCATAGCAGTGGAGTGAGCATTTCCATACACCTTACAACAGGTTATCGAGCAAACCTCGCGTGAACTATAGCAAAGGGATTGGTCGAAGTGAATAACGCAGTCTTAACATTCTGACCGCGCAGCGCCGAACCAAACCTGAATCTGTTCACACTTCGGTCATCTGGCGGCATCGAACAGGCCATCGCCGCCGATGCAGCGCAAGCAACAAGCGTGCCTAACGCTTCGAAGCAAGATCGGCTGACGACGTTCCCGGCGGCCGAAGCAACTCCAGTGCGCCGACCGGTAGCGGGCGATCGCTGCAGCCGGATGCGCTGCGAGTGGCCGGCCGTATGGCCATCGCCGTCACGCTCGGCGCATGCAGGTCGCGCGCCCCGTTCACGGCCGACCGTGGTGGTCGGCAGTGTTCGCAAGCCCCTGTGAGGGTCAGGGTTTGAGGTGCCGCTCGAACAGCGCGTGGATACGCCGGTACTGGTCGTACCACGAATCCGCGTACACGTAGGCGTGACGTTCGAGCGGATAGCCTGCCAACTCGAAGTCGTTCTTGCGCAACTCGATCAGGCGCTGGTAGAGGCGAACCGAATCCTGGAACAGGACGTTGTCGTCGAGCATGCCGTGCGAAAGCAGCAACCCGCCGCGCAGGCCATCGGCAAACTCGATCGGCGACGAGCGGCGATAGGCGATCGGATCATCCTGAGGCGTGTTGAGGATGTTCGACGTATAGCCATGGTTGTAGGAGGTCCAGTCGGTGACCGGGCGCAAGGCAGCGCCGGCAGCAAACACATCGGGTGCGCGGAACATCGCCATCAGGGTCATGAAGCCGCCGTAGGAGCCGCCGTAGAGTCCGACGCGTTTCGCATCGACGGCGTGGTTGGCGACCAGCCAGTTGACGCCGTCGATGAGATCCTCGAGTTCGGGCGTGCCCATCTGCCGGTAGATCGCCGTGCGCCATTCGCGGCCGTAGCCTTCCGATGCGCGGAAATCCATGTCGAGCACGACGTAGCCCTGCTCGGTCAGCAGATTGTGGAACATCTGCTCGCGGAAATAGTTCGGATAGCCGAACCTGGTGTTTTGAAGATAGCCCGCGCCGTGCACGAACAGCACGGCGGGATAGGTCTTGCCCGGATCGAAGTTCGCCGGTTTATAGAGCTTCGACCAGATCGGCCTGCCGGACTTGGTCGAAGGCACGCCGACGATCTCGAGCGCTGGCCACGACAACGCCTTGTACGCGCTGGTCAGTGTGTCGGTCAGCACGCGCGACTGCGTGGCATCGACTTCCTGCACCGCCAGTTGCGAGGGCACGTAGCTCGACGATTGCAGCAAGGCAAGGCGACGACCGTCCGGCGACAAGGCGAACCCGTCCATGCCGCGCACCTCGGTCACGCGGACGAGCGCGCCGCCGTTGAAGGCCACGCGATGCACATCGTAGGAATACGCTGCCTCGACGTTGGCGCGCACGAAGAACGTGCTGCCGTCGGGTGAAAGCTGTGGCTCGGAGACTTCGAACGTGCCCGCTGTCAGCGCCCTGGCACGGCCACCGGGAACGATCGTGTAGAGGTGCGCATAGCCGCTCTCTTCGGACACGTACCAGAGCGTCTTGCCGTCACGACTCCAGCCGAACTCGTTGAAGTTCCAGTTGATCCACGCGGCGTCCTGCAGACGATGCTGCGAGTCGAGCCTCTTCTTCGCGAAATCGACCGTGGCGATCCAGCGGTCCTTGTTGTCATTGGCGCGCAGTTGCACGGCGACCGATTTTCCGTCGGGCGCCCATTCGATGGCCATGAGGCTGATCGCCCGCTCATCCGGCGCATCGGTTTTGACGGATTTCGACGTGTCCGCGCGCTTCTTCTTCTTGCCGTCCTTCGCTTCTTGCGCCTTGTCGTCACCCACCGTGGACGCTGCATTCTCCTCGCGAACCGACATGAGCGGATCGTCTTTGCTGCCCGGAAGATCGGCGAAGGCGAGCTTCGTCTGTGCTTGCGTGGAGAGATCCAGCAACCACAAGGTATGCGCCGGCGGCGGATTGCGGCCGACGCGTACGCGCTCGTCTTCCTGTTCCTCATACCCGGATTCGGTCACATAGCGCTGCAACTTGGCGACCTTGCCCTCGTCGAAGCCTTTCGGCGAGGTCGTCACCAGCACGTGACGGCCATCGGGTGACAACGAGGTATCTTCTATCTTGACGTCCTCGCCGAGGAAGAACGGCAGCGGTGCGCGTGTCGGGTCGCCTTTCTGGAAGGCCTCGGCATTCGCTTTGCCGGCGTCGCGCTCGTTCTTGATCGTGCGCAGCGTCGAGAACAGCCGCAGTTGCAGTTCGGCGAGATCGTCGGGTTTGTTCTCGTCCGGATTCTTCTCGGCGCGAAGCACGAACGCCGGGCCGGTCACGCCATCCACGGTGTCATGCACGAACCACCCGGTATCACTGCGGAAATGCACGCCACGACCGTCGGCCGAGAAGCGCGGGTTGGCCTCGATCTGCGGCGTGCGTGTGACCTGGATCAGGCGGCCAGTGGCGAGCTCACGAATGAATACATCGCCATTGCGCACGAACGCCGCGCGCTGACGCGAGCGATCGAACACGCTGTCGCGGCCATCAGCCTCGGCCATCGCCGCGGGCTCGATGATGGTGCTGGTCCCGGTCGCCGGATCGATGCGGTGCAGGTCGCGGATGTTCGAGCCGTTGCGCTTGAGCGAGTAGTAGATCGCGCGGCCGTCGACGCTCCAGTACGGATTCTCGACCGGTGGCCCGATCCAGTCCGGATGGTCCATCGCCATGTCCAGCGTGATCGCGCCCGCAGGCGCAGCGACGATCACGATCCACACGACCAGCAACATTTCGGCAACACGACGCATCGACACGCTCCCGCTCAATCGAAGTGGCAAAGGATAGCTGCTGCGGAGATCGCGGCAATGCGCCATTGGTCAGCAATCGAGGTCGCCGCGCGCACGCCGGAACTCCTGGGACCAGTCGTTGCCATTCGCGCCCCGCCCGCCTGGCCGACACGGCGGCTTGGCATGCCGCGTTGAATCGTGCAGCCTCGCGGTTTCGACTGGCTGGGAAGACGCGAATGGCGCTCGAATCCGTGGAGACCGAAACCGGCGCGAGCCCGCGCCATGCCGTGATCTGGCTGCATGGGCTCGGTGCCGATGGCCATGACTTCGGCCCGATCGTGCCCGAACTGGTGGCGCGTGACTGGCCACCCGTCCGCTTTGTGTTTCCGCACGCGCCAACGCGACCGGTGACGATCAATGGCGGCATGCCGATGCGCGCCTGGTACGACATCACCGGCATGGAAATCGCACAGCGCCAGGACGAAATCGGCATGCGCGCCTCGATGCTCGAAATCGAAGCATTGATTGCGCGCGAGAATGCGCGCGGCATTGATTCGTCGCGGATATTCCTCGCCGGATTCTCTCAAGGTGCGGCCATGGTGCTGTGCGCCGGGCTGCGCCATGCGCATCGGCTCGGCGGCATCATCGCGCTGTCAGGCTATCTGCCATTGCACGAGTTGCTCGCTGCCGAGCGTGCGCCGGCCAATGCGGACGTGCCGATCCTGATCGCTCACGGCAGCGCCGATGGCGTCGTGCCGCAACCGCTCGGCATGCTTGCGCGCGACTTCCTGCGCGGACTCGGCTACGGCGTCGATTGGCGCAGCTACGCCATGGCGCACCAGGTCTGCGCCGAGGAGATCGCCGATATCCGCAGCTGGCTCGGACCGCGCCTCGGCACCTGAGCACGCGATCCGGCACAATCGGCGGCGCACGACGCGTGCCTGGCGGGGAGCTGGCGTGAGACAGGGTGAGGCCGTGACCGATGCCGACAAGCGCCGCTGGCTGCCGCACTTCTGCAGCCTGCCGACCCTCTTCGCGGTCATGGTCGTGGCCGAACTCGTGGTCGTCGTGCTGGCCCTCGCGCCGGATCGGTTCACGCGTTCGAGCCTCGCCGAGCTCGGCATTGCCAGCGTGTTCGTGCAATGGCTTGCGCTGCTCAACGCCGTAGTGCTGTGTTCGCTGCGCGAGGTGCTTGAACGACTCTCGCCACGCGCCGGATTTCTCATTGCCTGGGTGCTCGCGGTCGTCACCACCGGGCTCGGCAGCGCGCTCGTGCACGCAATGGACCATGCCCTGTCACTCGGGCTGACCACCGACGCGGAGGGCGTTTTGCGCTTCGCGCTCGGCAACGCCGCCATCTGCGCGCTGATCGCCGCCGCCCTGCTGCGCTACCTGTTCATCCGTGAGCTCTGGCAGGAGCGCGTGGAAGCCGCCGCCAAGGCGCAGGTCGATGCCCTGCAGGCGCGCATCCGTCCACATTTCCTGTTCAACAGCATGAATACGATCGCGAGCCTGATCCGCACGCGGCCAAACGAGGCCGAGCGTGCCGTCGAAGACCTTTCCGATCTGTTTCGCGCTGCGCTCGGCACGCGCGCCACACTGGCAACGCTCGGCGAAGAACTTGATCTGATCGGCCACTACCTGCGCATCGAAGGCCTGCGCCTCGGAACGCGGCTGCGTGTGGAATGCGATGTCGATGCCATGCCACGCGACATGGCGCTGCCGGCCCTGCTGCTGCAGCCGCTGGTCGAGAATGCGGTCTATCACGGCATCCAGCGCATGCCCGATGGTGGCGTGCTGAGCATTCTCGGCACGCGCAACGTCGATGGCATCGAAATCGTCGTGCGCAATCCGTACCCGCCCGATGCTGCGCAGCCCGGCAATGCGCATGCGCTGGCCAACGTGCGTGCGCGTATCGGGTACCATTTCGGTGCGCGCGGGGTGCTGCTCGTGGAACCCGGTCGCGATGTCTTTTCCGTAACGGTGCGCCTGCCCGATGAGAGCCCGCGATGAAAGCCCTGGTCGTCGATGACGAACCGCTTGCCCGCGAGCGGCTGGTCAGCATGCTCGGAGACATCGGCGGCATCGAGGTGGTTGCCGAAGCCGGCGACGGCATCGACGCACTCGAGGCTGTCGAGCGCACCCAGGCCGAACTGCTGCTGCTCGACATCCGCATGCCACGCATGGACGGTCTCGAAGTGGCGCGGCATCTCGCCTCGTTCGAGCGCGCGCCGGCGATCGTGTTCTGCACCGCCTACGACGATCACGCGTTGGCCGCATTCGATGCCAATGCAGTGGACTACCTGCTCAAGCCGATCCGCGCCGATCGCCTGCGCGCCGCCATCGAGCGCGCGCGCCGTTTCAGCCACGACGTCGTGCACACGCTCGACGGGCCGCGCGCGACGTCGCGCGAGCGCAGCCATCTGTGCGCACGCGTGCGCGGCAGTCTCGTGCTCGTCGCCGTATCCGATGTCGATTTTCTGCATGCCGAGGACAAATACGTGATCGTCAGACATTCCCGGGGAGAGGTGTTGATCGAGGAGCCGTTGAAGGCGCTCGAAAAGGAGTTTGCGGGACGCTTCGTGCGCATCCATCGCAATTGCCTGGTTGCGCTCGACAAGCTTGCCGGACTCACGCGCACGCCCGACGGGCGCGTGCTCGCGCGCCTCGACCGCATTGCCACACCGCTCGAGGTGAGTCGGCGCAACCTGCCGGCGCTGCGCAAGATGGTGCGGTCACTATGAGTTCGCTGCGCATCGCCACGCGCCAGAGTGCGCTTGCACTGTGGCAGGCCGAACATGTCGCCGCACGCCTGCGCTCGGCCCATCCCGGCATCGACATCGAACTCGTGCCGATGACCACGCGCGGTGATCAGATCCTCGACCGCCCGTTGTCGGAAATCGGCGGCAAGGGGCTGTTCCTCAAGGAGCTCGAAGTCGCGATGCTCGAAGGTCGCGCCGACATCGCCGTGCATTCGCTGAAAGACGTGCCGATGGAGCTCGAAGCGCCTTTCGCGATCGGCGCCGTGCTCGAGCGCGCCGATGCCGCCGATGCGTTCGTCAGCAACGACTACGAGCGCCTCGACCTGTTGCCGCAAGGCGCGCGTGTCGGTACCTCGTCATTGCGGCGGCAATCGATGCTGCGCGCACTGCGACCGGACCTCGACCTGCTCGACCTGCGTGGCAACGTCAATACGCGCCTGGCCAAGCTCGACCATGGCGATTACCACGCGATCATCCTCGCCTGCGCGGGACTCGATCGCCTCGGTCTCGCCACCCGCATCCGCTCGCGCCTGCTCGCCCCGGAGTGGATTCCCGCCGTTGCCCAGGGGGCGATCGCGATCGAGACGCGACACGGCGACGAGCGCGTCGCTGCCCTGGTCAGCGTGCTCGACGATATCGATACGCGCAAGTGCGTCGAGGTCGAGCGGGCGATGAATCGTCGCCTGCACGGCAGCTGCAATGTGCCGGTGGCGGGTTACTGCATCGAGACCGAATCGGGCTGGTTGCTGCAGGGACTGGTCGGCGATGTCGCCAACGGTCGGCTGGTTCGCGCCGAAGCGTCGGCACCGCGATCGCAGGACCATCTCGAACTGGGGCATCACGTCGGTGAGCTGCTGCTCGAACGCGGCGCGGGCGACATCCTCGCACGGCATTGAGCCTTCAATGCCCTGCTCCGCGCGGAGCAGGGCATTGGCGGTGTGATCAGAACTTGTAGACGAGGTTCGTCGTCGCCAGCTGATCGGTCTTGTCGCTTCCTGGATCGACTTCCGTGTTGTGGCGAATCTGGTAGCCGAGCTTGAGCGCAAACTTGCTGTTCATGCTGACCGAGAGGCCGGCATCGTTCTGCACGAACGTGTTGTCGGAGCCGGTCTCTACCAGCAGCGTGTTCTCGAACGCGGTGTTCTCGGTGAGCTTGTGCTTGTAGTTGATCAGGCCACGCCCGACCACCTGTCCATCGACTTCCGGATCGATGACGCTCGACACCGGCGGTTCGCCCGCGGTGAGTATGAACGCCCGTCGGTCGAGTCGGCGGTAACCGGGGCCGGCTTCGAACGACAGTTCGGTGCGGTCGTTCTTGATCGCGGTGTAGCCGTAGCCGAGCGAGACGATCCACTGGTATTCGTACGGGGAAAAATCATCGTTCTCGTAGCGACCGGCGCCGACGATGTAGCTGCGCTCATCGAACTTGTAACCCGACGACGCGCCGGTCTCGAAGCGGTTTGCGGTGAGCTGGTAGGACTCGCTGCCGACGACGACACCGTCGAGCACGGTGGTCGTATTGACCTCGCCCTTGCTGCGCAACGCATTGAGGTAGACGTTGTGCTTCCAGATATCGCTTTCCTTGGTCAGTTGCAGCTTGGCGTTGAGGTTCTCGGACTTGGTATTGCCGCGCGAGAGCGCGAAGCCGAGTTCGCCATTGCCTGACCAGGTGCCTTCCTGGGCCATGGTCGCGGCGGGAACGAGAAACATCAGGGCACTCGCCAGGAGTGTCTTTTTCATGTGGAATCCTTGTCGGGAGGTGGGCCAGATGTCGGCCCGAAGGGATGTTGCAACGCGGCATGATGCTAGCCACGCGCCTTGAACGAAACATGAACGACGCGTTCAGGCGTGGCGAGCGCCGTAGTAGAGAGCGACCACATGGCGCGCTTCGGCGAAGAACAGCCAGCGTTCGACCAGTGCCGCGAGCATCGCCGACAGCATCGCCGCGACGGCCGCAAAAACGGTGATCGAGGGCATCAGCAGCGCCAGCACTGCCAGCGCGATCGGCACGAGCACGCCGGATGCCAGCACGAGCACGCGCAGTTTGCGGGCATGTTTGCGCGCGAGCACGAACGCCATCTCACGCGTGAGATAGTTCGCTTCGGTATGCGGATGCTCGGCGCTGCGCACGTTGCCGAGCCGGTCGAGACCGGTCGCTGATCCTGTGCTCGCCGTGGCGGGCGCGTGATCGATGTGATGCCAGTAGGCGAGCTTGATCGATGCGGTGACTGCGGCAGCGAGCAGGATGGCGCTCGTCGCGGGCAGGCCCATGAGGCCGGCATCAATGCCCGACACGGCCACGATCAGCCACCACCAGAGCAGGCCGGTATGCACTGCGAAGGCGAGAAATACCGGCAGCACCCAGCGGTTGTGCCATGCGGCGATCGTCGGCAAGGTGTTGTAGATGCACGCCGTGCAGAAAACCACGATCAGGGCTGCGGCGAGCAGGGCGATGCCGAGGACGCGCCAAATGCCCGATGTGGTTTCAAAGTCCACGCATGCGGCAAGCACGAGCGCGATCAGCGCACAGCCGACCGCGGCGACGCCTTCACGCGACAGCCACGAACTGCGCCATTGCGAGAACGCGCGCCAGGCACGCTGCGGCTGGCCGAGGTGGGCGACCGAGAACAGCAGGCCGGCGGTTGTCAGCACGAAGCCGCAGGCGAGCGCGGCGTACACGATGCCATCGTGACGCGTGACCGGCGCGTCGATGGCGAGAGCGAGCCCGAGCAGGAACCAGATGCCGTAACCGGCACCCGACAGCGTCGTGAAGAACAGGATCGAAAGGGCGGGGCGCATCGGTGGTCAGTGTTCAGCGTGACAGCACGCGATCGATCCAGCGCAGCAGCGGCGGCAGTTTCGAGGTGTCGAGCGGTTCATGGGCATCGGCGGGCGCCGCTTCGCGCGCATCGCGCCGTGGTCGTGGCGGCAGGTAACGATTGACCGGCTGGTAGCCGAGCTCGGGCATCAACGCATAGCCGTCGCGCGCGGCCACCAGTTTCGATACCGCCGAGTCGGCGTCGCCGAGATCACCGAAGTGGCGTGCACGTGTCGGACACGCCATCACGCAGGCCGGCTGCCGATCGGCGGGGACGAGGGTCTCGTTGTAGATGCGATCCACGCACAAGGTGCATTTCTGCATGACGCCGCGTTGTTCACTGAACTCGCGCGCACCATACGGGCACGCCCACGAACACAATTGGCAGCCGATGCACTTGTCCTCATCGACCAGCACGATGCCATCCTCGGCACGCTTGTAACTCGCCCCGGTCGGACACACCGTCACGCACGCCGGCGTCTCGCAATGCAGGCACGAGCGGGGGAAGTGGACGGTGGAGCCAGTATCGGAGTTTGCTGGATGGGCTGACGTGCGGGGCGGTACGTTGCAGCCGTGCGGCGCAGCTGACGCATGCGCTGTGCTTTCCCCGGTTCCCTGCACCTCGTAGGTATGCACCCGATTGAACCAGACGCCATCGGGCGCGGCGCCCTGGGTGTCGTGGTCGGGTAGCGGGCCGAAGCTGCCGCCGTCGTTCCATTCCTTGCAGGCGACCGCGCAGGCATGGCAGCCGACACACGTGTCGAGATCGATGACGAGGCCGAGCTTGACCTTCGATGGCGCAGGCAGCGAGGTCATGCGCGGGTCCTTTTGCGCATCTCGACCTCATGGCCGGCGCGTCGAGGATCGCTGTCGTGTTCGATGCGCACGCGCAGGTCGAACCAGGCAGCCTGGCCGGTGACCGGGTCGGCGTTGGCGTAGACCGCGCCGTCGCGATTCTCGGCGAGTTGCTCGTCGATCAGGTGATTGAGCAGGAATCCGTCGCGGCTTTCGGGCGCTTCGCGCGCGAGCTTCCACGCGCCTCTGGCCTTGCCGATCGCATTCCATGTCCACACCGTTCCCGGCGCGGTGGCGTCGTGCAGCTTTGCCTGCACGCGGATGCGCCCGAGCGGCGAGGCCAGCCAGATCCAGTCGCCGTCAGCCACGCCATGCGCGTGTGCGGTTTGTGCATGCAGGTAGAGAAAATTCCGTGCCGCGATCTGGCGTAGCCACGCATTCTGCGAACCCCACGCGTGGTACATGAACATCGGTCGCTGGGTGATCGCATGCAGCGGGTAGTGGTCGGCCAATGCCGGGTCCGCTGCGGCATGATCGCTGTCGATTGTTGCGTACCAGAACGGCAACGGATCGAAATAGCGCGCGACGCGCGCGCGCTCGCGCTCGGGCGGTTGCTGCGCGCCATGACCTTGCGCGGCAAGTCGGAAGCGCTGCAGCGTCTCGCAATAAAGCTGCATCACGATCGGTTCGGCCTTGCCGACAAAGCCGAGCGTGCGCGCCCACTCGAGATAGTCGCGGTTGGCCATCTTGTAGTAGCGCGCCGACGCCGGCACTGCTGCATGCCAGACACAGCCGTTGTCGACGTAGCGCGTGAGCTGATCAGGATTCACCGCGCCGATGCCTTCGTTCTTGCCATCGACGCCGCGCCAGCCGGCGAGCAGGCCGACACCCGGCGCGCGCTCGTGTTCGACCATGAATTGCGCGTAGCCGCGCGGATAGCGTGCGTTGCCGTCGGCGTCGGTCATGCCGGGCAGGCGCAAACGCGCACCGAGATCGAGCAGCACGTCCTGGAACGGACGCACGTCGCGATCGGGCGCGACCACCGGCTGACGTATTGCATCGGCGGCACCATCGGCATCCGAGATCGGCCGATCGAGCAGGCTGATGCAGTCGTGGCGTTCGAGATAGGTGGTGTCAGGCAACACGAGATCGGCGAACGCGACCGTTTCGGACAGATACGCATCGGCATAGATGATGTGCGGGATGCGGTACTCGCCGCTGGCCGCGTCGCGGTCGGTCAGCATGCGCCGCGTCTCGGACGTATTCATTGCCGAGTTCCAACCCATGTTGGCCATGAACATCAGCAGGGTGTCGATGCGGTACGGGTCGCCGGCCCAGGCATTGCGGATCACCGAATGCATGAGTCCGTGCGCCGCCAGCGGGTGTTCCCACGAATACGCCTTGTCGATGCGGCGTGGGTGGCCGTCGGCATCGACCAGCAGGTCGGCCGGTGAATGCACGTAGCCGAGCGGCGCCGAGTCGAGCGCGCCATTGTCCTTGCGTGTCTTGCCCGGTCGGTTGGCTGGCGGTGCGGGCCGTGGATATGGCGGCTGGTAGCGGAAACTGCCCGGCGTGTCGATCGCGCCGAGCAGCATCTGCAGCACGTGCAATGCACGGCAGGTGTGAAAGCCGTTCGCATGCGCGGAGATGCCGCGCATCGCGTGCATCGCCACCGGTCGGCCGAGCATGGTCGCGTGCGAGCGGCCATGCGTATCGGTCCACGGCTGGTCCAGCGTGATCGACTGATCGAATGCGGTCTCGGCCAGTTCGCGCGCGAGCCGGCGGATCGTCTCGACGTTGACACCGCAGCGTTCGCTGACCGCGGCCGGCGCATGCGATTCGTCGAGATAGCGCTCGGCCAGCAACTGGAACGACGGCACCGCGACGCGACCATCGGCGAGCGTGAACTCACCGACCACCAGTGGCGAGATATCCGCGCTGTCGGCGCGCACCAACCTCACCGGCTCACCACCATCCGGGCGTGGCGCGCCATCTCGCAGCAGATCTCCACCGTCATCCCGGCGCACACCGGGATCCAGTGACTTTGCCTTGATGTCCGAAGCAGCCGCGCGCGACGCACACAGCGCATGTCCATCCGCATCGCGCGCAATCAGCCCATCATCAGCCGCACCGGGATCACGGATGACCAGATGGTGCGCATTGGTATAGCGCACGAGGTAATCGAGGTCGATGCGGTCGGTGCGCAGCAGTTCATGGATGAATGCGCCGGCCAGCAGGCCGTCGCTACCCGGATTGATCGGCACCCATTCATCCGCGATCGCCGCGTAGCCGGTGCGCACCGGATTGATCGCGACGATCTTGGCACCGCGCGCCTTGAGCTTGCCGAGTCCGAGCTTGATCGGATTCGAATCGTGGTCTTCGGCCACGCCCCACATCATCAGGTACCTGGTCAGATCCCAATCGGGTTCACCGAACTCCCAGAAGCTGCCGCCGAATGTGTACATGCCGGCTGCGGCCATGTTGACCGAGCAGAATCCGCCATGCGCGGCATAGTTGATCGTGCCGAACTGCTGCGCCCACCAGCCGGTCAGCGCCTGTGACTGGTCACGACCCGTGAAGAACGCGAGTTCGTCGGGATTGCGCTTGCGGACATCGCCGAGCCACTGCGTGGCCAGCGCGAGCGCCTCGTCCCACTCGATCTCGCGGAACTCGCCGGCACCGCGTTCGCCGACGCGCAGCAACGGTTTCGACAGCCGCGCGGGCGAATAGTGCTGCTTGATGCCGGCCGAGCCCTTGGCGCAGATCACGCCGCGGTTGACCGGATGATCGGGGTTGCCGTCGATGTAGCGCACCTGACCGTTCTTCAGATGCACGCGGATGCCGCAACGGCACGCGCACATGTAGCACGTCGTGGTCTTGACGGCATCGCCG
>JBBSOU010000059.1:0-22210 GCA_038259445.1 Lysobacterales bacterium | reverse complement strand
GTTTTTATTGGTGGGCCGTGATGGATTTGAACCATCGACCAATGGATTAAAAGTCCACTGCTCTACCGCTGAGCTAACGGCCCGATCAACAACTGTCTGCGCAACCGCGAAATGCGCGCGCAGACATCAATGTCCGTGTTGCCTGCGCGTGCCGACAAGCGGAGGAAAACACGCAGGGCGAGCGTCGCATGCTGCTCGCGTGCCCGCATCGAACGGTGCATGTGGTGCACCAACGTTTGCGGGCCGAGGATTCTAGCCCGATACGCGTGTCAACGATAGCGTGTCGGGTCGTCGATGCCTGCGGCAAGAAAGCCCTCGGCGCGCAGCCGGCAGGCGTCGCAGTGTCCGCATGCACGGCCCTGCTCATCCGCCTGATAGCACGACACGGTGCTGGCGAAATCAATGCCGAGTCGCGCACCTTCGCGCGCGATGTCGGCCTTGCTCATGCGGATCAGTGGCGCATGCACCGATAGACGCGCGCCTTCGACACCACTGCGCGTGGCGAGGTTGGCCAGCTGCTCGAAGGCTTCGATGAACTCGGGTCGGCAATCGGGATAGCCGGAGTAATCGATCGCATTGACGCCACAGAATATGTCGTTGGCGCCGAGCACTTCGGCCCAGCCCAGCGCGATCGACAGCATGATCGTGTTGCGAGCCGGAACATAGGTGACCGGAATGCCACTGCCACCCTGCTCCGGCACGTCAATGTCGGCGGTCAGCGCGGAACCGCCGATCGAGCGCAGGTCGACCGCAACGGTCTTGTGCTCGACCGCGCCGAGTGTCGCGGCGATGCCTGCGGCAGCGGCGAGTTCGGACGAGTGGCGCTGTCCGTAGGCCACGCTGAGTGCATGACAGACGAAGCCTCGCTCGCGCGCGAGTGCGAGGGTGACCGCGGAATCCATTCCCCCGGAAACAAGAACGACAGCTTTTTTCATCGGCATTCCGAAGGCTCAGGGGTGCGCGCGGTTGGTGCGGTGACAATCGTGTTCGGACGAATCGCCGCGAGGAACCTTCCGGCGCTGTCGCTCAGAACATCCAGCATGACCTTCCCTGCGACGTGTGACGTCGTCCAGCGCGCTTTCATGCCTGCGGCATCATGGCTGAATGCGTGGCGGATAGAATCATGGCTGGCTTTCAACAGCGAAGCTGGTCAGCCATTTCCGGCAACCGCATGGCCGCAAGGGCATGATCCCTTACGCACCCACCAACGTCATTTGCCCTTTGCATCGTCCCACAGGAGTTTGTGCAACTGCATCTGGAAACGTACCGGCGCGCGGTCGGCGAGAATCCATTCGGCCAGTTCGCGCGCATCGAGGCTGCCATGCACCGGGGAAAACAGAACCGGACAGCGCTGGTCCAGAGCACGCTCGCGAACGACGCCCAGCGCCCACTCATAGTCGGCGCGGTCGGCCAGTACGATCTTGACCTGATCCTGCGCGCGAAGGCATTCGACATTGCTCCAGAGGTTGCGTGCCGACTCGCCTGAACCCGGTGCCTTGAGGTCGACGACACGGCGCACACGACCGTCGACGTCGGCGATATCGATTGCCCCCGAGGTCTCCAGCGACACCTCATGCCCGCCGTCACACAACCGTTCCAGCAGGCTCAGGCAGCGCTTCTGTGCCAGCGGCTCGCCACCTGTCACGCACACGTGGCGCGCGCCATAGGTGCCGACGCGCTGCACGATTGCCTCGATCGAGATCCACTCGCCGCCATGGAACGAGTAAGTCGTGTCGCACCACGTGCAGCGCAACGGACAGCCGGTTAGGCGAACGAAGACGGTCGGCCAGCCGATGCTGTCCGCTTCGCCCTGCAGGGAATGGAAAATTTCGGTTATGCGCAGCCGTGGCGCATCGTCCACGGTCTGCAACGGCGCCTGCACGACCGAGCTGCCGCTCAGCGGCGGCTTTCGAGCGTCAGCGCGCGCAGACGACCCTGCGCGAGACGCGAGACCGTCGTATCAGGATACTTTGCGGTGACGTCGGTCAACGTCCGTTCGGCTTCATCCCACTGCTTGAGCTCGTAGTGGCAATAGCCGATCTTGAGCAACGCGTCGGGCGCCTTCTGGTTGGCCGGAAAGCGCGCCAGCAAGGTATTGAATGTCTCCAGTGCAACGCGATAATTCTGCGTCACGTAGTACGACTCACCGAGCCAGTAGTAGGCATTGCCGGCGAGATCACTGTTCGGGTATTGCTCGGTGAACGCCTGGAAGCGGCGAGCAGATTCGGCGTAACGCCCGTCCTTGAGTGACGTGAACGCTTCGTCATATGCGCGCTTTTCGGCTTGCGGATCGACGATGTCACTGGCGATCGGCGCAGCACTCGGCGACGCGGGTGAATTGAATGGCTCGGTGCGAAGTGAGGGCTCCGACGGGGGCGCAAGCGAAGCATCATCGGGCGTCAACGTGCCACTGCCCGACGCCGGGTCACCGAGCTGAATGTCCTGCAGTCCGGAATCCGCAGCTGGTGCCGATGCCGGAGCGGTCACGCGCGGCGCACCGCCCTCGAGACGTCCGAGGCGCGTATCGAGATCGATGTACTGATCCTTGCCGCGGCGCTGCATCTCGCCGAGCGCATACTTGAGCTCCTCGATCTGCCCCTGCAATGCCTGCACCTGCGACTGCAGGGCCTGCATATCGTTGACTTGTGCCACGCCACCCTGACTCGACGGCGCAGCCTTCTGCTCGAGTCTTTCGACACGCTCGGCCAGGCTCAGGCGCTGTTGCGCCTGAGCCGGCACGACAAAGGCAACGGCGGTCATGACGACCGCCATTGCCAACGCGTTACGCACCATGGTGTTGCTGCGAGGCATCAGTTGGCGCTGGTGTAGACGATTTCGACGCGGCGGTTCTTCGACCAGGCCGAATCATCATGACCGCGATCAACCGGACGCTCTTCGCCGTAGCTGACGACGTTGAGCTGGCTCGACGATCCACCCGACGAACCCAGTGCGCTCTGCACCGCGTTGCCGCGACGCTCGCCGAGGCCAAGGTTGTACTCACGCGTGCCGCGCTCGTCGGCATGGCCTTCGAGATTGACGCGCGCGTTCGGGAACTGGCGCAGGTATTCCGCGTGGCATGCGATCTGCGACTGGAACTCCGACTTGATTTCGGTGCGATCGAGATCGAAGTAGACGACGCGCTGGCGCAGGCACGGATCGGTATCGAGCGAGCCAACGCTGTAACGGCCACCGGTATCGGCCGCCTGCGTGGAGGTCGATGTGGTCGGGGTCGGGTCAACGGACGGACGAACTTCCTGTTTCTTTTTGCAGGCAGCGACGCCGGCGACGAGCATGATGGCGACAAGGACGCGAGCTGTGTTGTTCATGAGTGTTCCCCTCAATCGGTAGTCAAGGTTACGGTTAGTGGGCAAGGACAGTGGCTATACAACCAAGCCGGTGGACCGGCTTTCATTTTCTTGTTCATCGTTGACGGAACGGACCCCACGCTGGCTCACGTACATCGCCATCGGCGAGTACCAGACGCTGGCGCACACGACCGTCGGCCGAGACCGCGTAAAGCACGCCGCGCGGTCCCTCCGTCGCGGCATACAGCACCATGCTTCCATTCGGTGCAAAGCTCGGCGATTCGTCCACGTTGCCCGGCGACAAGGCAGTATATCCGCCGGTAGCGCGATCCAAAACCGAAATACGATACACGTTTCCACTGCCCTGCGCCATG
Organism: Lysobacterales bacterium; assembly: GCA_038259445.1. Classification (GTDB taxonomy): domain Bacteria; phylum Pseudomonadota; class Gammaproteobacteria; order Xanthomonadales; family Rhodanobacteraceae; genus Dokdonella. Next base: position 18,531 of record JBBSOU010000059.1, on the reverse strand, counting down.
GCGATCTTCTTGCCGTCGCAGCACAGCGTGGCGCGCGCATTGTACTGCCCAGTGAACGTCAGTCGGGTCGCCTCGCCGCCGGACGTGGATACTTCGTAGAGCTGGGGCTTTCCTGAACGGTCAGAGGTGAAGATCAGGCTGCTGCCATCCGGCGTCCACACCGACTCGACGTCAATGGCGAAATGGTTGGTCATCTTGGTCGTGCGCTTGGTCGCCAGATCGAGAATGTAGATGTCCGGGTTGCCGCCGTAGGACAAGGTCAACGAGAGCCGGCGACCATCCGGCGAGAACGACGGCCCACCATTGATGCCCTTCATCGACGAAACGAGCTCGCGCGAACCGGTCGACAGGTCCTGGACGTAGACCGATGAATTGCCGCGTTCGAACGACACATAGGCGAGCCGGCGGCTGTCGGGCGCCCATGCCGGCGACAGCAGCGGCTCGCGCGAGCGCACGACCGTCTGTGGATTGAACCCGTCGGAGTCCGCGACCATCAGCGCGTACTGCGTGTTCTGGCCGGTACCCACCGAGGTCACATAGGCCACGCGCGTCCAGAAAGCGCCGCGCACACCCATGATCTTCTCGTACACGTAATCGGCGACCTGATGACCGAGATCGCGCATCGCAGTGCGCTGGCCGCTGATCGACAGGGCCAGCATGCTGGTCTGCTGGGCGACGTTGAACAGCTCGAACTCGATGCGCAGTGCGCCATCGCCGGCGTCGGCAATGCGGCCTATGACGAGATAGTTCTGCTGCAGCGTGCGCCAGGTCGGGAACTTGACCTCCGAGCCGCGCGAGGGAAACTCGACGATGTCGTTCTTGCCGAGTGTGCGGAACTGACCGGAACGGGCCAGGTCATTGCGCACGATATCGGCGATGTCGGTTTCCGGCGGCAAACCCGCGCCTTCGAATGCGAACGGCACCACGGCGATCGGCGTCGCCGATTCGGTGCCCTCCGGCACGGTGATGCGCAACGCATCCTGGGCGAAGGCAGCGGGACCGAGACCCAGCACGGAGATGACGAAAAAAATGAACAGGAACTTGCGCATCATTGGGGACAGACCTCACGCGGATAGCAGAAAGTTAGGACGATTTCACGGCGGAACACGCTCTCATAGCCGCGGTAAGGCAACGCTTGCTGGCGCACCGCCGCTTCCATGGATGTGCGCGTCAGTTCGTCGGCAGCGCAACTCGGAGAGACCGACGCGGATATCACGTCGCCACCCGGAATCTGCACGATACGGATGTCGCAGACGACCGACGTGATTCCCTCCGGCCGCCGCCAGCTGTTGACCGCCTGCGCCTGGATGGCTGCGGCGTAACGCGCGGTAAGGTCGTCGTCCTTGCCTCCCGCGCCGGTCTGGGCCTGCACTGATTCCTGCTCGAGCAGTTCGTTGAGTCGTTCCTGCTCGGCGTTCGACTGCTCGGCGGCGCGCCGATCCTGCAACTGTTCGAGGCGCGCCTTCTCGACGGCGAGCTTCTTCGCCGCGGCTTCGCGCTGCTTCTTGATGTCGGCCAGTTTCTTCGCGCGCTCGGCCTCGGCCTTCTGTTCCTGCTCGAGCAGGATCTGGCGCTGGCGAACCTTTGCCTCCTGCTCCTTTTTCGCATCGTCGGCCTTTTGTTGCGCCAAGGCTGCCACGCGTTGCTGATCGACGACGTCCGTTTTCGGTGGCACCGGCGCCGGGGCCTGCTCCGGTTCCGGCTCTGGCGGCTTCGGTGCCGGAGGCTCGGGCTCGGGTGGCGTCGGCGCAGGCGTCGGCGGTTCGACCGGTTTTGGCGCCGCAGGTCGCGGCCTCGGCGTCGCCGCACGCGGCTTGGGCGCCGCAGTCGGTCCGACCAATGTTGCCTCGATGATCTGTCCGGGCATCACGACGGTTCGCGTTTCGCGCGTCCATAGCAGCCCTCCGAGTATGACCAGCACGATCGCTCCATGCAGCAGCAGGGAGTAGACAACCGCACGAGCCTTGTCGCCGAAACTTTCCATCGTCGGATGCGTCAGCGGCCTGCCGCCGGCGGTGCCTGATTCGGCTGGCTCATCAGACCGACCTTCGGCACGCCGGCGCTCTGCAGCAACGCCATCGCCTGATAGATACGACCGTATTCGACGCGCTCGTCGCCTCCGATCAGGACCGGAACATCAGGATTCTGCCTGACGAAAGCTGAAACCTTGTTGACCAGCGCGTCAGCCTCGATCGGCTCGCTCTGCGCTGCGCCGATGGAGAGGAAGTACGCACCTTCCTTGTCGACCGTGATGATGACCGGCTCCTTGTCGTTCTGGATCATCGCGGCGTTCGACTGCGGCAGCTGGATGTCGACGCCGAGATTCATCAACGGCGCCGTCACCATGAAAATGATCATGAGCACGAGCATCACGTCGATGTACGGCACGACATTGATCTCGGCCTTGAGCTTGCGCCGCTTGCGATTGCGATAACCGTGCTGCATCAGACCACTCCGCTTCGCATCAGGGACGCCTCGTGCGCTTCGCCACTATTCAACGTGACCGAGCGCGGATCGGGGTTGCGCTCAATCATCGGCAGTGGTCTGGCGTTGCAGGATCGAGGAAAACTCTTCGAGAAACGTCTCGTAGCGCAGCGCCACGCGTTCGACGCGGGTGGCGAAACGGTTGTAGGCCCATACGGCCGGAATCGCTGCGAACAGGCCCATTGCGGTCGCCACGAGCGCCTCGGAGATGCCGGGCGCGACCATTGCGATACTCGCTTCCTTGACGTTGGCGAGCCCCTGGAACGCGATCATGATGCCCCACACCGTTCCGAACAGTCCGACATACGGACTGATCGAGCCGACGTTGGCGAGGAACTCGAGGTTGTGCTCGAGGCGCTCGACCTCGCGTGATTGCGACACGCGCATCGCGCGCTGGGCGCCTTCGAGCAAGGTCCGCGAGTCGACGCCTCGACGCTGCCGCTGGCGCGCGACTTCGCGAAAACCGGACTCGAAGATTGCCTCGATGCCACTTGGACGATCACCGCTGGTGTTGACGTCCTTGAACAAGGCGGCGAGATCCGAGCCAGACCAGAAGCGCTCCTCGAACTCGTTGGCGCCCTTGTTGGCGGCGGCTAGCATCGCCTGCTTGCGGAAAATGATGACCCAGGACGCGATCGAAAAAATGATCAGGATCAGCATCACGCCCTTGACCGGCAGGCTGGCGCCCCAGATCAGTTCGAGGATGTTCAATTCGTGGTTCATAGCCGGGCAATCTCTTCAAGCAGGAATTCGGGAATGGCGCGCGGGCGCCAACGTATCGCATCGAGACAGGCGATGCGCACCTCGGCGTCGACGAGGGCGCTGTCCTCGCCGTCACGCAGGAGGGTCTGCGCCACGCTGAAACTGGCGCTGCGCAGATCAATGCCGGCCACCGTGGCGGTCAGCAGGTCATCGAGCCGTGCGGGACGGTTGAAGCGGATGTCCATCCGATGGACGACAAAGACCACGCCAAGTTCCTCACGCAGTCGCTGCTGGCCGATTCCCGACGCGCGCAGCCACTCGGTTCGCGCGCGCTCGAAAAAGCGCAGATAGCCGGCATGATAGACGACCCCGCCGGCGTCGGTGTCTTCCCAGTACACGCGGACCGGCCATCTGAACGTCCGGCAATCGGCCATCGGCAATCGGGGAATGCAACGGCGATGCCCGCGTGCACGGGTATCGGCTGTGTCCTCGGAACTATTCCGCATTCCCGGTTCCCGATGCCTGCGGAGCAAACAACTCGCCGATCACCGGCGCGTCAATCCGGCGCGGAATCGGCAAACCGAAATGCCGCCAGGTCTTGTTGGTGACCATGCGACCACGCGCGGTGCGCATGAGGAAACCCTGCTGGATCAGGAATGGTTCCAGCACATCCTCGATCGTGCCGCGTTCCTCGCTGAGCGCGGCGGCCAGCGATTCGACGCCGACGGGGCCGCCATCGAAGTTCTCGATCATCATCGTCAGCAGGCGTCGATCGAGCGCGTCGAAGCCTTCCGCGTCGACCTTGAGCATCTCGAGCGCGGCGCCCGCGACCTCGCGTGTGATGACGCCCTGCGCACGGATCTCGGCGAAATCGCGAACGCGACGCAGCAGACGGTTGGCGATACGCGGCGTGCCGCGCGATCGCTTCGCTATCTCGATCGCGCCATCGGGTTCGCAGACGATGTCGAGGATCTTCGCCGCCCGGCGCACGATCGCGGTGAGCTCGACCGTGTTGTAGAACTCCAGACGCTGGACAATGCCGAAACGGTCGCGCAAGGGTGCGGTCAGCAGGCCAGCGCGCGTGGTCGCGCCGACCAGCGTGAACGGTGGCAAGTCGAGCTTGATCGAACGCGCGGCCGGGCCCTCGCCGATCATGATGTCGATCTGGAAATCCTCGAGCGCCGGGTACAGCACTTCCTCGACCACCGGCGACAGGCGATGGATTTCGTCGACGAACAGCACGTCGCGCGGCTGCAGATTGGTCAGCAACGCGGCGAGGTCGCCGGCGCGCTCGAGCACCGGACCGGAGGTGCTGCGCAAGTTGACGCCGAGTTCGTTGGCAATGACGTGTGCAAGCGTGGTCTTGCCGAGTCCGGGCGGGCCGAAGATCAGCACGTGATCGAGCGCGCCACCACGCCGTCTCGCCGCCTCGATGTAGATCGACAGTTGCTCGCGCACGGCTTCCTGGCCGAGATATTCGGCCAGCCGCTGCGGACGGATGCTCGACTCGATCGCATCGTCTTCGCGGGTCGCGGCGGCAGCAATAATGCGCTCTTCGGTCATGTCCGCATTATGACGGAGTGCGGGCGACACGTGCGGCATCGACGCGACATTCGCTCGCCGCGTATCGCATGCACGGCTTTTCCAACGAGGCATGGGCACTGCCGGGTACATGGCACACTATGCGCGCCGGGAGCACTCCGGCCCCGCCAAAGGCTGCTCGTGCGCAACGGCTTGCGTCATCCGACCCGACTCATACCGATCGCGTTTCTGGTCGTCGTACTGCTCGGCACGGCTCTGCTGATGTTTCCGGGCTCGAGCGCAGATGGCGAAACGGCGCCGCTGCATGTCGCCCTGTTCACATCGGTTTCGGCCGTCTGCGTGACCGGCCTGATCATCGTCGACACGCCGGTGTACTGGTCGACGTTCGGCCAGGTCGTGATCCTCCTGCTGTTCCAGATCGGCGGCTTCGGCATCATGACCGGCGCCACCCTGCTCGGCCTGCTCGTCGCCGATCGCCTTGGACTTGGCACGCGACTCGTGGCACAGGCGGAGACCCGCAGTACCGGTCTCGGCAATATCACCAGCGTGTTGCGGCTCATCGTGCTGGTCACGCTCGTGGTTGAGTTCGTGGTTGCCGGAGTGCTGGCCCTGCGCCTGCATTTCCACTATGGCGAGACCTGGGGACAGGCTGTGTGGAACGGCCTGTTCCAGTCGATCTCGGCGTTCAACAATGCGGGCTTTTCAACCTATTCCGACAGCCTTGTCGGCTTCGCCACCGACCCGCTCGTGATCGTGCCGATCATGGCCGCCATCGTCATCGGCGGCATCGGCTTTCCGGTGCTGTTCGAGATCCGCAAGGTCGGCCTGCGCTGGGACCGCTGGTCGCTGCACTCGCGCATCACCCTGCTCGGCAGCGTGATCCTCGCCACATTCGGCACGCTGGCGATTTTCGCCTACGAACAGGCCAACATGGCGACCATTGGCACGCTCGGCAGTGCGGAAAAATGGCTGGTCGCCGCGTTCCATTCGGTGAGCGCGCGAACGGCCGGGTTCAACAGCGTCGATGTCGGACAGATGCATCAGGAAACGCTCGCCATCCACTATCTGCTGATGTTCATTGGCGGCGGCAGCGCCGGCACTGCGGGCGGTATCAAGGTGACCACGTTCGTGCTGCTCGGTCTGGTCGTCTGGGCCGAGATCAGGGGCACCGCCGATACGAGCATTTTCGGTCGCCGCATCTCGACCCAGACGCAACGCCAGGCACTCAGCGTGGCCTTGCTCGGCGCCGGTGCAGTGGCGCTCGCGACCCTGCTCCTGCTGACCCTGACTGTACTGCCAATGCATGTGGTGCTGTTCGAGGCAATTTCCGCCTTCGCCACGGTCGGCCTGTCGACCGGCATCACCGCCGACCTGCCCGTTGCTGGCCAGGGCATTCTGATCGTACTGATGTTCATCGGCCGGGTCGGTACCATCACGGTCGCCACCGCGCTCGCCCTGCGCGGCAGGCCCGCCCATTTCCGCTTTCCAGAGGAGCGCCCGATCGTTGGCTAATTCAATCGACAGCGTGGTAGTCATCGGCCTCGGCCGTTTCGGAGGTGCCGTCGCAGACTCGCTGCTGCGTCTCGGTCACGACGTGCTCGGCATCGACGCCAATCCAGTCATCGTGCAGAGCTGGTCCAGTCGCCTGAGTCATGTCGTCGAAGCCGACAGCACCAACAGCGAGGTGCTGCGCGAACTCGGCGTCAAGGATTTCGCCCATGCGGTGGTCGGCATCGGCAGCGATGTCGAAGCGAGTGTGTTGACCGTGCTCGCGCTCGAAGAACTCGGCATCGCCGACATCTGGGCCAAGGCGACGAGCACCAAGCATGGCCGCATCCTCGAGCGCACTGGCGCCCACCATGTCGTCTATCCCGAAGCATCGATGGGCGAACGCGTCGCCCACGTGGTCACCGGCAAGATGATCGACTTCATCGAGTTCGACGACGGCTTCGCGATTGCCAAGACGCGCTCCCCGCGCGAGTCGCACGGCAAGACGCTGAGCGAATCGGCACTGCGCTCGCGGCACGGCGTGACCGTGGTCGGACTCAAGCGCAGCGGCAGCGATTTCACCTATGCCAACGCCGACACGATCGTCGAGGCGGGCGACATCCTGATCGTGTCCGGGCCGACCACCCGCGTCGAGTCATTTGCCGCGCTGAACTAGGCAACGCTGATCAAGCCGTCATCCCGGCGAAAGCCGCAATGACGGCGTAAAGATTGTTCAGGGATTCGTGGAAGAACGTCGATCAGCCCGCATGCGCGTCAGATCTCGACGTGTGTGCCGAGCTCGACGAGTCGGTTGCCGGGAATGCGGAAGTAGCCGGTTGCCGGTGCGGCATTGCGGTGCATCAGCGAGAACAGTTTGTCGCGCCAGATCGGCATGCCGCGATGGGCCTTGGCGACGATCGTCTCGCGACTGGCAAAGTAGGTCGTGTCCATCGGATCGAGGCAAACATCCGAAACCAGCTCGCAGCCGAGCAACGCGCGCGGTACGTCGGGTGTCTCCATGAAGCCGAAGCGCACGAGGATGCGGTAGAAGCCGTGACCGATGTCTTCGCAGATCAGCCGCTTGTGCGAGTACGGACAACTCAGCGTCTCGACCGTGAGCAGGATGTTGCACTCGTGCAGCACCTTGTTGTGCTTGAGGTTGTGCATGAGCGCATGGGGTACGACATCGGCGTCGGCGGTCATGAACACGGCCGTGCCGGGCACGCGCACCGGAGGCGCGAGCATCAGTGCAGGCAGGAATATGTCGACCCCGATGCCGTCCTTTCGCACCTCCTGGTGCAACAGCTGGCGACCACGCCGCCATGTGCGCAACAGTGTGAACAGGATCACGCCGAGCACGACCGGAAACCAGCCGCCCTGCAACACCTTGGCACCGTTGGCGATCACGAACGCGAGGTCGATGACGAAGAACAACGCGCACAGCGGCACTACCCAACGGCGCCAGCGCGGCCAGAGTGCTTGCGCGACGATCACCAGCAGCACGGTGTCGATCAGCATGGTCATCGAGACGGAAATGCCGTAGGCGGTCGCCAGCGCCGAGGAGGTGCGGAAACCAAGCACGAGTGCGATGACGACCAGCATCATCGTCCAGTTGATCGCGGGAATGTAGATCTGGCCGATCGTATCTCGCGAGGTGTGACGGATGGTCATGCGCGGAATGTAGCCGAGCTGCATCGCCTGGCGCGCCACCGAGAAACCGCCGGTGATCACGGCCTGCGAGGCAATCACGGTAGCGGCCGTGGCCAGCACCAGCATCGGCACGCGCGCGAAGTCGGGCACGCCGAGATAGAACGGATTGCGGATGCTCGAAGGATCCTCGAGCACGAGCGCGCCCTGGCCGAGATAGTTCAGCATCAGCGACGGCAACACGAAGAAATACCAGGCAATGCGGATCGGCCTGGCACCGAAATGTCCCATGTCGGTATAGATTGCCTCGCCACCGGTGACGGCGAGGATCACCGCGCCGAGAATGAACACGCCGCCCCAGGTGTGCTCGATGAAGAACTGCGCAGCCCACCACGGGTTGATCGCCTTGAGCACTTCCGGTTCGTGCAGGATGTTGAGCACGCCGAGTACCGCCAGGCTGATGAACCAGATCACCGTGATCGGGCCGAACACGCGACCGACCTTGGCCGTGCCGAAGCGCTGCGTCGCGAACAGCGAAACCAGCACGATCAACGAAATGGGCACGATCCACGCGGTAAGGTTGGGCGCGATGACGTCGAGTCCTTCGACCGCCGACAGCACCGATATTGCCGGAGTGATGACGCCGTCGCCGAAAAAAAGCGACGCCCCGAAGATGCCGAAGATACCGACCAGATAGGCCGACTTCGAGTTCTTCGGCAGGCAGCGCTGGGCCAGCGCCATCAAGGCCATGATGCCGCCCTCGCCGTCGTTGTCGGCACGCATGATGATGGTCACGTACTTGGTCGTGACGACGATCATGAGCGCCCAGAACACCATCGACAGCACGCCAAGCACGGTGTCGTGGTTGGCGATCAATCCATAGTGCGGCGAGAACGCCTCGCGGATCGTGTACAGCGGACTGGTGCCGATGTCGCCGAAGACGACGCCGATGGCACCGACCGTCAGCCCGAACAGACCGACCTTGCCGTGGTTGTCGGACGTCGCCGACGGCGGCGCACTGGCAGCGCTGTCGTTCATGCCTGCCATGCACCGATGCACACATCGCGCCGCCATGTATTTCGACGCTGCATGTTCATCGCAAGGCTGCCTTGAGCGCCTTGCGGATGATGTCCTCGGCACTGTCGCCCGGTGCGCTCGCGTCCTTGACAAGCCGTGCGACTTCGTTCGGTTTGTAGCCCAGTGATTGCAGGGCAACGCTCGCTTCGCTGACAGGATCCTTCGGCAGGTCGCCGAACGCACCGCTTTCGCCGTCGCCGCCGATAAGCCCTTCAACCCGATCGCGCAGTTCGACGACGATACGCTCCGCGGTCTTCTTGCCGATGCCCGGGATGCGTGTCAGTGCAGCGATGTCGCCACGTTGCACCAGCCGCGCGAACTCGTCGGTCGAGGCACCGGAGAGCACTGCGAGCGCGGTCTTGGCACCGATGCCGCTGACCTTCTGCACACTGCGGAACAGTGTGCGCTCGGTTTCGCGCAGGAAGCCGTACAGCGAGACACTGTCTTCCTTGGCCGCATAGTGCGTGACCAACGTGACCTCCTTGCCGGTTTCCGGCAGGTCGTACAGTGTCGACATCGGCACTTCCAGCTCATAGCCGACACCGCCCACGTCGACCATGACCCATGGTGGCTGCTTGGCGACGAGGATTCCGCGCAGGCGACCGATCATCGACGGCGCCTCCAGGCGGTGCGCGGAATGCCGAGGCGCTCGACGCTCGAGCGCGTATGCGCGTGCGTCAGCGCGATCGCCAGCGCATCGGCGGCATCGGCCTGCAGCTTGCCATCCACACCGAGCAGTACACCGACCATGTGCTGCACCTGGGTCTTGTCCGCTCCGCCGCCGCCCACCACGGCCTGCTTGATTTCCTTCGGCGCGTACTCCGCCAGCGCGAGCCCTCGACAGACCACCGCGCAGATTGCCGCGCCGCGTGCCTGGCCGAGCTTGAGCGCGGAGTCCGGATTGCGCGCCATGAACACGCGTTCGATCGCGACTTCCGTCGGTGCGTGGGTTTCGATGATTGCTGACACCTCGTCGAAGATCTGCTTGAGTCGCTGGTGGAACGTGTCGTTGCCGAGCAGGTTCAGTGCGGTGTGGAAAACATGCCGCGATCGCCCGTCGACGGCAACGTCGATGATGCCGATGCCGGTGCGCTGGCTGCCTGGATCAATGCCGAGGATGCGGATCACGCCGCCGTCAGCCGAACGCGGCAAAGATACCGACAGCGCGACACGTACCGGTGCAACGGGTGATGAAGCACATCCTCGATCGAGCCCTTTGATTGTCGACACTGCCACTTTACCAGTCTCCGGATTCAGTTCGACCCCGCATTTTTCATTCCACTGTCTGAGCTGGTGGAAAACGCCCGCTGCGCAGGAATATCGCGACAAGGTGCGCCACCTCGGCCGAAAACACGAGTCCCGAGTGTGTCGACGCGACGACGCGGTGATCAGTGATGCCGGGCAACATCGTTTCGGCGACTGTGACGGTACCGTCGTGCGGACCATGGAGCGCGCCGATGATGCGACCGAGTCCGAGTGGCGTGCGACCCGCCACGACGCCGACCTCGCGCGTACCGTGCCATTGCTCGAAGCCACGTACGAGGATCTCCGCACTGTGGCCCATGACAAGGTTTGCGCCGGGCCAGCGCTGCGCACCGCGCGCGCTGGCGCTGCCGCGCAAAGGCGAGCCCAGACAGACGATGCGGCCCTGTGGAAGTTCGTCAGCGCGGCCTGCAAGTTCGAGTGCCAGCATGCCGCCGAGGCTGTGGCCGACCACATGCACCTGGTCATCGCGGCGCCCGCGCAGGCGATCGGCGAGTCGCTCGATGGCGACATCGAGCGTGCCGCTGACACTGGCGTAGTCAAGCGCTTCAACCGACGCGAATCCGGACTCGCGAAGACGCCGTGCAAGCGGTGCCAGCGTGAACCCGCGCATCCAGATGCCGTGCAGCAGAATGACATGTTCGCTCATCGGTTCAGTCGGCCCTCGAGCACGCGCGTCAAGACCTCAGGCCTTGTCTTTCTCGATGACCTGGATATGCAGCTCGCGCAACTGGATTGCGGCGATCGGCGACGGCGCCGCAGTCAGCAGGCATTGTGCGCTGGCCGTCTTCGGAAACGCGATGACGTCGCGGATCGAATCGGTGCCGGCCATCAATGCCGCGATGCGGTCGATGCCGAAGGCGATGCCACCGTGCGGTGGCGCGCCGTGGCGCAGGGCTTCGAGCAGGAAGCCGAACTTGGCCTGCGCCTCGTCGGCCTCGATGCCGAGCAGGGCAAACACCGCGCTCTGCATGTCGGTGCGGTGGATGCGGATCGAGCCACCGCCGATTTCGTTGCCGTTGAGCACCATGTCGTAGCCGCGCGACACGGCATTTGCGGCATTCGCCTGCAGGTCGGACACGTCGTCGATCTTCGGCGCCGTGAACGGATGATGCAGGGCCATGTAGCGCGCGCTGTCGGCGTCATACTCGAACATCGGGAAATCGATCACCCACAGTGGTCGCCACGCGTTTTCGACGAGGCCGAGATCGCGCGCGACCTTGATGCGCAATGCGCCGAGGAACTCGGAGACGATGCGATACGGTCCGGCACCGATCAGCACGAGGTCGCCGGTCTGCGCCCCACTCGCCGCCAGCACGGCCTGCAGCGCCGTATCGTCGAGGACCTTGGCCACCGGCGAGTTGATGCCTTCGCGACCCTTGCCGAGATCGTCGATGCGCAGCCAGGCGAGTCCCTTCGCGCCATGTTTCGCCGCGTGCACGCCGAGCTCGTCGATCTGCTTGCGCGTGAAACCGGCGCCGCCCGGAACGCGCAATGCGGCAACGCGGCTCATCGGATCATTCGCCGGCTCGCTGAACACCTTGAACTCGACACCGCGAACATGCTCGGCGATGTCGATGAGTTCGAGTGAAATGCGCAGGTCGGGCTTGTCCGAGCCGAAGCGCCGCATCGCTTCGGCATAGGTCATGCGCGGGAAGTCGGCATCGAGCTCGACGTCGGCAACTTCCTTGAAGATGTGCCGGATCATCGCCTCGACGGCATCCTGTACATCGCGCTCCTCGACGAAGGCAAACTCCATGTCGAGCTGGGTGAACTCGGGCTGGCGATCGGCGCGCAGGTCCTCGTCGCGGAAGCAGCGGGCGATCTGGTAGTAGCGATCGAAACCGGCCACCATCAGCAACTGCTTGAACAGCTGCGGCGATTGCGGCAGCGCGAAGAATTCGCCGGGATGCACGCGGCTCGGCACCAGATAATCGCGCGCACCCTCAGGCGTCGCCTTGGTCAGGATCGGTGTCTCGATATCCTGGAAACCGCGCGCATCGAGGTAGTGGCGAAGCGCCGAAACCAGCTTCGTGCGCATGCGCATCTTGCGCTGCATGTCGGCGCGGCGCAGTTCGAGGTAGCGATATCTCAGGCGCACCTCTTCGCTCGGCGTTTCGTGCAGCGCGAACGGCAGGTTGTCGGCGCGGTTGAGTATCTCCAGAGACTCGGCGAGCACCTCTACCTGACCACTGCGCAGCTTGTCGTTGGCACTGATGCGCCGACGCACGGCGCCGCGCGCGCGCAGGCAGAACTCATAGCCGACATCGCCGGCCACTGCAAACGCGTCGACCGATTCGCGCTCGACGACGATCTGCACGACGCCCTCGTGGTCGCGCAGGTCGATAAAAGCGACATGGCTCTGCAGGCGGACGGTATCGACCCAGCCGCACAACTCGACGGACTGACCGATCACGCTTTCGTCGACGAGTCCGCAATGATGCGTGCGCATGAAGTGCTCCGGGGAAAGGCGCGGAATGCTATAGACCTTCATGCTGCACCGCAAACAAGAAGCCCGCCTTGCGGCGGGCTTCCAGATCAAGTTGCGACGTGGCGTTACCGCATGAAGCGCCGAATCAGCGCCAGCGGCGACCGACGATGAACGATGCGGAACAACCACCGTCCACCCAGATCCCCGCGCGATTGGCGCCCCATGTGCGGCCCTCGATGCAGGCCGTCTTGGAGATCTGGCGCTCGATGCTCACGCGTCCGGCCGGACCGATGTCAACCTGGCACATGCGATAGCGGTAATCGTCGCTCGAACAGATCAGGCGAATCTCGCGGTCCCAGTCCGGACCCGGCTGCCAGCCACCGCCCTGTCCCGGACCTCCGGGACGACCGCCCACTTCGGCGAACACGCCCGCGCAGCCACGATCGACCCACAGTCCACGGCGGTCGACACCCCAACTTGTGCCGCGTACGCAGCGCGCGCTGGAAGTCTGGCGAACCAGTTGTGCCTCACGCCAATCGACGTTGCAACGCTTGAGTCGGTAGTCCTTGCTCTCGCACTGCACGCGGTCCCGGCCACCGGGGCCCTGACCGTAGCCGCCGCCCGGAGGCTGCGCTTGGACTGCCGACATGGCGAAAACAGACCCCAGAACGACGAATCCCGCAGCAACGAATCTCTTCAACATGGTCACTCCTCCCTCCTGATGGCTCGCCTAGTTTACGCGGGTAAAGGCTGAACGCCGGTTAGCCATCCGAGGCGGCAGGCTTGAGCGCAGGCGTCGCCGCGGCGGCCTTTTTTTCCGGCACTTTTTCGACCGCGGGTTTGGCGGGTTCGGCGCTTGGCGCCGGTGCATCCGCCTTCGGTGCCTCGTCCTTGCTGGTCAGATTGCGCTTGGCGTCTCCGTCCTTCTTGAAGTCGGTCTCGTACCAACCCGAGCCTGACAGGCGGAATGCCGGTGCGGTCAGGCGGCGCTTTACGCCGGCCTTGCCACAGTCCGGGCAATCGCTGGGATCGGCGTCCGACAGCTTCTGCAGGCGCTCGAAACGATGCGCGCACGCCGGACACTCGAATTCGTAGATCGGCATCGAAAAAACTCCTGGAAATGTCACGGGATCGCGCCGCGCCATGCGGTCGAGAGGCCAAGTTTCAAGCCGGCGGCGACATGCCGTCACTGTACCCGACGCCGACAGCCCCTGCTGCGCAACGATCAGCCTTTGCTGAAGACCAGTCCGCTGGCGTCGGCGTCGATGCGCACGGTATCGCCGGCGACGAACGCACCGGACAGGATCCTGGTCGCCAGCGGGTTTTCCAGTTGCTGCTGGATCGCCCGCTTGAGCGGGCGCGCGCCATACACCGGATCAAAACCGACGTTGCCGAGCCGTTCGAGCGCCTTCTCAGAAATGTCGAGCTTGAGCTGGCGCTCGCCGAGACGCTTGCCGAGATACTCGGTCTGGATGCGTGCGATCTGGCGGATCTGCGCCTTGTCGAGCGAACGGAACACGACGATCTCGTCGAGCCGATTGATGAACTCGGGGCGAAAGTGCGCCTGCACCACACCCATCACCGACGCCTTCATCTGCGTGTACTGCTCCTCGCTGTCGCCGTCGAGCTCCTGGATCGCCTGCGAGCCGAGGTTCGAGGTCATCACGATCACGGTGTTGCGGAAATCGACCGTGCGGCCCTGGCCATCGGTCAGGCGGCCGTCGTCGAGCACCTGCAGCAGGATGTTGAACACATCCGGATGCGCCTTCTCGACCTCGTCGAGCAGGATCACGCTGTACGGGCGGCGGCGCACGGCTTCGGTCAGATAGCCGCCTTCGTCGTAGCCGACGTAGCCCGGCGGCGCGCCGATCAGGCGACTGACGGACTGCTTTTCCATGAACTCGCTCATGTCGATGCGCACCATCGACTCGGTCGAATCGAACAGGAATTCGGCCAGCGCCTTGCACAGCTCGGTCTTGCCGACGCCGGTGGGACCGAGGAACAGGAACGATCCGTTCGGCCGGTTCGGGTCGGACAATCCGGCACGCGAACGGCGGATCGCATCGGCGACCGCCTTGACCGCCTCGTCTTGTCCGACCACGCGCTCGTGCAGCGAATCTTCCATGCGCAGCAGCTTGTCGCGCTCGCCTTCGAGCATCTTGCTGACCGGGATGCCGGTCCAGCGCGAAACGACTTCGGCGATTTCCTCGGCGGTGACCTTGTCCTGCAGCAGCTTGAAGCCGTGGGTTTCGGTCTCGGCTGCCGCTTCGAGCTGCTTCTCCAGCGCGGGAAGGCGCCCGTACTGGATCTCGGAAACTTTTGCATAGTCACTCGCACGCATCGCGGCGTCGATTTCGGTACGCGCCTGCTCGATCGCTTCCTTGATCCTGCTGGTGCCAGCAACGACGGCTTTCTCGGCCTTCCAGATTTCCTCGAGATCGGAGAAGTCGCGTTCGAGCACGTCAATCTCGCTCTCGAGATCGGCAAGCCGCTGCTTCGACTCGGCATCCTTCTCCTTCTTCAGCGCCTCACGCTGGATCTTCAGCTGGATCAGGCGACGCTCCTTGCGATCGAGCTCCTCGGGTTTCGAGTCGATCTCCATGCGGATGCGCGAGGCCGCCTCGTCCATCAGATCGATGGCCTTGTCCGGCAACTGGCGATCGGAGATGTAACGGTGCGACAGCGTCGCCGCGGCGACGATCGCCGGATCGGTGATCTCGACGCCATGGTGCACGGCGTACTTTTCCTTGAGGCCGCGCAGGATCGCGATCGTGTCCTCGACCGACGGTTCGCCAACGAACACCTTCTGGAAACGCCGCTCAAGAGCCGCGTCCTTCTCGATGTACTTGCGGTATTCGTCAAGCGTGGTCGCGCCGACGCAATGCAAGTCACCGCGCGCGAGCGCCGGCTTGAGCATGTTGCCGGCATCCATCGCGCCCTCGCCCTTGCCGGCGCCGACCATCGTGTGCAGTTCGTCGATGAACAGGATCACGCGGCCTTCCTGCTTCGACAGATCCTTGAGCACGCCCTTGAGCCGCTCCTCGAACTCGCCACGGAACTTCGCGCCGGCGATCAGCGCGCCCATGTCGAGAGAAAGCACACGGCGGTCGCGCAGGCCTTCGGGCACTTCGTTGTGCACGATGCGCTGAGCCAGGCCCTCGACGATCGCGGTCTTGCCGACGCCCGGTTCGCCGATCAGCACGGGATTGTTCTTGGTGCGTCGCTGCAGCACCTGGATCACGCGGCGGATTTCCTCGTCGCGACCGACCACCGGATCGAGCTTGCCCGACTCGGCGCGTTCGGTCAGATCAATGCAGTATTTTTCCAGTGACTGGCGATGTTCCTCGGCATCGGCGCTATCGACCTTGTCACCACCGCGGATGCTGTCGATCGCCGACTCGAGGCTTGCCTTGAGCGCGCCACTGGCCTTGAGCGCGCCGCCAACCTCGCCCTTGTCGTCGAGCGCCGCGAGCACGAACAGCTCGCTCGCAATGAACGGATCGCCGCGCTGCTGGGCCAGCTTGTCGGTAACGTTGAGCAGGCGATTGAGATCGTTGCCGACGCCGACATTGCCGTCCTGGCCAGCGACTTTCGGCAGCCGATCAACGGCCTGCGTGAGTCGCGTGCGCAGCGCGGCGACGTTGACGCCAGCCTGGGCGAGCATCGGTGCCGTCGAGCCGCCTTGCTGATCGATCAGCGCACTGAGCACGTGCACCGGTTCGATCATGTTGTGGTCGCGCCCGACCGCCAGGCTCTGGGCGTCGGCCAGCGCCTGCTGGAAGCGCGAGGTGAGCTTTTCCATGCGCATGGAATAATTTCCGCATCAAGGGGCGAAACCTCGCCGATGCGCGTTAGATGGAGGCGAGCACCGCCACCATCAAGCGCACGCCCCTCAGGAAACTCCGAGCAAGTCGACTTGCCGGCTCTCGCCGGAACGACAGAATGAAGGTTGTCCAGAGATTCCCTGGACCTTTCGCTTACGGCAGCGGCTCGAAGCCGCTTGAAAAAATGAGGTCGTTGGCAGCAGGCAGGGTATTGGCCGTAGCCGAGTTGTTCTCCGTATCGGGATCGACCGCAGGCGCGCCGACCACGGTGGTGACCGTGTTGCTGATGACGCCGGTCGTACCCGGCGCGACGGTCGCATTGACCGTATAGGTCGTTGCACTGCCGGCCGGCAGGCTGACGCTTTGCGCGATCGTGCCGCTGCCGCCGGAAACACAGGTCGCGCCACCGGTCGCCGAGCATGTCCACGTCACGGCACTCAGTGATGGCGGAAAGACATCGACAACGGTCGTGCCCGGCGCGGCCGCCGGACCGGCATTGGCAATCGTGATCGTATAGCTCAACGGCGCGCCGGCGGTATAACTGGCCGGTGTCGTGCTGATGCTGGCCGAGACATCCGCATTGACCGGAACCACCGGGCAATCGATCACTGCCCGAATGACCCAGTCGCCATTGACACCCAGTGTGCTCGAGCCTAACCACAAGAACGTGCCGCCGATGTCGGCGTAGATCGCATTGCGCGACGGCTGGATTCCATCGGTGTCGTTGACCACGCTTGGACCGCTCGCCCCGAGTGTCTCGGCAAACGTGAACGACACGATAACGGTCTCGTTCTGCGTGACCGGCACCACCAGAGGGATCGTGTTGTTCTCGTCAAGGTAGCGGTACTCGTTGATGACGTTGTCGGTCAGCAACGGCCCGAAGATTTGCTGTGCGATCTCGCCCGGCGTCGGAAAGGTGCCGGCGCGATGGATCGTGATCGAGTCGCCGAGCACCTTGCCGGAGACACCATTCTGCGAGCGCCAGAAGATCTGCGCGGCAACGAGGTTGCCCGTGCACGGCGAAGTCAGCCAGCTGGCGGCACGTTCGCCAGTGACGAAGCCGGCCTGCACGACACCGGCCGAGAAGTCGACAAGTGAATCATTCTTCACCGTGACTTCGACCGCTGCGGCGCCGCTCATGGTGGTGGCCAGCATCGCTCCGAGCAAACCGCTGCGCATGATCCTTCCCCCGCATGAGTCCGCGCATAAGGTACCGCGCAAACGCGTGATGGAGCTTGCGTGACATCACAGTTGCGTGGCTGCATTTGGACCGCCCGTCCAGAGTACGGCACAATGACCGCTCCGCACGGTGCGCGCTTGCGCGTTGCCACGCCCCGACGGACGGCTGCATGGTCGCGCTACCGGCATCTCCCAAACCAGCTCCAGCATTGCCACCTCCGCCCCTGCTGACGGCAGACGCGGCGCTGTTCCTCGACCTCGACGGCACCCTCCTCGATTTCGCGGCGCAGCCGCACCACGTGGTGGTGGCCGACGGATTGCCGGAAATCCTTCGACTGCTGCATGGCGCACTCGGCGGCGCACTGGCCATCATCAGTGGTCGCAGCCTCGCGCAGATCGACCAATTCGATGCCTTGCCGGTGATGGCCACGGCTGGCTTGCACGGCGCGCAAATCCGCACCGCAGACGGACTCATCGTCTCGGCTCCGTCGCACGCACCATCACTGGATGCGGCGCGGCGCGCGGCCGTCGAACACGTCGCCGCGATTCCCGGCATGCTGATCGAAGACAAGCTCGACGCGATCGCCGTGCATTTTCGCGGTGCGCCGCACGCCGCCGACGACGCACTCGCGATTGGCCAGAAGCTGCTCGACATCGCAGGTACAGGGTTCACCTTGCAGCATGGAAATCATGTCGTCGAGGTGCGCCCGCGAGGCAGCGACAAGGGCAGCGCGCTCGAACGCTTGCTGCGCGAACGCGCTTTCCTTGGCCGCACGCCGTGGATGCTCGGCGACGACTTCACCGACGAAGCCGCGTTCACGGTGGCGAACCGACTTGCGGGAACCAGCGTCATTGTCGGCCCGCGCCGACCCACCGACGCGCGATACGCACTGC
>JBBSOU010000058.1:0-22222 GCA_038259445.1 Lysobacterales bacterium | reverse complement strand
GCTCCAGGTGTGCAGATATCCTGCACGCGCAAAGCTGCCCTGCCCCTGATGGAACAGCGGCAACTGGATCGACAGGGTCGGTCCGAGCAGCCGCGAGCCATCCGGCTCGCGTTCGGCTTCGATGCCGACCTCGAATTCGCCGAGCCAGCCGATGCGACGGCTGGTCTGCGCGGCGTCGGCGAGCAGATCGACGAGTTTGCGCGCGGATGCGAGGTCGAGTCGTTGCTGATCGGCGATTGCGCGAAGATCGGCCAGCGTCAACTCGTCGTACGGCGGCACGGCGAAGGAATCGATCACCTTCCAGTCGCTGTCTGCGTCGACGCCAAGCAGCACCTGCAAGCGTGCGCGCGCCTCGGCGGATTCGTCGGCGGCATGGCGATTGGCGATGGCAGCATCGATCGACTTCGCTTCGGCGAGCGCGAGTTCGCGCGCGGACAGATTGCCCGCGGCGCGGAAGCGACGCGCCATTTCGGCCGAGACCGCACTGGCCTCGGCGATCGTCGCGCGTGCCAGTTCGACCTGCATCGCTGCGACCAGCCGCGCATGCCCCGTCTCGACTTCCGCGGCGAGCGTCATGACCTTGCCGGCCAGACCGAACTGCGCGCGAAGAAACTCACCCTCCGCCAATCGTGTGCGTGGTCCGCGCAGGATCAGCCGCGTGAAATTCTGCGCGATGCCGAGGTCGATGCGTGCGCCGACGCCCGACGCATTCGACTCGGCCACGCCGAGCGACAGCGTCGGATTGGCCAGTCGCGCCGCGTCGTACGCTTCGGCGTTGGCGATGCCGAGGCGCGCGTAGGCCGCCGCGAGCGATGGATTGCACGACAAGGCGAGGGCCACCGCACGGTCGCGCGAGAGCGGCTGCGCGATCTGTTGCGCCATCGGCTCGACGCGACCCGCACAGTCGATCGGTCCGTCTGCCGGAATGGAAGAGGCGCCGCGCGCATTGAGCAGCGCGGCGGTTTCGTCGTTGCCGCGACGCGCATCGAACGACGCGCACGCGGAAAGCAGCAAGGTCAGGCCGACAGTGGCCCAACGCGACATCAAACGTTTCATGAAAGATCTCCAGGCCGCGCCGACACGGCGCAACCATCGCGAAGCAGTGCAAGGACATTCACCACGCAGAGCGCGGTGGCCGGAGACTGTCAGGCGATCGGAGGTCGGAGCAGACGGGATTGCAGCGGACTGAAGCGGGCAGGCTCGAGTGGCGCGGCGACACCAACGGGCGGCGTGTCGAAGGCATGAAACGCAATGACATCCGGCAACGCCGAGGCGATCAGGCAGCCACACAGGCATTGTGCTGCACAGCAGCCATCGCCTGACGCGGGCGGCGCCGCGCCATCGCTCACGCCGGAATCGACCGCGTCATGACACGGCATCGCATCGGTCGACGCTGTGGCAACCGGATCGGATTGGACCGGTTCATGCGCATGCACCGGCGCAAACACCGCGTTCACCATGAGGACGAAGGCGAGCAGGCAGCGCAGGAAAATGGCGGGGAAACGCTTCATGGGCTTGGAGTCTAGCGCGATCAATCGATGCCTGCGATGGCGCGCGTGCGCTGCTAATCCTTGATCGGAAACACTTCGGCATCGCTGCCGACATCGCCGACGACATCGATGCCCGGCGGCGGCACGAAGCGAAAGCTGTCGGCGGCGAGTTGCGGATTGCGCTTCCAGTTGCTGAAGCGGATCTCGGTGGTGTTGCCGAGCGGGTCGAGGAAACGCATGCTGACGAGCGCGCGTCCGTCGAAACCGAGCTCGGCGTGTTCGAAGTCCGGTTCCCTGGCCTTCGAGACCAGCCTCAGCCATTGCAGGCCATCACTCTCGCCCACCTCACTCGCCGTGAACTCGCGGTCGATTTGCGAGAGGTCGGTCAGTACGGTCAGCGGGCTCTGCGCCTCTTCGGAACTCTGGCTGCGCACGCTGACCTGTTCGAGATCGGGGTCATAGACCCAGACGCGGGCGCCGTCGGCGACGATCAACTGTTCGAACGGCGACACAGTCTGCCAGCGGAACTGCCGCGGCGCCTGCAGCGAAAGCGTGCCGGTCGATGCCTCACCGCGCAGTCCGCGCGCACCGGTTACCGATTGCTCGAAATCGGCACTGACTGCGCGCAGATCACGCGAGAACGATTCCATGCGCGCGCGCGCCGTGTCGGCGGCGAACGCGTCGAGTGTAATGACCAAAGCGAACAGGATCGACAGCACGCGCAAGCCGTCCAGCGCAGGGCGCAATCGGAAACGGCTGCGAGTTGGCAAGGGCGCCGCGTTCATTTTTGCTCCTGGATAGCCAACATCGCGACAAGTCGATTCATGACGGCGTTTCGCGTACGTGGCCGGACCTTGCCGAGCGGTTGCGCGTCACGCGCGTCGATGGTCGCGATCTTGGCCGTACGGATGACCGAAGCAACGGGCAATCCTGCTGCGGCGAAGTCCGTGACCGGGACATCGTCTGCCCAGCCGCGATTCTCTGCGCTGGTGATCATCAACACCCACAGCAGGCCGTGGCTCGACTGCAAACCCATTGTGGAAACGACCAGCGCGGGGCG
Source organism: Lysobacterales bacterium (assembly GCA_038259445.1). Taxonomy (GTDB): domain Bacteria; phylum Pseudomonadota; class Gammaproteobacteria; order Xanthomonadales; family Rhodanobacteraceae; genus Dokdonella. The sequence goes on along the minus strand of JBBSOU010000058.1, from coordinate 19,672 downwards.
CCTCTGGCGTGTCGAGCGATCGGTGTAAGGAAACGGCACCTTGACGACATCGCCCGCCTCAAAGTCCGGCATACGCACGCCGATCCGCTTCGCTGCCCCATTCGTCGAACGTCCGAAACGGATCGTCCATCGGCGCGCTCTTCAACTTCTTCAGGACCACCCGATCGCCCTTGATTTCGTAGACAAGCTCATCCCCATCGCGAATCCCGAGCGCGGCGCGGACCGGCTGCGGAATCGTCGTCTGGGATTTGCTGGTGAGCTTGCTGGAGATCATGGCGTTGGCCGTTAAGACACGGCGAAGGGTAAGGAAGTTCCTTACGTCCTGCAAGCCGCGAGCGAGGTCAGGATGCAGTGGTTATATCGCTCGCGACGCGACCGCTGGACATTTGCGCCGCATCGCTGACCGGCGCACAGTTCCATGCTGGTCAATCGCGCGGCGGTGGCGGCGCGATGACGGTGCGGTTGCCGTTGTGCTCGGGGCCGCTGACCACGCCGTCGCGCTCCATCTGCTCGATCAGTCGCGCGGCGCGGTTGTAGCCGATGCGCAGGTGGCGCTGCACGCCCGAAATCGAGGCGCGACGCGATTCGGTGACGATGCGCACGGCCTTGTCGTATAGCACGGCATCTTCGCCGCCCTCGCTGTCGCTGGCATCCTGCGGCAGGCCGGTTTCGCCGATGAACTTGCCGTCGCCCATTGACTGCGTTTCCTCGAGCACACCCTCGATGTAGTCGGGCGAGCCCTGCGAACGCAGCCATTCGACCACCTTGTGCACCTCGTGGTCGTCGACGAAGGCACCATGCACACGCTCGGGCATGGCCGTGCCGGGTGGCAGGTAGAGCATGTCGCCATGACCAAGCAAGGTCTCCGCACCGGATTGGTCGAGGATCGTGCGCGAGTCGATCTTGCTCGACACCTGGAACGCGATGCGGGTTGGAATATTGGCCTTGATCAGGCCGGTGATGACGTCGACCGATGGCCGCTGGGTGGCGAGGATCAGATGGATGCCGGCAGCGCGCGCTTTCTGCGCGAGACGTGCGATCAGCTCCTCGACCTTCTTGCCGACGATCATCATCATGTCGGCGAACTCGTCGATGATGACGACGATGTAGGGCAGCGCCTGCAGCGGCTCGGCCTTCATCATCGGCTGGGTCGGATCGGCACGGAACAAGGGATCGAGCAGCGGTTGTCCACGCGCGTCCTCGTCCTTGACCTTCTTGTTGAAGCCGGCAAGGTTTCGCACGCCGACCACCGACATGAGCTTGTAGCGCCGCTCCATCTCGGCGACGCACCAGCGCAGCGCGTTGGCCGCTTCCTTCATGTCGGTGACGACCGGTGCGAGCAGGTGCGGAATGCCCTGATAGACCGACAGCTCGAGCATTTTCGGGTCAATCATGATCATGCGCACGTCAGACGCGCTGGCCTTGTAGAGCAGGCTCAGCACCATCGCGTTGAGGGCGACCGACTTGCCGGAACCGGTCGTGCCGGCGACCAGCAGATGCGGCATCTTGGCCAGATCGACCACGTGCGCGCGGCCGCCGATGTCCTTGCCGAGCGCGAGTGCGAGCGGCGACTTGATCGAGTCGTACTTGTCCGAGCGCAGGATTTCGGAGAGATAGACGATCTCGCGATTGACGTTCGGGATCTCGAGTCCGATCACCGACTTGCCGGGAATGACGTCGACCACACGCACGCTCATGACCGACAGCCCGCGCGCGATGTCCTTGTCGAGGCTCGAGATCTGGCTGCCCTTGATGCCGGCGGCCGGTTGCATCTCGAAGCGCGTGACGACCGGCCCCGGGAACACCCCGACCACCTGCGCCTCGATGCGGAAATCCTTGAGCTTCAGCTCGACCTGGCGCGACAGTGCTTCGAGGGTTTCTTCCGAGTAGCCCTTCGCCTGCTGCTTCGGCTCGTCGAGCAAGGCCAGCGGCGGCAACTCGCCGTCGCCCGATGCGCCGGAGAACAACGGGATCTGCGTCTCGCGTTGGGCACGCTCGCTCTTCTCGATTGGCGCGAGCACCGGCTCGATGCGGATCGGCTCGCGCTTGGACTGCTTGACCGTATCGACCTTGCGCACGACTTCACGCTCGACGCGTGCCTGCCGCGCGGCACTCCAGTCGTCGGCGCGTTTCGATTTCGCGCCCAGCCACTCGATTGCCGCGAGCAGACCGCGACCGATCGAATCCATCAGTCGGAACCACGACAGGCCGGTCGCCAGCGTCACCGCGACCAGAAACAGCGCGAGCAGGAACAGCGTCGCACCGAGCAACCCGAAACCGCCCATCAGCGCGCTGCCAATCAGCGAGCCGAGCACGCCGCCCGATTGCGCGGGCATTTGCGAAGGCGCGGTGAAGTGCAGGTAGGCCAGACCCGATCCGGAAATGAAGAATGCGAGTCCACCGATCAGCCGCAGCGCCGGTTCGAGCGGCGAACGCTCGACCGCGTCAGCGCCGCGCAGGATGCCGGCGCCGATCACCAGCAGCAGGATCGGAAACGCGTAGGCGAGCGCGCCGCAGAAATAGAACAACAGGTCGGCGATCCAGGCACCGATCGCACCCCCGAAATTGGCGATGCGGTCTGGCTGGCCGGCATGCGACCAGCCCGGATCGGCCGGACTGTAGGTGAACAGGCAGACGAACAGGTAGATCGCCAGCGGCAACAGGAACAGGAAGCCGACCTCGCGCAGCCGACGCTGGAGGGCGTCGCCGAGCGGGGTGGGTCTGGTCGATGTCGATGCGCGCGCCACTGACAGAACTTACCTTAATTCATTGGCGCAAGCGATTGTTTTCAATTAAACAACGCCTTCGAGTGCGGGATGCACGATATCGCCGCCGTCGATATTGACGCCGACCTTGAGCGGCGTGTAGTCACGCCACGCCGGACCTTTGGCGAGACGCTGCACGTATGGCAGGATCGCCGCCGAGATCGCCTGCGAGGAAGTCTGCGGCACCGCGCCCGGCATGTTGGTCACGGCGAAATGGGTCACGCCATCGACCACATACGTCGGATCCTTCCACGTGGTCGGTCGCGAGGTCTCGAAGCAACCGCCCTGGTCGATCGAGATGTCGGCGAGCACACTGCCCGGCTCCATGGTCTTGACCATCGCCGCACTGACCACGTGTGGCGCCTTGGCGCTCGGAATGAGCACCGCGCCGATGACCAGATCGGCGTCGCGCACTTCGCGCGCGACGTATTCTTCATACGGATATAGCGCAGTGACATTGGTGCCGAGCGCCATCATCTGGGCCAAGCGATCGGGGCGCTTGTCGAAGACCACGACATTGGCACCACCGGCAGCAGCGAGCGCGGCCGAGTTGCCGCCTGCTGCGCCGGCTCCGAGCACGACGACCTTGCCGCGCTCGGTACCCGGCAGGCCGCCAAGCAGCTTGCCCTTGCCACCTGCCGGCTGATGCAGCAGATGCGTGCCGATCTGCACGGCGATGCGACCGGCGATGATCGACATTGGCGCGAGCAGCGGCAGCGAACCGTCGCTCTCCTCCACCGACTCGAAAGCGATGCCGGTCAGTCCGATGTCGAGCAGGCGACGCGTCAATCCCGGTTCGGCGGCCAGATGCAGATAGCAAAACAGCAGGTGATCCTTGCGCAGCAGGGCGAGGTCACCGGCAATCGGCTCCTTGACCTTGACGATCAGCTCGCCGACTTCATAGAGCGCGGCGGCATCGGCAACGATCCTGACGCCATTGCGCTCGAACTCGGCATCGACAAAACCGCTCTTGGTGCCGGCACCGGACTGCAGGTACACCTCATGGCCGCGACGCACGAGGTCGGCACACGCAGCGGGCACAAGCGCCACGCGGCCTTCAAGCGTCTTCGTCTCGGACGGGATACCGATACGCATCAAATTCTCCAGAGCAGTCGATGGGCACGCCAGGCGGATGCCAGCGCACAGGTTGGTATTGTCGCAGCATCCGCGTTCTGTCGCGGGCACCTTCGGACACTTTGATCAAGTCTGCGCAGGCGTCATGACGTCCACACGGCTCACCCGGTGGTCTGCGTGGCGCCGCTCAGGCGGATGGCCCGGGCAAGCCGCGCGCGAAGGCCGTGCGATGACGCGTCAGCCGTTGACCAGAGTATCCCTTGATTCACTGTTGCCTTCACCCCATCCTGCTTGCCAGAGTCGGCGCGGCAGGTTTCGCGCTGCTCTCGCAGTCATCGCGCCGCAGATCCTGGCGCGCCCCGCAACAGCCACGAACAAGGCCGGAAAAAGCGGCCGGGATTATACATGACGACTCCGAAGCACATGCGCCTGCTCATCCTCGGTTCCGGCCCTGCCGGATGGACTGCCGCAGTCTACGCCGCGCGCGCGAATCTCAAGCCTACGCTGATCACCGGGCTGGCCCAGGGTGGACAGTTGATGACGACGGTCGAGGTCGACAACTGGCCTGGCGATGTCGAGGGACTGGTCGGCCCGGCGCTGATGGAGCGCATGCAGAAACATGCCGAGCGCTTCAATACCGAAGTCGTCTTCGATCATATCCACACGGTCGATATCAAGCAGACACCATTCCGGCTCAAGGGCGACAGTGGCGAGTACACGTGCGATGCACTGATCATCGCCACCGGTGCGACGGCGATGTACCTCGGCCTCGAGTCCGAAGAAAAGTTCAAGGGTCAGGGCGTTTCGGCCTGCGCGACCTGTGACGGATTCTTCTTCCGCGATCAGGACGTTGCCGTGATCGGCGGCGGCAACACGGCGGTGGAAGAAGCGCTGTACCTCGCCAACATCGCCAACAAGGTCACACTCGTGCATCGGCGCGACAAGCTGCGTGCGGAGAAGATCCTGCAGGACAAGCTGTTCGACAAGCAGCGCGCCGGCAAGGTCGAGATCATCTGGAATCACGCCGTCAGCGAAGTGCTCGGTGATGCCAGCGGCGTCAACGGCGTGCGCATAAAAGGAATGCAGGACGGCGTGGAACGCGACATCGCCGTCTCCGGCATGTTCGTCGCAATTGGTCACACGCCGAACACCGGCATCTTCGACGGCCAGCTCGACATGCGCAACGGCTACATCACGATCCGCGCCGGCCTCGACGGTGGCGCCACCGCGACCAGCGTTCCCGGTGTATTCGCCGCCGGCGATGTCGCCGACCAGGTCTATCGACAGGCAGTGACCTCGGCGGGTTTCGGCTGCATGGCGGCGCTCGACGCCGAGAAATACCTCGACAAGCTCGGCCTGGCCGGCTGACGCGCGACGGCAGCACGGCGATGCAGACGCGCATTGACGTTGCCGACCGGGGACGATACCGATGATGCAGACGCTCGAAGTCCGCCTGCATGAAGGCGTCGACGCGATCGATGCGTCGGCGTGGGATCGCCTGCGAACGGATGCGAATCCGTTTCTCGCCCACGCCTTCCTCGCCGGACTCGAGCGACATGGCTGCATCCGCGCCGAGCTTGGCTGGCAGTCATGTCCGCTCGGCCTGTACGCCGATGAGACTCTCGTCGCAGCCGCGCCGCTGTATCTGAAAGGCAATTCGCACGGCGAGTTCGTGTTCGACTGGGCATGGGCGAGCGCCTATGCGCGTCACGGCCTCGAGTATTACCCGAAGCTGCTGTGCGCGGTGCCGTACTCGCCGGTGACCGGGCCGCGCCTGCTGGTCGGTGCGGAATACGATGTGGATCTGCGCAGAAGCGCGTTGATCGCGGGCATCGAGCAGCAGGTCGAACGTCTTGGCCTGTCATCGGCCCACCTCAATTTCGCTGTAGCGACCGATGTCGAGGCGCTCGGCAAAAGCCGCTGGTTGCCGCGTTTCGACTGGCAGTTCCACTGGCGCAATCGCGGCTGGCCCGACTTCGAGGCATTCCTCGCCGCGCTCAGCGCCAAGAAGCGCAAGAACATCCGCCAGGAACGCGCGCAGGTTGCGCGTGCAGGGATCGTTTGCGAAATCCGGCACGGTGACGAGCTCGACGCCGACGACTGGCGCACGCTGCATCGACTGTACCTTTCAACCTTCGATGCGCACGGCAACCATCCGGCGCTGACCGAATCGTTCTTTCGCCACCTTGGCGCGGCGATGCCACGCCAGGTGCTGGCGGTGCTGTGCCGGCGCGGCGCGCGCATCGTTGCCGCAGCGATCTGCCTGCGCAGCGAGGACACCCTGTACGGGCGCTACTGGGGCGCCGACGAGCAGGTGCCAGGGCTGCATTTCGAGGCCTGCTACTACCAGGGAATCGACTATTGCCTGCGCAACGGCCTGGACCGCTTCGAGCCCGGCGCGCAAGGCGAACACAAGATCGCGCGGGGATTCCTGCCAACCCGCACGCACTCGTTCCACCACGTCGTCGATGCGCGCTTCCGCCGTGCAATCGGCGACGCACTGCGCAGCGAGCGCGCTGGACTTGAAGCGTACGGAGAATCGGCGATGCGCCACTCCCCTTACTCCGATACGCCTGATGAATGATGGCGGCATCGCCCGATGATCCGCCTGCCCATTCTCGATGCGCACGCGCTGCAACCGTTTCCTCCGGTGGAAACGGCCCTGCGCGAGCCGGACGGCCTGCTCGCTGCCGGTGGTGACCTGCGCCCGGAACGGCTGCTGCTGGCCTATTCGCAGGGAATTTTCCCGTGGTACTCGCACGGCGAGCCGATTCTCTGGTGGTCACCAGATCCGCGCCTCGTGTTCGATACCGGCGCAATGCACGTCCCGCGGAGATTGCGCAGATGGCTTGGAAACTGCGCGTGGACGATCAGCGCGGACAGCGCGTTCGTCGAGGTGATGCGCGCTTGCGCCGAGCCTCGCGCCGGCCAGCGCGGAACCTGGATCAGCAGCGAGATGATTCGCGCCTACGCGCAGTTGCACGCGCTCGGCCACGCGCATTCGATCGAGGTGCGCGACGGCGATCAACTGGTCGGTGGCATCTATGGCGTCGCGATCGGACGCATGTTCTTCGGCGAATCGATGTTCAGCCGACGCGACCATGCCTCGAAGGTTGCGCTGCTGGCACTGTGCCGCGGACTGGCCATGAACCAATTCCCGCTGCTCGACGCGCAGGTCAGCTCGCCGCACCTGCGTACGCTTGGCGCCGTCGAGCTGGAGCGCCGCGACTTCATGTCGAGAATCGCCGGCCAGATCGCGCTTTCGGGCCAGGTCGGACGCTGGCAGCATCCCTTTTCCACACTCGATCCGCGCGATCTCGGCGAGTGATTGCGGCAATCGCCGCGATTTTGCCGCATTGCACGGATGCGATCGTGTAGAATCGCGCGCCTTCTCGACCCCGTCGAGCCCAAGCCCAGGGACCAATGTCAAAAGACGATGTCATCGAAATGGAGGGAGCGGTCCTCGAGACGCTGCCCAACACCATGTTCCGCGTGAAGCTGGAAAACGGCCACGTGGTTACCGCCCATATTTCCGGCCGCATGCGCAAGAACTACATTCGCATTCTCACCGGCGACAAGGTCAAGGTCGAAATGACCCCGTACGACCTGTCCAAGGGCCGCATCACCTACCGCATGAAGTGAGATCCGGACACGTGCGTGCCCGGTGCGAGAACGCGGACGACGGTCAATGGATCTGCGCTTGACCCACGCATGACGCCGATTGCGACCTGAGCATTCGCGCCCTTTTTGCCAGGGCGCGGTCGGAGTCAATTGTCCCTTGCGCCAAACCCGCTGCCGAAAATCAGTTCGGGATTGGCGAGCGCCTGTGCGCCTTGCTCGATCCAGTCGAGAATGGCTGCCTGATCCTGCACGCTCAGGTACGGTGGCCCGTTGCGCGGCATCCGCCTGCCGAAAGGCGTACTCGCAATGTCATTGAGGTTGGTGCAGTTTGTTTTCTTGAACAGGAAACTCGCCTCGGAGTTACCGGGAGTGACACGGGCGATCCCGGCATTGACGTTGTTGGCAGGTACGTTGACGAGATTCGCGAATGCATTGCCAGGCGCAAGACTCAGACCGCCAGACATTCCACCGATATGGCAGCCGCTGCAGGCGACAGAGAATATCGCCTGGATGTCGACTTCGAAATCGACGTTGTAGCGAATCGGTACCGCGCCGAGATCGTCAGCAGTGCATGGGGTCACCTGCGCAACAGCCGGCACACTGCCGAGCATGCCCAGCATCAGCAACGTGGCAATCGGCGGGAAAGGCTTTATCACCTTCATCGGTAGAATCCTTTCAGCAATGGGGGTCTTCAATCCGTGCATGCGGGCGATGGCTCATGAAAGTACGCAACCACGCACCCGAAACGCCTAAAAAGAACCCCGCGCAAGCGGGGTTCACGATCACGCTGCTGGCCAAACGTCTCTGCTCAGGGTTCGACCACCGCAGGCACCTTCTCCGCCGCCTCGGTTTGCACATCAAGCTTGCCGTCGCGCACGGTCAACTTGACCTTGCCGCCTTCCGCCAGTGAGCCGAACAGCAACTCGTCGGCGAGCGCGCGCTTGACGTTGTCCTGGATCACGCGCGACATCGGCCGTGCGCCCATCTGTGGATCGAAGCCGTTCTCGGCCAGCCACTTGCGTGCCTCGGTGTCGACATCGAGCGCGACGTGCTTTTCCTGCAGTTGCACTTCGAGTTCGATCAGGAACTTGTCGACCACGCGCAGGATGTGCTCGAAGTCGAGCGCACCGAACTGGATCACCGCATCTAGGCGGTTGCGGAACTCCGGCGTGAACGCCTTGCGGATCACTTCCATCGCATCGGTGGCGTGATTCTGCTCGACGAATCCGATCGTGCGCCGCGCCGCCGCCTGTGCACCGGCATTGGTGGTCATGACCAGGATCACGTTCTTGAAATTGGCCTCGCGTCCATTGGTATCGGTGAGCGCACCACGATCCATGATCTGCAACAGCACGTTGTAGACGTCCGGATGTGCCTTCTCGATTTCGTCGAGCAGGAGCACGCAATGCGGGTGCTTGACGATCTGCTCGGTCAGCAGGCCGCCCTGGTCGAAGCCGACGTATCCCGGCGGTGCACCGATCAGGCGGGACACAGAATGCGCTTCCATGTATTCGGACATGTCGAAGCGCACGAGCTCGACGCCGAGCTGCAGCGCAAGCTGGCGCGTCACTTCGGTCTTGCCGACACCGGTCGGGCCAGCCAGCAGGAAGTTGCCGATTGGCTTGTTCGGATTGCCGAGGCCCGAGCGCGCCATCTTGATCGCGCTGGCGAGCGCGTCAATCGCCGGGTCCTGGCCAAACACGACCATCTTCAGATTACGGTCGAGGTTGCGCAGCACGTCGCGGTCGGATGCCGACACCTGCTTGGGCGGGATGCGCGCCATGCGCGCGACGATGAACTCGATTTCCGGCACATCGACGGTTCCACTGCGCTCGTCTTCGGGCAGCAGGCGCTGGCGTGCACCGGCCTCGTCGATCACGTCGATCGCCTTGTCCGGCAGCAGGCGGTCGGCGATGTGCTTGACCGACAGGTCGACCGCCGCACGCAGCGCTTCGCTCGTGTATTCGACGTGGTGGTGTTCCTCGAAGCGCGACTTCAATCCCTTGAGGATCTCGATACTGTCGGCTACGGTCGGTTCAACGACGTCTATCTTCTGGAAACGACGCGCGAGCGCACGGTCCTTTTCGAACACGCCGCGGTATTCCTGGAACGTCGTCGAGCCGATGCAGCGCATTTCACCCGAGGCGAGCATCGGCTTGATCAGGTTGGATGCGTCCATCGTGCCGCCCGACGCCGAACCGGCGCCGATGATGGTGTGGATCTCGTCGATGAACAGGATCGCGCCCGGCTCCTTCTTGAGCTGGCCGATGACCGCCTTGAGGCGCTTCTCGAAGTCACCGCGATACTTGGTGCCGGCAACCAGCGCGCCGAGGTCGAGCGCGTAGATCGTCGCATCCTTGAGGATGTCGGGTACCTGGTCCTCGACGATGCGCTTGGCCAGACCTTCGGCCAGCGCGGTCTTGCCGACACCGGCCTCGCCAACATAAAGCGGATTGTTCTTGCGCCGGCGGCACAGCACCTGGATCGTGCGCTCGACTTCCTCGTTGCGCCCGATCAACGGATCGATCTTGCCCTGACGGGCGAGCTCGTTGAGATTGCTGGCGAACTCGGTCAGCGGATTGCCGCGCGGCTCTTCGCCGCCCTCGCCTTCGCGCGGCGCTTCCGCACCGGGCGGCTGCGCGCTCGGCTCGGGGCCGATCTTGGCTATTCCGTGGGAAATGTAGTTGACCACGTCGAGCCGGTTCACTTCCTGCTGACCCAGGAAATACACGGCGTGCGAATCCTTTTCGCCGAAGATCGCCACCAGCACGTTGGCGCCCGTGACCTCTTTTCGTCCTGACGATTGCACGTGATAGACGGCGCGCTGCAGGACGCGCTGGAAGCCGAGCGTCGGCTGCGTGTCGCGTTCGTCGCTGACGGGCAGCACCGGCACGGTTTCGGCGATGATCGAACGCAGGTCGCGTCCGAGCTTGCCGAGATCCGCGCCGCAGGCGCGCAACACGCCGATCGCCGAGGGATTCTCGAGCAAAGCGAGCAACAGGTGCTCGACCGTCATGAATTCGTGGCGCTGCTCGCGCGCCTCCTTGTAGCACTGGCCGATCGTGAGCTCGAGATCCTTGCTGAACATCCGCTTTGCCTCTCTGGATGATTAATGCATCGGATATGTGGGTCGGTCAGGTTTTTTCCATGGTACACAGCAGAGGATGCTGATGGGTACGGGAAAACTCGTTGACCTGCGTCACCTTGGTCTCTGCCACTTCGCGCGTATACAAGCCGCAGACACCCTTGCCCCGCGTATGCACATGTAGCATGACTTGTGTCGCGCGTTCGCGGTCCATGCTGAAAAAAGTCTCGAGAACGACTATGACGAAGTCCATCGGCGTGAAATCGTCGTTGAGAATGACCACGTGGTACATCGGCGGCTTGGCCAACTCGGGTGGCGCCACTTCGACCGCAAGGCCGTGACTGCGCTCGTTTTCGTGTTCCGGCTGGTTGGGCATGGTGCTCGCGGGGGAAAATGTCTGGCAACCAGTATAGGTTGCAGTGCAGCAGGTTCAAGGGACCAACAGCGCGACGATCGAACTGCGCTAGACTCCGTGCCGGATTTCACTTCGCATGACCATGAGCCAGCGTTTCGATTCCCCACCTGCCAATGATGCGCGCGCCTGGCGACCCCATGTAACGGTGGCAACGATCGTTCCGCGGGACGGACGCTTTCTGCTGGTCGAGGAGAACGTGCACGGACGGCTCGTGATCAACCAGCCGGCTGGCCATCTCGAGCCGGGCGAGACGCTGGCAGAAGCGGCCGTGCGCGAAACGCTCGAAGAGACCGGCTGGCACGTCGAGATCGAGTCACTGCTCGGCGTGCAGCAATGGACCAGTTCTGCATCCGGCAGCCATTTCGTGCGCTTCACGTTCAGCGCGCGCGCGCTGCATCATGACCCTCACCGCGCGCTCGACGAGGGTATCGTGCGCGCACTGTGGCTCAGCCGTGACGAAATCGCGCAGGCACACGAGCGCCTGCGCAGCCCGCTGGTGCTCAACAGTGTCGATGACTGGATATCCGGGCGCCGGCTTCCGCTCGACACGATTCGCTCGCTGGCCCTCGGAACGCCATCGCTCTGAGTGTCGCTTGGCGGGCGACAAAGGGCAGTTTGGGCGAGTGGACTGCGACAATACGTATCAGCATGCGCCGCCGGACGCGAGGCGGAACCGGTCCGTCACCCACGTTCTCATCACGCAGCGATCATGTCCAAACACGTTCCCATCATGGTCGGCATGTCTGGTGGCGTCGATTCCTCGGTCAGCGCACTGCTGCTGAAGAACGCCGGTCATTCGATCGCCGCGCTGTTCATGCAGAACTGGGAAGAGGATGACCGCGACGGGCCGTGCCGCGCCGAACTCGATCGCAAGGATGCCGTGGCAGTGTGCGCGCGGCTGGGCATGCCGTTCCACGCGCGAAACTTCGCCGCCGAGTACTGGGATAACGTGTTCGCCCATTTCCTTGCGGAGTACCGCGTCGGGCGCACGCCCAATCCGGACGTGCTGTGCAACCGCGAGATCAAGTTCAAGACCTTCCTCGATACCGCGCGCAGCCTCGGAGCCGAACGCATCGCCACCGGGCACTACGCGCGCACTGCCTTTGCCGACGGCCACTGGCAGCTGTTGCGCGGTCGCGACGTGAACAAGGACCAGAGCTATTTCCTGCATGCGCTCGGACAGGAGCAGCTCGCCGCCACCCTCTTTCCAATCGGCGAACTGCCGAAACCAGAGGTGCGGCAGCTCGCGCTCGAGGCCAACTTGCCGACCCATGCCAAGAAGGATTCCACCGGCATCTGTTTTATCGGCGAGCGCAACATTCGCGAGTTCCTCGGGCGCTACATCCCGGCACGCGAGGGCGAACTGCGCACGCCACAAGGGCAGACGATCGGTTCGCATTCGGGCGTGTGGTACTACACGCTGGGCCAGCGTGGCGGTCTCGGCATCGGCGGCAAGGCCGGCTCCAGCGGCGAGCCGTGGTACGTGGTCGGCAAGGATGTCGCGGCGAATGTGCTGTTCGCCGCGCAGGGCAGTGACTCGCAATGGCTGTATTCGCGCCGACTACGCGCGTCCGGGCTGCACTGGATCTCCGGAACTGAGCCAGGCAGGCGTTTCACCTGCACCGCGAAGACGCGCTATCGGCAGGCCGATCAGGCCTGCGAAGTGCGTGTGCATGACGATGCCTGCGTAGTCGAATTCGCGCAGCTGCAGCGCGCCGTGACGCCGGGCCAATCCGTGGTGTTCTATGATGGCGAGGTCTGCCTCGGTGGCGGCATCATCGAGTGTTCTGACGCACCACTGGGCGGATGGGAGGAATCGGATGCGTGAGTCTCGCGTGATCGCGCTGGCCGGAGTGTTCCAGGCCTGCAGCATGGTGCGCGAACTGGCAACGCAGGGCCGCATCGACACGGCAGCCTGCGAATCGAGCCTGGCCAGCTTGTTCCGAATCGACAGCGACAGTGCGGCCGATGCATTTGGCGGACTGGTCGGTCTGCGCCTCGGACTCGAGGCGCTGGTCGCCAATCTCGACAGCAGCAATCGCGACATGGCCATTTCGCAACTCGCCATCGGAGCGCTGCGGCTCGAGCGCAAACTCGGCCGCCGCAACGACATGCTGCGTGCAGTGCGCAGCGGCATCGAAGCGATCCAGCGCCAGGTCGACCATCTCGGCCCGACCCATGCGACGGTACAGACGCGGCTGGCCGAACTCTACGCCGAAACCTTGTCCAAACTGACCCCGCGCATCGTTGTGCACGGCAATCCGCTGTACCTCGCCGATCCGAAGCGCGTTGAACAGATCAGGGCCTTGCTGCTCGCGGCGATCCGCGCGGCCGTGCTGTGGCGGCAGGTCGGTGGAAGCCAATGGCGATTGCTTCTGCGACGTCGCGAGTACGCGATGATGGCCCGCGGGCTGTTGGCCCGTTGCACGCTGGACGGTGGCTGATCCAGCCACACGGTTTCGTCGGGCGATGGAAACCCTGCTGCCGACTGAATGTCGGCAACGTGAGCGTCAACCGACACGAAACTCCGGCGTTGAACAGGGCGTGGCGCAGCGTGCGTCGCATCCTTTCAACCATCGAGGAGAATCGCATGTCGATCCGTTCCATTGCCCTCGCCGCGCTGATCAGCATACCGGTCGCGGCGGCCACGTTCCCGGCGCCCGCCGAGGCCCGCGGACACGCGCATGTGACCGTGCGCGTCGCGCCCCCCGCACCGCGCTACGAACGCGTCGTCGTGCGTCCCGGCCATGTCTGGTCTGCTGGCTACTGGAGCTGGAACGGCCATCGCCACGTCTGGATCCAGGGTCATTCGGTCGCCGTACGCAAAGGTCACCGTTACATCGGCCCGCGCTGGGTTGCGGTCGGACCGCACTGGCATTGGCGTCCGGCGTACTGGCAGCGCTGACCGTGTGATGGCCCGGATCAAGCGCAACTGCACGCAGCATGTGCCGACGATCGCCGGCGCATGCTGCGGCGGAACTCGATGCTTCACGCGTCCGGCGCAGTGATCCGGATGCTGTCGTCGTAGCGCACCTCCTGCACCGTTGCGGACTTGCGGCCCATCGCCGTGCCGGTGCTTTCGCTGCGCACGATCCGTCCATCGGCATCGATGAACGTGGTCGTGGTCGATGACACCGAGATGCCCATGACCTTCATGTCGAGGTCGTGGGTGATCGCGCGAAGACTCTGCCCATCGATCGTGCGTTGTCCCTCGTCGCGAACGTTCTTCGCATTGGCGCGCAAATCAGAGAGGCTGCGCGGCAGCAGCTGCTTGAGCATGCCACTGACGTCGAACGGAGGCTTGGTCCACTCGCCATCGGCGCTGCTGCGCATCCAGACGCCTTGCGGCAGGATGAGGAAACTGCCGCCGTCGGAAACAATGCGCATGCGCTCGATGCTCTCGAAATCGGTGCTTGCGCGTGACTGCTTTCCCTTCGCATCGGTGGTCACCGCCGAGGTCGAGAACTTCGTGCCGAGCATCTTCTCGTAGGCTGCGTAAAGCACCTTTTCCGCATCCGACTGGGCCATCGCTGGCGCTGCCAGCAGTGCACCCAAGGCAAAAAGCATGGCCATCAAGGTCATTCGGAGGTTCATCAATTCGGCTCCCGTTGTGTGGTGGGCGACCATGTTGCCGCCTCGGGCAGTACGCATGCAATGCGGCGCTCGGCAGTCGCCGGTCGAGCGAACCCGGCGAAACGCCACCACACTGACCTGCTCGGGCGCATTCGTGATTTTCCGTGGGCGGTACTAGACTACCCGCCCCCTCGGACGCCCCGCGTCGGCCCAGCCAGCTCGATTCGTTCCAGACGACCTGTTCGACGACCCGTCGCCGACGTCTTTCCCATGTCCTTTTGCGGAGTCATCCATGATTTTTGAAACCCTAGCGAACACCGGACACGAACAAGTGGTGTTCTGCCACAACAAGGACGCGGGCCTGAAGGCAATCATTGCGATCCACAACACCGTGCTCGGTCCTTCGCTCGGCGGCTTGCGCATGTGGCCTTACAAGAGCGAGCAGGAAGCAATCAACGACGTGCTGCGCCTTTCGCGCGGAATGACCTACAAGAATGCCGTCGCCGGCCTCAATCTCGGTGGCGGCAAGGCGGTCATCATCGGTGATCCGGCCAAGGACAAGTCGGAAGCGCTGTTTCGCGCCTTCGGCCGTTTCGTCAATTCGCTCAACGGCCGATACATCACCGCCGAAGATGTCGGCATCGACGTCAACGACATGGAGTGGGTGTTCCGCGAAACCTCGTTCGTCACGGGCGTTCACCAGGTCCACGGCGGCTCCGGCGACCCGTCGCCTTTTACCGCCTACGGCACCCTGCAGGGACTGATGGCTGCACTGAACGCGCGCTTCGGCAACGAGGATGTCGGCAAGTACAGTTATGCGGTGCAGGGAGCCGGGCATGTCGGCATGGAGTTCATCAAGCTGCTGCGTGAACACGGCGCCAAGGTGTTCGTGACCGACATCGACAAGGAACTGGTCGAACGCGCAGTCGACGAACACGGCTGCACGGCGGTCGGCCTCGACGAGATCTACGACGTCGATGCCGACGTCTACAGTCCCTGCGCGCTCGGCGGTACGGTCAACGAACAGACCCTCCCACGCCTCAAGTGCAAGGTCATCTGCGGCGCCGCCAACAACCAGCTGTCGAACAACGCGATCGGTGACGAATTGACCCGACGCGGCATGTTCTATGCGCCCGACTACGCGGTCAACGCGGGCGGCGTCATGAACATCTCGCTGGAGATCGACGGTTACAACCGCGAGCGGGCGATGCGCATGATGCGCACGATCTATGTCAATGTCAGCCGCATCTTCGAGATCGCCAAACGCGACAACATTCCAACCTACCTCGCTGCCGACCGCATGGCCGAGGAACGCATCGCCACGATCGGCAAGCTGCGCCTGCCGCACCTGGGCGTTCCGGCACCGAGTTTCCACGGACGCCGCGGCAACTGATGCGGCATCCGCAGCCTCCCGCGATAGCCACACACGCTGTTTCCTGATCGACAAGGATTCCGACCATGCGACCGTTCCAGCTCGGTGAAGACCTCGATGTCCTGCGTGAATCGGTGCAGGCCTTTGCGGACAAGGAAATCGCGCCGCGCGCAGACCTGATCGATCGAGAGAATGCATTTCCGCACGATCTCTGGCGCAAGTTCGGCGACATGGGACTGCTCGGCGTCACCGTCGATCCGGAGTTCGGCGGATCCGGTCTCGGCTATCTCGCGCACATCGTCGCCATGGAGGAGATCTCGCGTGCTTCGGGCTCGGTCGGCCTTTCCTACGGCGCGCACTCGAACCTTTGCGTGCAGAACCTCTACAACAACGGCAACGAGAAGCAGCGACGCACGTACCTGCCCAACCTGTGCAGTGGCGAATGGGTCGGCGCGCTGGCGATGAGCGAGCCGGGCGCAGGCTCAGACGTGGTCGGCAGCATGACCTGCAAGGCCGAGAAGAGAGGCGATGTCTGGATCGCCAACGGCTCGAAGATGTGGATCACCAACGGCCCCGACGCCGACGTCCTGCTCGTCTACATGCGCACGGCACCCAAACCCGCCGGCAGTCGCTGCATGACCGCTTTCATCGTCGAAAAGGGCATGAAGGGTTTCAGCACCGCACAGAAGCTCGACAAACTCGGCATGCGCGGCTCGAACACCTGTGAACTCGTGTTCGAAGACTGCGAGATCCCGGAGGCCAACGTGATCGGCCAGGTCAACGAAGGTGTGCGCGTACTCATGAGCGGACTCGATACCGAACGCCTGGTGTTGTCCGGCGGACCGATCGGGCTGATGCAGGCCGCCCTCGACGTCGCCCTGCCCTACGTACGCGAACGCAAGCAGTTCAATGCGCCGATCGGCACGTTCGGCATCATGCAGGCGAAGATCGCCGACATGTACACGGCCCTGCAGTCTGCGCGCGCCTACGCCTACATGGTCGCCACCGACTTCGATCGTGGCGTCAAATCGCGCATCGATCCGGCCGCCTGCCTGCTCAACGCATCGCAGAACGCCATCAAGGTCACGCTCGAGGCAATCCAGGCGCTCGGCGGCAACGGCTACATCAACGAGTACCCGACTGGCCGGCTGTTGCGCGATGCAAAGCTCTACGAGATTGGTGCGGGCACGAATGAAATCCGCCGCATGCTGATCGGCCGCGAGCTTTTCCACGGCAAGAGCTGATCCAACCGCCCTGGCTGAGGGACCGCGCCGGGTCGGGCACTTTGCCGCAGTCAGTGCCCATTGACGCGATCGGCAACGGGCTGATGGCGTGGGCTTCGTGACGCAGTGCGCAAATACGTACGGTGCGATGCCCCTAGAAAACTTCGTCACGAGATTTGTTGATCCACTTCACACTTTTGCTGTTCATGCAGCGTTTATGCTCGCGCCAGCTTCCGGGGATTGGGTCATGACGAAAAGATCGTTGCTGTTGCTGGTGCTCTGCGCCGGCGTTTTCTGGATGAATGCGAGCCATGCTCTGATCAGTGAGCGGCTTTTCAGAAGCACATTTGACCTCCCGACCGATGCGCCAGCGTCAGATGCCGAGGCGGCACGATTCCTGACCCAGGCGACATTCGGGCCGACCCCTGCCGATATTGCGCGTTTGCGGCAGATGGGCTATTCGCAATGGATCGCCGAGCAGATCAACATCGCGCCGACGCGCGCGCGTCCCTACATGGAACAGGTGAACGCAGCGCTGCTCGCCGCCAGCCAGAACGGCGTCGGCCACAACCAGCGACTCGACCGCTTTTTTCATACTGCTGTTTACGGTCGCGACCAGCTGCGCCAGCGCATGACCTTTGCGCTCAGCCAGATTCTTGTCATATCGGATCAGAACGGTTCGCTCGGTGGAGAGGCGATCCAGGTCAGCGCGTACTGGGATCTGCTTGCCGACTTCTCGTTCGACAGCTACCGGAACCTGCTGCAGGTCGTGACGCTCAACCCGTCAATGGGCAAGTACCTTAGCCACTTCCGCAACCGCAAGGCTTCCACGGACGGTACGCGCCAGCCCGACGAAAACTATGGCCGCGAGGTCATGCAGCTGTTCACGATTGGCCTGATCGAGCGCAACCTCAACTTCTCGCCCCTGCTCAGCGCCGGACAGCCGATTCCAACCTATGACCAGGACGACGTTTCGGCACTGGCCAAGGTATTCACCGGATTCAACTACGCCAACTCGACCAATATCGGCAACGGCACCAACAACTACCTGCCGATGCGCTGCCACCAGAACGAGCATGACGTTTCGGAGAAACGGATCTTCGGCCCCCCGGACATCGTGTTCCCCGCCAATGCAGAGTGCCTCGCCGAGGTTTCAACGGTTCTCGACACCTTGTCGGTGCATCCGAACGTTGCTCCTTTCATCGCGCGCCAGCTGATCCAGCGCTTCACCAGCAGCTCGCCGTCGCCCGCCTACATCCAGCGCGTGGCGCAGAAGTACAACAACAATGGCTTTGGCCAGCGCGCCGACCTCGGCGCCGTGATCACGCAGATCCTGCTCGATCCGGAAGCACGCAATGCACCCACCGCCAACACAGGCAAGCCGCGCGAGCCCCTGCTCAAGCTGACGGCGACCTGGCGCGCGTGGAATCCGCAATCGCCGGCAGCAGACGTCTACGGGAACATCCCGATGGGCCTGACCAACCCGACCGGCACCTACGGACAACGACCGCTCGGCGCTGACACGGTGTTCAATTTCTACCAGCCGGACTATCAGCAGCCTGGAGTCATTGCCGACGCGAACCTGTACTCACCCGAGTTCCAGATCCTCAACGAGAGCACGATCACTTCGGTGGCCAACAATCTCAAGACCTACAGCATGGACAGTTGGATCGGTATGACGTCTGCGCCGAACAACCGGCCGTTGCTCGACCTGGCACCGTTGACTGCCTTCGGCACCAACTATGCCGGGATGGTCGATGAGGCGAACAAACGCATGATGTACGGGTCGATGTCATCTGGTATGCGAACGACCCTGATCAATGCGGTCACGTTCATGGCGAGCAATATCAGCGCCTCCGAGCGCGCGCGCTCCATCATCTACCTCGTGGCGATTTCGCCCGAGTACGCCATCCAGCGCTGAGGACCGGACCATGAGCGACCATTCCAACGCGCGCCGCAACTTCCTGCGCAATCTCTCCTACACGTTGTGTGCCGGTGGCGCCTCGGCGTTCGTGCCGCAACTGAATCTGATCAGCTCGGCCCTCGCTCAAGCCACCGTGCCTGGCTATCGCGCGCTCGTCTGCGTGTATCTCGCCGGCGGCAACGACGCGTGGAACATGGTCGTGCCATACGATCAGGCCCGCTACGATGTCTACCGCACGTCGCGTAGCGGCCTCTACGATGCCACGTCGAATCCCGGCGGCCTTGCCCTCGCGCGCCCCGGCAATACCAACATGAACATCTCCGGGGGCGGGCAGTCGTACTTCATGCACCCGGCTTTGACCGAATTGCGCGCGCTCTACAATTCGAATCGAATCGCCGTCCTTCCGAACATCGGTACGCTCAAGCAGCCGCTGACCAAGACGGAATACAATTCCACCTCGTCCTTGCGTCCACCGCAGCTGTATTCGCACAGCGACCAGGAAGAACAGTGGCAGCTCGGCCGTACCAGTGCGAACAATCGCGGCTGGGGCGGGCTGGTTGCTGATCGCGTGCGTGGTGACAATCTTTATCAGGCACTTTCGCCGTGCATCTCGATAGGTG
>JBBSOU010000057.1:0-22297 GCA_038259445.1 Lysobacterales bacterium | reverse complement strand
GCTGGCGCAGGTACTGCGCGCGAACCGCGAGCTGACGGCACGTCGCGGCCGCGCGCCGACCCTCGAGGAACTCGCCCAGGCCGTCGACAAGACGACCCAGCAGGTGGCCGAACTTTTCCGCGTCAGCGAACACATCAGTTCCCTCGATGCGCCGATGTCGGACGGCGATGATCGCGCCCTTATCGAACAGATCGTCGAGGACGAGGAATCGGTCTCCAGCCATGGCGCACGTTTGGAGGAGGGCGGCTTGCAGAAATGGCTGGGCGCCCTCATTCCGCGTCAGCGCATGGTCATCGAGCGGCGCTTTGGACTGAGCGGCGAGGCCGTGCAGTCGCTTGCGGAGATTGCACGCGATCTCGGCGTGACGCGCGAGCGTGTGCGCCAGATACAGGAAGAGGCGATCAAGCGCC
The DNA here is from genome assembly GCA_038259445.1 of Lysobacterales bacterium. Taxonomy (GTDB): domain Bacteria; phylum Pseudomonadota; class Gammaproteobacteria; order Xanthomonadales; family Rhodanobacteraceae; genus Dokdonella. Next base: position 21,887 of record JBBSOU010000057.1, on the reverse strand, counting down.
TGCGCAAACTGTCGGCCCAATCGACGCCTCAGTGACGATTTTCTGAAGCGTGTCAGCCCTCCAGGATCAGGGCGGCGACGACACGGCGCCCCTCGGCCGCGAGCAGGTTGTAGGTACGACACGCAGCGGCGTTGTCCATGATTTCGATACCGATCCTGCGCGCCATCAGCGCTGCCTGCAGCGCAGCGGGCGGGAACCGCTGGCGTGCGCCAGTGCCGAAGATCACGAGCTCCGGCTCAAGCGCGAGTACCGCGTCCACCGATGCCTGATCGAGGTCGGCGATGCTGCGCACGGGCCAGTCCTCGACCACGCGGTCGGGTGCAATGATGAAGCTGAGGCGCAATTCGCGGTCAATCACCGTGATCGCGTCGGCACGACACGATCGGATGAAGAAGTAGCCTTCGGCGCGGTCCTGGTTCAACTGCATGAGGGTCTTCTCTTCACTTCGGCAGCGGCAGCTTCGGTTCCTTTTCGTTGCGCCGCCAAAGGCTCGCCGTGTGACCGATCAGCTGCACGACTTCGGCCCCGTTCGGCGCACACAGCGCTTCAATCTGCGCCTTTCGCTCAGCCGGATCTGCGCCGGAAAGCTTCACCTTGACCAGTTCGTGGTGGTCGAGTGCCAGGCGCAGTTCGCCCAGAACGCCATCGGTGACTCCCTTCTGGCCAAGCATGACGATCGGGTGCAGCGAGTGCGCCAGGCCGCGCAGATAACGCTTCTGAAACGATGACAGGGGCATGAACGGATTCCGTGGTCGGTCGCGACAGCCGGAGTGCCGACGCATTTTCACGCTATTATGCGGTCAATCCCTTGGCCGACCAACGCGCCATGAGTGGAACCGACACGTGGCGCGAAGCAAAACGAGTTCACGCTGGCTGCAGGAGCATTTCAGCGACCCTTACGTGAAGCGCGCGCATGCCGAAGGCTGGCGCTCGCGTGCGGTGTTCAAGCTCGACGAGCTGATTGAACGCGATACCTTGCTGAAACCGGGAATGGTCCTCGTCGATCTTGGTGCGGCACCGGGCGGATGGTCGCAGATGGCGCGCGAGCGGCTCGGCGACAGCGGACGCGTTGTCGCACTCGACATCCTGCCCATGCAGGGCATCGCCGGTGTCGACTGCATCGTCGGCGACTTCCGCGAAGACGCGGCCTTGCAGGCGCTTGACGCCCTGTTGAACGGCTCGCCGGTCGATCTTGTACTTTCCGACATGGCCCCAAACATGAGCGGGGTGGCTGCGGTCGACCAGGATCGTTCAATGCATCTTGCCGACCTCGCCGCCGCGTTCGCCGAGACGCGCGTCAAGAAGGGCGGTGCGTTCCTGACCAAGTTGTTCCAGGGCCAGGGTTTCGACGAGTATGTCAGGCGCTTGCGTGGAACCTACGCACGCGTCAGCATCCGTAAGCCGAAGGCTTCGCGGGCGCGCAGCAACGAGGTATACGCGCTGGCCACCGGCAAGCGCGAATGAATGGCAGGTCAGGTAGATAACCCGAGAGAACGATGATGAACGACATGGCCAAGACACTTCTTCTCTGGGTAATCATCGCCGTGGTGCTGCTCACGGTCTTCCAGAGTTTCAATCCGCGTGTCGCGACGACCGCCGACCTTCCGTATTCGGACTTCATGGAAGCGGTGCGCAACGATCGTGTCGACGAAGTGCTGGTGCGCAATGACGGTCGCACGATCGAGGCCAAGTTGCGCGACGGCACCAGCGTGCGCACGACTGCGCTGCTCACCGAGCAGGCCATTGCCGATATCGAGAAGGGTGCGCAGAAGGTCAAGGTCGAGGCCACCGAACCGCCGATGCCGATGTTGCTGCGCGTGCTGTTCGACTGGCTGCCGATCATCATCTTCATTGGCCTGCTGTTCTATTTCATGCGCCAGATGCAGGCAGGGGCCGGCGGACGGGGCGCGATGTCGTTCGGTCGCTCGCGCGCCAAGCTGCAGGGCGAGGACCAGATCAAGATCACGTTTGCCGACGTCGCCGGTTGTGACGAGGCCAAGGAGGAAGTCGGCGAGCTGGTCGAGTTCCTGCGCGACCCTTCGAAGTTCACCAAGCTCGGCGGCAAGATTCCGCGCGGCGTGCTGATGGTCGGCTCGCCCGGTACCGGCAAGACACTGCTGGCCAAGGCCATTGCCGGCGAGGCAAAGGTGCCGTTCTTCTCGATTTCGGGTTCCGATTTCGTCGAGATGTTCGTTGGTGTCGGCGCCGCCCGCGTGCGTGACATGTTCGAGCAGGCCAAGAAGCACGCGCCTTGCATCATCTTCATCGACGAGATCGATGCGGTTGGTCGCCATCGCGGTGCCGGTCTCGGTGGTGGTCACGACGAACGCGAGCAGACCCTCAACCAGTTGCTGGTCGAGATGGATGGTTTTGAAGGCAGCGAGGGCGTGATCGTCATCGCCGCAACCAATCGCCCGGACGTGCTCGATCCGGCGCTGCTGCGTCCCGGTCGTTTCGATCGCCAGGTGGTCGTGCCGTTGCCCGACATCAAGGGGCGCGAGCAGATCCTCAAGGTGCACATGCGCAAGGTGCCGATGGCCAGCGACGTCGAGCCGATGGTGATTGCGCGCGGTACGCCGGGCTTCTCCGGCGCCGACCTCGCCAACCTCGTCAACGAGGCGGCGCTGTTCGCCGCGCGCGAGAATTCGCGCGACGTGAACATGCTGCATTTCGAGCGCGCCAAGGACAAGATCATGATGGGCGCTGAACGTCGCTCGATGATCATGAGCGAGCAAGAAAAGAAGCTGACGGCCTATCATGAGGCGGGCCACGCGATTGTCGGACTGTCGGTGCCGCTGCACGATCCGGTGCACAAGGTCACGATCATCCCGCGCGGCCGTGCACTCGGCGTGACCATGTACCTGCCGGAAGCGGATCGTCACAGCTACAGCAAGACCGAACTGGCCAGCCGCCTCGCCAGCCTGTACGGCGGGCGCGTCGCCGAGGAGATCATCTTCGGTGAGGACAGTGTCACCACCGGCGCGTCCAACGACATCGAGCGCGCGACCCAGATGGCCCGCAACATGGTCACCAAGTGGGGTCTGTCCGACGAGATGGGGCCGATTGCCTATGGCGAGCAGGAAGACGAGGTTTTCCTCGGTCGCTCGGTCACCCAGCACAAGAACGTATCCGACGAGACCGCGCGCCGTATCGATGAGGTCGTGCGCAACATCCTCGACAAGGAATATGCGCGCGCCAAGGGCATCCTGACCGAAAAGATCACGGTCCTGCATGCGATGGCCGACGCGTTGCTCACCTACGAGACGATCGATCGCGAACAGGTCGGTGACATCATGGAGGGCCGCGCACCGAAGCCGCCCAAGGACTGGACCGGCGGTGCGCCGAAGGCGACCGGCAGCAGCAGCGGCAGTGCGCCGCGTGGCGAGAGCCCGATCGGCGGTCCAGCCGCGCAACATCGTTCGGGCCAGGATTCGCCCTGAGTCGTCGAGTGAAGGAATACAGGCCGCCTGAGGGCGGCCTTTTTCGTTGCAGGAGAAGCGCATGATCCACACCACACTCGATTGCAGGGGCCGCATGCTGGCCCTCTATCGTGCGCGGATCGCCGGCGTGGTCAACATGACGACCGACTCGTTCTCGGACGGCGGTCTCTGGCTCGCGCCCGAGGCCGCCGTCGGACATGCGCTCAGGCTGTTCGGGGAAGGCGCCGACCTGATCGACATTGGCGCCGAGTCGACACGACCGGGCGCCGAGCCGATCAGCGCGGATGAGCAGATCGCTCGGGTCGTGCCGGTCATCGAAGCGTTGCACGCGCGCGTGGACGTGCCGATATCGATCGATACGTCAGATGCCGAGGTCATGCGTGCAGCAGTCGCTGCAGGCGCCGGCATGATCAACGACGTGCGCGCGCTGCGCGGCGAAGGAGCACTTGAAGCGGCGGCCGACAGTGGCGCAGTGGTCTGCCTCATGCACATGCTGGGCGAGCCGCGAACCATGCAGGATGCGCCAGTCTACGACGACGTTGTCGGCGAGGTGCACCGTTTCCTGACCGATCGAATGTTCGCCTGCCAGCTCGCCGGCATCGACCGCAAACGGATCATCGTCGACCCCGGATTCGGCTTCGGCAAGTCGCTCGAACACAACGTGCGCCTGTTGCGCGAGTGCGCGCGTTTCGCCGAGATCGCTCCGGTCATGGCGGGTTTGTCGCGCAAGTCGATGATCGGGACATTGACGGGTCGCGAGCGACCGGACGCCCGCATCCATGGTTCGGTTGCGGCGGCACTGATCGCGGTGCAGAACGGCGCCCTGCTGGTGCGCGTCCACGATGTCGCCGCGACACGCGACGCGCTGATGGTCTGGAACGCGGTCGGGTACGCGCGCGCCGGCAGCACGCGCGGTGCCGTGCCGTCGGCGCAATCGCTGTGGGATGACGACTGAAAGCTTGACTGTGCCTGCCTCACGCAGCACGCGCATTGCCGACACTTTTGGGCTCTAATGAGCGCCTTGCCGGCGGACCGGAAACGTCGGTGAATCGCAGCCGTGCGGAGGGCACGTCAATGAAGAGCTCCAACGCTTGTCTCGCCTTGCTGTTGACCGTGCTGGCGTCCCTGCCGGCGGCCGCTGCGGCGGAATCGTGGCAACCCTATGTGCAGTCGGACGGTGCGCTCGCCGGTGTCCAGCCGATCGACGCGATGATGGTCGTCGATTGCCTGCTGCCCGGTCAGATGCGTCGCTCCGGCGCGATGTCCTATGTCGGGCCGCGATTGCCGGTCAAGACCACCGCGCAACTGTGCGCGATGCGCGGGGGCGAGTACGTCGCCTTCGATCGCGCAACGATGGCTTCGAGCCTTGCGGTATGGATGGAGAAAGCCAAAGGTGGCGACGCTCAGGCGCAATTCTACGTTGGCCAGATATATGAAAAGGGCATGGACGTCGAACCGGACTATGCACGGGCGGCCGAGTGGTACGGCAAGGCGGCCGCTTCCGGGTCCAATGAAGCCAAGCTTTCACTCGCGGCAATGATGGAAGCGGGTCGCGGCATGCCGGTCGACGCCACCGCGGCAGTCAACCTGTATCGCGAGGCGATGGGCATCACCGGCAATGACCTGATCAGTGGCGCGCAGGCCGAGCAGCAGCTTGCCGACGCCAATCGACGCAACGAGGAAGCGCGTGCGCTGCTTGCGGCGCAGATCGACCGTGCCGATGCGGACGTGGTGCGGCTGCAGGCGGAGGTCTCCGCATTGAAGGCGCAGGATGCTGCGCAACGTCGCGATGCACGCAAGATGGCAGAGCTCGAGAAGGCGCTGGTCGAAGCACAAAGCAGGGCAAGCAGCGATCGCGCGCTGGCCGCCGCGCCGGCGCCGGCGCCGGCCACGGAACGCGCAATGCAGACGCGCAGCCTGCGTGCAGGCGCGACGCTGACATCGACAAGCTCAGCCGGTGCGCTGGCCGCGCAGGGCGTCAAGTTCGGTCGCTACCATGCTCTCATCATCGGTGTGCAGCACTACACCAGCTACGACCCGTTGAAGACGCCAATCGATGATGCCAAGGCGATCGCCGAGGTGCTCGAAAGCCGCTACGGCTTCCGCACCACGACCCTGCTGGATGCCGATTTCGCCACAATCGTAGGCGGCATCGTGCAGCTGTCGACGCAGATCGGCCCTGAAGACAATGTGTTGATCTATTTCGCCGGGCATGGCGTGCTCAATGCGGCCCAGCGCGGATTCTGGCTGCCGCTCGACGCGCGCCAGAGCGAACGCAGCCCGGCATTGCCGACTGAAACGCTTGCTGAATTTCTGGCAATGTTCAAGGCACGCAGCGTGCTCGTGATCGCCGATTCGTGTTTCGGCAGTGCGTTGTCGTCTTCGGTTGGCGCGTACACCGGCGGACCCACCGAATACGCGGAAGGCATACCGAAGGGTTACCTGGAGCGCAAGGCGCGCTATGTATTGTCGTCGGGCGGATTGAGTCCGGTCCTTGATCAGGGCAGCGATGGCCACTCGGTGTTTGCAGCGGCACTGCTCAAGGTACTGCGCGAAAACGAGAAGATCCTCACCCAGAGTGGACTCGAGCAGGCGCTGCTGGAGCCGGTACGCAGCACGGCACAACGCATCGGATTGAACCAGTCGCCCGAGCTCAAGAAAGTGCGCGAGGCTGGCGATGCCGGTGGCGCGTTCTTCCTCGTGCCGAGTGCGCTTTCTGGCGGCGGCTGAGGCAGCGGAACAAAAACGGGCATGCCACGCCGGGCCGGGTGGCGACGGGGAGGGGAAAATGCAGCTCACAGCGGTTCTCGACAGACGTCGACTGACCGGTTTCGTCGGCGCGATCTTGCTGGCCCTTGCAGCACTTCTCGTGCTCGACGCGAGCCCGCAAGCAGTCGCCAATCCTGCCGGCGCAGCGCCGCGCATCGGCATCTCGAAGATTTTTGCCGTGCCGCCCAGTCCGCCACCGGGCACGCTCAGCTACCTCGTGCGCGTCGACAATTTTGGCGGCAGCGCTGCCTCTGGTGCACGACTCGTTGATCCGCTACCGCAAGGGATAGACGCCTATAGCTGGACCTGCACGGCCATCTTCGGTGCGATCTGCGCCAATGCGTCGGGTTCTGGCGCGATCGACGAAGCGCTGGATGATCTGGTTTCGGGCGGATCGCTCGAGTACGAAATCACCGCTACGGTTGCGGCGTCACCGCCTCCTTTCGTGACCAACGTCGCCCAGGTTGACCTGCTTCCCGGCGGAACCTGTGCGAACGACGAGACACCGCCGTGCCGGGCAACGCTCGTTGCCGCGACCGGCGCACGTCTTTTCGTCAACATCACTCCACCGCAGTCGGGTTTCGCGCCCGGCAGCGCCGTTCAATTCGATGCGAGAGTCGCCAGCGTGGGCGATGCGGATGCGGCAGGCACCATTTTCCGCGTGCCTGTTGCAGGTGGCTTGACTGACGTTTCGTGGACCTGCAATGCACCGAACAGTGGTGCCTGCCCGGCAGGCTCCGGTACCGGACCGATCGATCTGGTGCTCGACAACGTTCCGAGTGGCGCCGTGCTCGACTTCTCGTTCTCTGCCACCGTTGCGCCAATCCCCCCACCCGGGATTGCGCTGATTGTGGTGGCAATTCCGCCTTATGGCGGGAGTTGCGAAGTTGGCGGCGCGGTCGCGCCTCCATGCGCCGTCAGTGCCATTGTGCCCACCGTGCCGAAGGTCGAGTCTGGCCTGATCGCCGAACTCGCGGGCAACACGATTGTCTATTCGCTGTCATTGCTGAATATCGGCGTCGACGCTGGCGCAAGCGTTGTTTCCGACCCGTTGCCCGTCGGCGTCAGCAACTTCAGCTGGAGTTGTTCGGCGTCGGATGGCGCCTTGTGTCCGAATCCTGTGGGCTCCGGCGCCATCTCCGAGACCATAGCAACATGGCCAACGGGCGGTTCGCTCAATTTCCAGATCAACGCGACGCTGGCGGTGCAACCGCCTGCGATTGTCGTCAACACTGCGACCATCACGACGCCAGCGGGCGGCCTTTGCGGACAGTTTGAATCGACCCCTGCACCCTGCCAGGTGAGCGTCGAGACCAACGTCAACCAGGGCGGACTCGGAATCATCAAGTTTGCCGACCGCGCAGCCGTATCGGCAGGAGAGTTCTTCGACTACACGATCGAGTTGAACAACAACACTGCCAGTCTCGACGCCAGCGGCAGCGTTTTCGAAGATCAGGTTCCGGCGGGTATCGACGCATTCTTCATTTGGACCTGCGCTTCGACTGGAAGTGCGCTGTGTCCCGTTGCCAATGGATCGGGCCCCATCAACGCAACGATCACGAGCTTTCCGCCTGGATCGGGACTTGTCTATTCGATCACCGCACTGGTCGGCAGCAGTCCACCATCGACAATCTCGAATATCGCGACATTGACGCCGCCGGTCGGCGTCAATGTGACCTGCGATAGCGATGCACCGACTCCACCCTGCGTGGCACAGACGGATGTGGTGACGGCGCCGCTCATTGGCGTCAGCAAATTCAGCAACGTCGGCGGTGCTTCGCCAGGCGGGCTGATCACCTACATCCTCGATATCTACAACTTCGGCACCGAAGCTGCAACGGTGCAAGTCGACGACCCATTGCCGACGGGCATCGCGTCGGCGACATGGACCTGTAGCGGTGATGGCGCGGTGTGCCCGCAAGTGTCGGGAACGGGCGCGATCTCTGCCACGCTCACTGCGCTCGGCAACGAGACTGGCGTGAACTATCTGGTGCAGGCGACCGTCGCGGCAGCGCCGCCCGCGTTGATCACCAATGCCCTGACCGTGGCGCCGCCCGCCGGCAGCCTGTGTGTCATCAATGATCAGCCGGGATTGACGCCGCCGCCGTGTGTGGCGCAGGCCAGCAATCGCATCGCGCCCCTTCTCGAGCTGACCAAGACCGGGTCGGGACAGCAACTGCTGCTCAACGGCAGTGCACGCTACGAGATCCAGTTGCGCAACTTCGGCGGCAATGCCGATGGCACCGTACTCACTGATCCCGTGCCAGCCGGGCTCGAGCTCGTGACGTGGACGTGTAACGGTTTTCTTGGTGCGGTGTGCCCGGCGTTCTCGGGCAATGGCCCAATCAATGCCACGTTCGCGACATTGCCGGCGAACGGATATCTCCAGTACACGATCGACGCCGTGGTGTCCTCGACAGCGCCGGACAGCATCACCAATGTGGCCACCATCACGCCACCAGCTGGCGGCGCCTGCGCGAACGATAGTTGCACGGCGTCGGTCAGCCAGTCGGTTGCGCTGGCGCCGTCCGCTGACCTGGCCGTGACCAAGACCGCGGATGTCGCAATGACCACGCCGGGTTCCCCCATCGTCTGGACCATCGACGTGACCAATCTCGGTGCGTTGCCGGCGAGCAACCTGCAGATCAGCGATCCGGTGCCGGCGGGAATCGACGCCATGTCCTGGACCTGCCAGGGTCCGGAATGTCCGGCGCCGAGCGGGGCAGGTGCGATTAACCTCAATCTGCCGAGTTTTGCCGTGTACGAAATCGATGGGCCTGATTTTCCGGTGCGCTCGGGGCGGCTGCTGTTTACCGCCACCGGGACGGTATCGGCGACGCCGCCACCGATCGTCAACAACGTCGTCACGCTTGTTCCTGCTGATGGCGCGACCTGCCAGTTCGCCGTGTGCACGGCGACGTCGTCGGTGCCTTCCGGCGTTGTCGGAGCGGCCGTGCTCGAACTGGCGCAGTCGGCCAATGCCCCCGAAATGGTGCCGGGCGAAACCGTCGACTACACGATCGTGCTGGTCAACAGCGGCACGGCTGACGCCGGCCTGACCGTGCTTGAGAATCCGATACCTGCTGGCATCGAGGCGTTCGTCTGGACCTGTGCAGCGAGCGCAGGGGCCAATTGCCCGAACGCATCCGGCATTGGCGCGATCAACCACAGCCTTGCGCTGGTTCCGGCCGGCGCGACGCTGACCTATGTCATCACCGCCGTGATCGCGGCCTCACCGCCTGCGATGGTCGTCAACAGTGCGATCGTGACGCCACCGGCAGCGGCGACATGCATCCCGGCCTCCTGTACATCCGTGCTGTCCTTGCCGACCGTTGCGGCCGGGCAAGCAGTGCTCGCGATAGCCAAGGCGGCCGATCGCGCCTCTCTGGTTCCCGGCGGAAATGTGCAATACACGGTGACTGTCGCCAACGTTGGCACCATCGGCGCGGGCCCTTCGCTGTTGTCGGATGTGATTCCTGTCGATCTGACTTCGTTCGCATGGACCTGCCAGTCAACCGGCTCGGCAGTCTGTCCGGAAGCATCGGGTAGTGGTTCGATCAGCCAGTCGGTCACATTGCCGCCGGCATCGACGCTGGTTTACGTTGTGCAGGCGAACGTGTCGGCCACGGCAAGCGGGACGATCACCAACGTTGCGTCGCTCATCCCGGCGCAGGGAGTCTCGTGCAATCCCGCCAGCTGCAGTGCCGCACGCGCGTTGCCGGTTCAGACACAGCCGAATGCTGCCGACATCACCGTCAGCAAGACCGCCAACCCGGCTGCGGGAGTCACGCTGAGTGCCGGTCAGCGTGTCACCTGGACGCTGCGTGCGAACAATATCGGGGGCGCCGCAACGACAGCATTGACGGTGATCGACGAGCTGCCGTCGAACATCTCAAACACGGTCGTATCGACCGGCGCGGGTATTTCGTGCAACGCCACGACGCCGGCGCCCGGCAGTACGCTCGTGTGTTCGGTTGCTTCCGGATTCACCGGACAGCGCACGGTGACGATCAGTGCGGATGTCAGCGGACCGGACGAGTCCGGGCGCGTGCTCAACACGATCACGGTGGACGGCGGCGACGGCGCCGCTTGTTCGCCGTGTTCGGTCGTTCACCCGGTCAGCGCCGCGGTCGACATCACGTTGCGCAATGCGCGTCCGTTTTCGGCCGCTGGCATTGCCGGAACGCTGATCGATGTCGTCAATCTGGAACCCTCAGTGGCCAGCAACATAATGCTTTCGCTGTCGCCAGTGGCGTCGCGACGCTTGTTCGCACTTTATTCGAGCGGTTGCACGGCCACGCCTGGCCCGCTCGGACAGGTCCACGTGAGCTGTCCGAGCCCGCCGCAGTCGCAAGGTGCGAGTTGTTCGGGTAGCCAATGCACGATCGCCCTGTTGCCGGCGAACACGGCAGTCACGCTGTTCGTTGCCCTCAACGCCGGAACCACAGCTACACTGACCGCGGTGGCGGCCGGAGATATCGTGCCCACGAACAATACAATCGAACTGTCGGCCGGGGACGCGCCATGATCTGCAACCTCTACCGCACAACGCCAATCAGGGCCATGCAGCACACCATTGCATTTGCCATGCTGCTTGCGCTGCTCGCTCCGCTGCCGGCAATGGCAGCCCAGCAAGTGGTTGTCGTGCGCAAGAGCGGGCAGGCGACCAGCTATGTGAGCCAGGCGAAGATCGGCAATTCGGCGAAAGCCGCTTGCGCCGACCAGAGCGTCGCGTTCGCATTCGTTGTCGAATCGCGTGATGGTGCGAGCATCGAACTGCAGCGTGGCGTCGACAGCGTGCGCGAGATTGTCATCGACGTGAGCCTCACGTGCTCGTCGATGAATGGCAGTGCGCTGATCCCGTTCGATGCGCAGGCAGGCACTGCGGTGGCCGGCACGGATTTCATCGCTACCGCCGGCGTTGCCGTACTCGATCTGACTGCAGGTCTGGCCGGTCCCGGGCCGGGCGCGCCGGTCGCCGCGGTTGTCCGCATCGAAGTCCTCGACAATTCCAACGCCGGGTCGTCAACCAGCGCCTTCTCGATCGTACGCCGCGATGGTTCTTTTCAGGGCATGACGGCGACTGGCTCGCCGATCGTCGGCGCGATAGCGGGCAGCAGCGAGCCACTCGTCAGGGTCACGATTGCCCCGGATGTGACGATCGAAGACGGCACCGGCCAGGTGCCTGGACTCGATCCTGCCGCGGCTCAGGTCAGCGCTTCAGCGTCCGAGTTCTGTGCGCCGAGCGGTGGCGGCGCGAGTAGCGCCGGTTGCGCGTCTACGCTGCGCGCAGCGCGGCTGCTGGCCGAACCCGATACGCCTGCCGGACAACGTGATGCAGCAATTATCGTCATCGAGAACAACCTGCTCGCGATAGCTCCGGATGAGACCACGTCGCTCGCATTCGTCGCGCCGCGCATCGCCAGTGGACAGGTCGACAACGTCGCCCAGCGTCTCGCAGCGCTGCGCGCCGGCGCTGCAAGCGAAGGCCTCAGCACTGACGGTCTGGTCATGCTCCACAACGGCATGCCGCTGTCGATCGGCATGTTGCCGATGCTGCTGCGCGTTGATGACGAACAGTCAGCAGAGAACGAAGAGCGCCGCACCTTGCTCGGCGGGACCCGGCTCGGACTCTGGATCAATGGCACCCTCGGGGCGGGCGAGCGCGACCGTCGTGGCGCCAATTCCGGGTTTGATTCCGATACATGGGAGGTGACCAGCGGTGTCGATTACCGCTTCACCGATCGCTTTTTTGCCGGCGCCGCGCTCGGCTTCTCGCGCTTCGATGGCGATTACAGCAACGATCAGGGTTCGCTGGAAGGCGATTCGCGATCCGCACATCTGTATGGCGGTTACAGTTTGCCGAACGGCCTCGGTTTCGATGCGGCGCTGTACACAATGCGCACCGACTTTGCGCAGCGGCGCGTGATCGAATTGCTGGCGCTTGATGCGGCCGGCACCGGCATCGTCTCGCTCGGTCGAGATATTGCCGCCGGCGACACCGACGTCGAGCAGAAAGGCGGCAGCGTCGGTGTGACCTGGACGCTCATGCGTGATGCGTGGACCATTGCGCCTCAGGCGCAGCTGGCCTTCATGCGCACGAACTATTCAGCATTCAGCGAGTCCGGACCGTCCGCATTCAACCTGCGCTATCTCGAACGTGATGGGAGCAGTCGATCGTTCTCGGCGGGTGCCTACGTCGATCGCAGCTGGGCGACCTCGGTTGGCGCATTCCGCCCATATGGACGCGCGTTCTTCTTTTTCGACAGTGGTCCTTCCAAGGACTTGCTCGCCGAGTTCGCGCTGCCGAACATCGACGGCGGCAGCACGCCCGTGTCGCTGACCATGAACGAGCCGGACAGGCGTTACGCGACCGGCGAACTCGGCCTCGGCTTCAGCCGCCCGATCGGCACACGCACGGTCGATTTCAACGTGGGCTATCTGCAGATGTTCGGTTTCTCGGACTGGGACCGTCGGGCACTGCGCTTCGACGTGCGCGTGCCGCTCTGAAGGATAGCGCCGCATGAACACAGCGAAGCCGGGTGACGACGAGCAGCCAACCCTCATCGTGCCCAAGACGAAGCGCGGCGAAGAGGCCTCTGACGAGACGAAGACCTCGCTGATGCCGGGTCGCCGTGCGATGGGCGAACGAGCGCCGTCGCCAGACGCCTCGCGGCCAGCGGACGCGGCGACACTGGTGCTCGACCAGGCCAATGCACCAACCGTTCCGTTGAGCGAACCGGAGGCGCCTGAAACGGCGCCGGCGACACGCGTGCTGACGCCCGCTACACCGACGCAATCCGTTCCGCCCGAAGGCGGCAGCCGCGTCACCGCCGTCTCGGTCCCGCACGCCCTGCCGCCGGCACCATCGCCACTGATGGCGACATCCATTTCCGCGCCGGCTGCGCCGGTCATCCAGATGCCTGGTCCGCGCACCGGTGCCTCGTCATCGCCCTCTTCCGCGCGCACCGCCGGCAGCGCCGCCGGACGCAGCGAACTGCCGGACGTGGGCGAGCTCGTCAAGGACCGGTTCGAGCTCATCGACGAGCTCGGTCGCGGTGGCATGGGTGCCGTTTTCAGGGCGCGAGACTTGCGCAAGGTCGAGGCACTCGATCCCGATCCCTACGTCGCCATCAAGTTCATTTCCGGCGCGCTGATCGGCTTCGAACGAGCGTTCGTGGCATTGCAGCGCGAAGCGAAGAATGCGCAGCGTCTCAACCATCCGAACATCGTCAAGGTGTTCGATTTCGATCGTGATGGCGCGCTCGTGTTTCTGACCATGGAAGTGGTGCAGGGCGATCCCTTGCACAAGCGCCTGCGCGATGCCACCAGCGCGCCGTTGACGGGCAGCGAACGCGCGCACATCGCGCACGGAATGCTTTCCGGCATGAGCTACGCGCACGAGCGCGACGTGTCGCATGCCGATCTGAAACCGTCGAACATGATGCTCGATGCCAACGGCGACCTGAAGATTCTCGATTTCGGCATCGCCCGCCGTGCCGAGTACGACACGGTGTTCGACGCCGACGATCTGTTTGCGCTGACGATCGATTACGCGAGCCCGGAGATGCTCGAGCGACAGCGACCGACGCCATCGGACGACGTTTACGCGCTCGGCTGCATCCTTTATGCACTGCACGCCGGCGCGCACCCGTTCAATCACGTGCGCGCCGACCAGGCACGCAACGACCGCATGCGGCCGGCACGGCCGGTCAACTGCACGCGCGTGCAATGGCATGCGCTGCGCAAGTCGCTCGCTTTCACGCGTGCCGAGCGCTTCGGCAATGCCGCCGACTTCCTGCGAGCCTACCAAGCACGGGACTGGCGAAGGATCGTTTCGGTCGCTGCCGCGAGCCTCACCGCGGCGGCGGTGCTGGCGTGGTTCGTTGCCGATCCGGTGCGCAGTTCGCTCACCGTGTCGGCGCTTCCGGCCGAGCAGAAAGTCGCGCTCGAGCGCCATCTGCGCGATGGTTCGGAGTATCTCGCCGGGGGTTATGCCGAGGATGCCATGTACGCCTTCAGCGCAGCGCTCGCGCTCGACAGCTACAGTGCAACGGCTCGCGACGGCGTGAAATCGGCATTGCGATCGCTGCGCGAGCGCATGCCACCCACACAGTTCCGAGGCTACCTGACGATTCAGCAGGAGGACGCCGAGACACCGGCCTGGCTGCGCCGCGAAGTCGACGCCGAACTCGCGCAATTGTCCACGAAGTAGTTGGGTGCCACGCCACGGCCGCATGGTTTTCGTTGACGTACCCGTCGCACGACATTACCATTCGGCGCCTTTCCGGCGGTCACTGCCGGTCAGGGTTGCTCGATGTTTCATCAGCGGCGGGGTATAGCGCAGTCTGGTAGCGCGCCTGCTTTGGGAGCAGGATGTCGGGGGTTCGAATCCCTCTACCCCGACCAATTCCCGACGTGCCGCGAGATCGAAGTAGCAGGCGCATTGGCGGCGATTCATGACAGCGGGTCCATTCCTGCGACAATCCGGTTGACATGCGCCCGTAGCTCAACCGGATAGAGCATCGGCCTTCTAAGCCGACGGTTGCAGGTTCGATTCCTGTCGGGCGCGCCAGTTTCGATCTGCACGTGGCAAGCGGAGATTATGTGAGAGGATGCGTGGCGTCGCTGCGCGCATCCGGCGAGAAGCAAGATTTTTTCCAGTGGTGGGCGTAGCTCAGTTGGTTAGAGTCCCGGATTGTGATTCCGGATGTCGGGGGTTCGAGTCCCCTCGCTCACCCCATTTTCCCGCCGACAGTTTCGTGGCGGTGCATGACGCGTCGGTGATTTGCTAGACTTTTTGGCTGTTTGGGCCGTTAGCTCAGTTGGTAGAGCAGTTGACTCTTAATCAATAGGTCGAAGGTTCGAATCCTTCACGGCCCACCAAACAGCAGCGGGCGAGGGCGCGTCGAGCGACCCGTCGCCGCAAACCCGGCGGTCTCTGCCGCCGAGACAGACCGACGCGAACGTGGCGAAATTGGTAGACGCGCTGGATTTAGGTTCCAGTGGGGCAACCCTTGAGAGTTCGATTCTCTCCGTTCGCACCAACAGCACAGCCGAAGTTGGAACCCGCGAAACCAGTCATCGACCGGGTCGCTCCGCAGTGCAGTTCCAGCTGGCCCGCCATTACCGTGTGTACGTCGGTCGAGTCCGTCAGGCGCAGCGGTCGACTGCTCCGCGACCCACCG
This sequence comes from Lysobacterales bacterium, assembly GCA_038259445.1. GTDB lineage: Bacteria > Pseudomonadota > Gammaproteobacteria > Xanthomonadales > Rhodanobacteraceae > Dokdonella. Next base: position 6,490 of record JBBSOU010000057.1, on the reverse strand, counting down.
CAGCTTTCGCGCCCGCAGCGCAGTGCCGCACCAGCCGCAGCGGCACTCCGGTGTGTCACCGCCCGACCAGGTGACACTGCGAAACCATCGCACAATGCATTATCATTGTCGGCTGTCCAACTCCGGCTCCGCGCCGGACATCAAGCAGTTCCAAGGAGCATCCATGCAAGTTTCGGTTGAAAGCGTCGGCAGTCTCGGACGCAAGCTGACAGTCCGTATCCCGGCCACTCGCCTGGAGGACACGGTTCGCAACAGGGTCCAGGAAATGGGCCGCAGCGCGCGCCTGAAGGGGTTCCGTCCGGGCAAGGTACCGACGCGCGTGATCGAGCAGCGCTACGGCGCGCAGATCCGTGGCGAGGCACTGTCCGAACTCATCAGTTCGACGTTCCAGGAAGCCGTGAACACCGAAAAGCTGCGGCCGGCCATGCAGCCTTCGATAGCGACCAGTGGCAAGCCCGAAAATGGCGAGATCGAATATGTGGCGACGTTCGAGGTGATGCCCGAGATTGGCGCCGTCGACGTCAGCGGGCTCGAGATTTCGCGTCCCGTGGCCAGCGTCGAAGACGCCGACATCGACACCATGATCGAGACGCTGCGCCAGCAGCGCCGCGCCTGGAATCCGGTCGAGCGTGCCGCGCAGAAGGACGACATGGTGCTGTTCGAGTTTTCCGCCCAGGCGGCGGACTTCCGCTACCCGGAAACCGGAACCGATCGGGTTGGAACCATCGTCGGCTCGAACGCGCTTTTCAGTGAGCTCGAGGACCTGCTCCTCGGCAAGGTTGCGGACGACGCGTTCGATGCCGAGCTCGCGTATCCGGCTGACTTCCGCATCGCCGGACTGGCCGACAAGACCGCGCAATCGACGTTTCGCATCGTGCGGGTGCAGGAGCCGAAGGTTCCTGAGCTCGACGACGCGTTCATCGCGATGTTCGGCGTCACTGAAGGAGGCGTCGCGCAGTTCCGGGACGACGTGCGTGCCAATCTCGAGCGCGAGCTCACTGCGGCACTGAGCGCGCGGCTGAAGGCCGCGACAGTGGAAAAGCTCGTCGACGCCAACGCATCGCTCGAGTTGCCACAGGGCATGATCGAGAACGAGGCACGCGAACTGGCGCGTCAGTCGGCTGGCGAGAGCAAGCAGGCAGTCGCGCACGAACCGTTCCTCGCCTCGGCTCGCCGCCGTGTTGCCGGTGGCCTGCTGATCGGCGAGATTGCACGGCAGAACCAGATCCGCCTCGACTCGCGGCGCGTCGCCGATGCCTTGTCGGCAATCGCATCGACCTACGAGGATCCGGAGCAGGTCGTTGAACTTTATACCAAGGATCCCCAGATGATGAACGGGCTGCAGAACCGCGTTCTCGAAGATCAGGTGGTCGACTGGATCGCAGCGAACGCGAAGGTGACCGAGCAGCCGTTGAGTTTCAATGATGTGATGCGGCCAGGCGCCTGAGCGTCGGCAACACCGGAGAATCGCATGTCCAGCCATACACCGATCCAGGGTCTCAACCTCGTGCCGATGGTGGTCGAACAGACCTCGCGCGGTGAGCGTGCCTACGACATCTATTCGCGATTGCTCAAGGAGCGCGTGGTGTTCCTCGTCGGCCCCGTCGACGACTACGTGGCCAATGTCGTCGTCGCGCAGTTGCTGTTCCTCGAATCGGAGAATCCGGACAAGGACATCAATCTCTACATCAACAGCCCTGGCGGCTCGGTTTCGGCCGGCCTCGCCATCTACGACACGATGCGTTTCCTCAAGCCCGACGTCAGCACGATGGTGATCGGTCAGGCTGCCAGCATGGGCGCGTTCCTGCTCACGGCCGGCGCCAAAGGCAAGCGCTTCGCGCTGCCGAACTCGCGCGTGATGATCCACCAGCCGTCCGGCGGCGCGCAGGGGCAGGCCACCGACATCGAGATCATGGCCAAGGAAATCCTCTACTTGCGTCGTCGACTGAACGAGGAGCTGGCCGCCAATACGGGGCAGCCGCTCGAGCGCATCGAGCGCGACGTCGAGCGCGACCTCTTTTTCAACGCGGTCGACGCCAAGGCCTACGGCCTGATCGACGAAGTGCTCGACAAGCGCGCGCACGAGACCGTTCGCGCCGATTGAGCACTCCCTCCGCGCCGTGCCAGTACCTCGCCATCGTGCCAGGACCCCTGCGGTCGGGAACGGTGGCGGGCTATGCTATGCTCGCGTGGCATCACGATGACAACACCCGAGGCGGGTCATGACAGACGAGCGACAAAGCCGATCGGGCGACGGCGGAAAGATCCTTTACTGCTCTTTCTGCGGCAAAAGCCAGCATGAAGTCCGCAAGCTCATCGCGGGACCGTCCGTGTTCATCTGTGATGAATGCGTCGAGCTGTGCAACGACATCATCCGCGAGGAACTCGAGGAGAAGGCCGCGTCGGCGCGCAGCCATCTGCCCAAGCCGAAAGAGATCCTCGATGTCCTCGACCAGTACGTGATCGGCCAGAGCCGAGCCAAGAAGGTGCTGGCGGTCGCGGTCTACAATCACTACAAGCGTCTCGAATCGCGTACGCGCAGTGACGAGATCGAACTCGCCAAGTCGAACATCCTGCTGGTCGGCCCGACCGGTTCCGGCAAGACACTGCTCGCGGAGACGCTGGCGCGCCTGCTCAATGTGCCGTTCACGATCGCGGATGCGACCACGCTGACCGAGGCCGGTTACGTCGGCGAAGATGTCGAGAACATCATCCAGAAACTGCTGCAGAAGTGCGACTACGACGTCGAGAAGGCGCAGAGCGGCATCGTCTACATCGATGAGATCGACAAGATTTCGCGCAAGAGCGAGAACCCTTCGATCACGCGCGACGTCTCCGGCGAAGGCGTGCAGCAGGCGTTGCTCAAGTTGATCGAAGGCACGGTTGCGTCGGTCCCGCCGCAGGGTGGTCGCAAGCATCCACAGCAGGAATTCCTGCAGGTCGACACGAAGAATGTGCTGTTCATCGTCGGCGGAGCGTTTTCCGGCCTCGAGAAGATCATCCAGCAGCGCTCGGAGTCGACCGGCATCGGATTCTCTGCCGAGGTGCGCAGCGCAGCCAAGAAGGCCGACACCGGCAAGCTGCTCGGCGACGTGCAGCCCGGTGACCTGATCAAGTTCGGCCTCATTCCCGAGTTCGTCGGCCGGTTGCCGGTCGTCGCCACGCTCGAAGAGCTCGACGAGCAGGCCCTGGTGAAGATCCTCACCGAGCCGAAGAACGCGATCACCAAACAGTTCAAGCGTCTTTTCGACATGGAGGGCGTCGAACTCGAGTTCCGTCCCGAGGCGTTGATCGCGGTGGCGCACAAGGCATTGAGCCGCAAGACCGGCGCGCGCGGACTGCGAACGATCCTCGAGCAGGTTCTGCTCGATACGATGTTCGACCTGCCGTCTCTCGAACACGTGAGCAAGGTTGTCGTCGATGAAGCGGTCATCAATGGGCAGGCCGAGCCTTACCTGATCTATCAGGGCAACATGCAGACACGGGCGGCCGCCGAGTAGCAGGCTGCGCGTGGTTTCACTTGCAATGGGCGAAGGCTGCCCGCACGTGACAAGACGGCAGCGTGCCTTCACGCTGCCGTTTGAGTTTGGGCCTTACGCAGCGCAGGATCCTGATGATGGAAAAACCGACCAAAGCCACGCCGGTGTCACGCGACGACACGGTCGAACTGCCGATCCTTCCATTGCGCGATGTCGTCGTGTTTCCGCACATGGTCATTCCGCTTTTCGTCGGTCGCGAGAAGTCGGTGCGCGCGCTCGATGCAGCAATGGAAGGCGACAAGCAGATCCTGCTGGTCGCGCAGCGCAGTCCCGATGTCGACGAGCCGCTGGCCGCCGACCTGTACACGATCGGCACGATGGCGTCGGTGCTGCAATTGCTCAAGCTCCCCGATGGCACGATCAAGGTGCTCGTCGAGGGCACCGCGCGCGCCGAGATCACGGGCTACGGAGAACGCGACGGTCTGCTGACCGGACGCGCACGCACGCTCGAACCGGCGTACACGCGCACCGAGCGCGAAGTCGACGTCATATCGCGATCGCTGGTGTCGCTGTTCGAGCAACTGGTCAAGCTCTCGCGCAAGATTCCACCCGAACTGATGGCCACGCTTGCTGGTCTCGATGACGCGTCGCGGCTCGCCGACACGATCGGTGCGCACCTGTCGGTGCGCTTGCAGGACAAGCAGCAGGTGCTCGAAACACCGGATGTCGCTGATCGTCTCGAGCGCCTGATTGCGCTCGTCGACGGCGAGATCGATGTTCAGCAGATCGAGAAGCGCATCCGCGGACGGGTCAAGTCGCAGATGGAGAAGAGCCAGCGCGAGTACTACCTCAACGAGCAGATGAAGGCGATCCAGAAGGAACTCGGCGACGCCGAGGATGCGCCGAATGAACTTGAGGAGCTGTCGCGCAAGATCGAGGCTGCGGGCATGCCGAAGCCGACGCTGGCCAAGGCGCGTGCCGAACTCAACAAGCTCAAGCAGATGTCGCCGATGTCGGCCGAGGCGACCGTCGTGCGCAACTACATCGACTGGATGGTCGGCGCGCCGTGGAAGAAGCGCACCAAGGTGCGCAAGGACCTGCATCTGGCCCAGGACGTGCTCGACGCCGATCATTTCGGACTCGAGAAGGTCAAGGATCGCATCCTCGAATATCTGGCTGTGCAGCAGCGCGTGCACAAGATGAAGGGTCCGATCCTCTGTCTCGTCGGGCCGCCCGGTGTGGGCAAGACCTCGCTCGGTCAATCGATCGCCAAGGCAACCAACCGCAAGTTCGTGCGCATGTCGCTCGGCGGCGTGCGCGACGAGGCCGAGATCCGCGGGCATCGCCGCACCTATATCGGCTCGATGCCGGGACGCATCATCCAGAACATGTCCAAGGCCGGCACGCGCAATCCGCTGTTCGTGCTCGACGAGATCGACAAGATGTCGATGGACTTCCGCGGCGATCCGTCGTCGGCGTTGCTCGAGGTGCTCGATCCCGAACAGAACAACGCGTTCGCCGATCACTATCTCGAAGTCGACTTCGACCTCAGCGAAGTGATGTGGATTGCCACGGCCAACTCGCTGAACATTCCAGGCCCCTTGCTTGATCGCATGGAAGTGATCCGCATCCCCGGCTACACCGAGGACGAAAAGGTCAGTATCGCGCTGCGCTATCTGGTGCCGAAGCAACTCAAGGCGAACGGCCTCAAGGAAAACGAACTGTCGATTGCCGAGAGCGCGATCCGCGGTGTCATCCGCTACTACACGCGTGAGTCCGGCGTGCGCAACCTCGAGCGTGAAATCTCGAAGATCTGCCGCAAGGTGGTCAAGGAGTTGAGCCTCCAGTCACCGAGTGCTGCCGACAAGCGCAAGGCCAAGGCGGCGAAGCCGAAGCTGGCCGAACAGGCGCCGGTGAAGAAAGCGAAGAAGCTCGGCAAGGCAGCGGTCAACGAGAAGAATCTCGACGATTACCTCGGCGTGCGCAAGTTCACCTTCGGTTTGGCCGAGCAGCAGAACGAGATCGGTCTCGTTACCGGACTTGCCTGGACTGAGGTCGGCGGCGACCTGCTCAGCATCGAGGCGACCACGGTACCGGGCAAGGGCAAGCTGCTGCATACGGGCCAACTCGGCGACGTCATGCAGGAGTCGATCCAGGCCGCACTGAGCGTGGTGCGCGCACGCGTTGATCGTCTCGGCGTCGACCCCGAGTTCCACCAGAAGGTCGATGTGCACATTCATGTGCCGGAAGGTGCGACGCCGAAGGACGGTCCGAGTGCCGGCATTGCCATGTGCACGGCGCTGGTTTCGGCACTGACGCGCATTCCGGTTCGCTCGAACGTCGCGATGACCGGCGAGATCACACTGCGCGGTCGCGTGCTGCCGATCGGTGGCCTCAAGGAAAAGCTGCTCGCGGCGCATCGTGGCGGTGTCGGCATCGTCATCATTCCCGAGGACAACCGCAAGGATCTTGCGGACATACCGAAGAACGTCACCGAGTCCCTGCAGATCCGCCCGGTGAAGTGGATCGACGAGGTACTCGACATCGCTCTCGAGCGACCGGTCATCCCGACAGTCGGCGCTGAACCCACGACACAGGGAAAGATCGACACGCCGCGCGAAGGCCGCCCGGACGAAGCGCCGGTTCGCCCGCACTGAGCGGATGCCGCCTAGCTGCGCGCCAGTGTGCGACCCGACGACGTCGCTGCAACGGGTCGTAGCGGCGGCGTCAGCCCCATGGAACCGCACGGTCAGGCGTCGGCGCGATGCAGGCGCCCGATCCTCGCTGCGTGCATCGCGGGTTCGGGTTTTTGTCGCTGATCTGCGAGTTCATCATTGACTCCTCGTGCGTTACCTGATTGCGTAAACCCTCAAACACGCTTGTATGGCGCGGTTTTGGGGCCGCTGGTATAAAGATCGGACGGTGGTCCCGCCATACCGCTCCGCGGTGGCCTCGGGGAACCGATGACGCTGTGCATGCGTCCACTTGATCCGGCTCGCACCGCCCGCGTT